>JAHECW010000186.1 GCA_024641545.1 Acidobacteriota bacterium
CGCGGTGACCGGGGCCAAGATCGCCGACGCCACCATCGGGCCCGATGACATCCACGGAAACTCGGTCGACGGCGGCCACCTCGTCGACGGCTCGGTCGGCAACGCCGATCTCGCCGACGGCGCGGTGACGGGGCCGAAGCTCGCGGACGGTTCGGTGGGGTCGACCAAGCTGCGCAGCAACGCGGTGACCAACGCGCACCTGGCGGATGACGCGGTGACGAGCGCGGAGGTCGCGGACGGATCGATCACGGGCTTCGACCTCGCGACATCGTCGATCTCGACGGCTCACCTCAACGACTGGTCGGTGACCGGCGCCAAGCTCGCCGACGGAGCGGTCACGGGAATCAAGATCGCCGACGGCCAGGTGGTGTCCTCGAAGATCGGGACCAACGCGGTGAGCAGCTCTCAGGTCCTGGACGGCACGCTGACCGCCGCCGACATGAACCCGACCGGCGGCGTCTATGCCTCGAAATCGGCGGTGTATGAAGTTACGGCTACCGAAAACGTGTCGTCAACGTTCTGTGACACCGCCACGGCGACCTGTGACGATGCGAACGACCTGCCGCTTTCGTGGTTCTGCTTCGGGAATCCGGCAGCGGGTCTGCGTCCGATTGTTCTGGAGGCGTTGAATTGGGACACGACTGCGTCGCCGGCCGGCATCTCATGCACCTACTGTAACGACAGCGGTTCGCAACAGTCGTTCGAAGCCCACATGACGTGCATTTCAGTTCCGGGTTCGTGAACGGGAGGAACATGATGAACGTCCGGAAAATGGCCATCTGTGGGACTCTCGCTGCCGGCCTCGCGGTGCTCGGATCGCCCGCCCGTGCTTTGGAGGGCGTCTCGCCAGGGGCGGGGGATCGCATGGCAACGGTCGGTTCCACGTGCCCGACCTTCAGTTGGGGAATGAGCGGCGAAGCCGCAGCGTACGACCTCGTTGCCTACGTATTGCCTGAAGATGCCTCAAAAGGCGTCGAGCTCACGACCGACACCGAGGCGCTGTACACCCGGGTGTCGGGTGGCGCTACGAGCTGGACGCCGTCGGCGGAGCAGTGCTTCGCGCCCGGTGGGCGGTACGTGTGGTTCGTGCGGGCGGTGAGCGAGCTCGACGGCGACGAGGTCGTCGCCGCGGGCGAGTGGTCCGCGGGGCGGTATTTCACCGTGCCGGACGCGCCGTCGCCGGAGGAGATGCAGCGGGCGTTGGACGTGCTCAAGCGGTGGGAGGCGGCGAACGGAGGCGGATCGCCGATTATCTCATCGGGCACGGGCTTTTTTTCGGACGCGGACCCGGACGCGGACTCGGACGCGGGTTGGGCTTCGCCCAAGTCGGTGCCGACGGCGTCGGCGGCGATCCGCGGGGAGCACCCGGACACGTCGGGTGAAAAGTACGGGGTGGTCGGGGTAACGTCGTCATTTGACGGCGCCGGGGTGGCCGCCGCGAACCTCGGGAGCGGGCCCGACCTGGTGCTCGACGGGTCGGCAGCCGGGGCGGCGGATGCGCGGCTGTGGGAGGGCGGGCTCGACCGGCCGTCGGCGGCGGACCAGAGCTTTGTCTTCGCCAACAGCGGCAGCGGGCTCATCGACGTCCACGTCCAGGGCGACCTGTCGGGGAACCGGGTGACCGGGGACGAGCTGTGGGTGCCGTACGGCATGGTGGTGGACGACGAGGGGCGGTGGCAGGGGGTCGGCGACGTGGTGCCCTGCGCGGGCTGCGTCGGCTCCTCGGACATCGCCGACGGCGGCGTCGACACCGCCGACCTGGCGGCGGGAGCGGTAACGGGAGTCAAGCTCGCAGCCGGGGCGGTGGGAGCGAGCGCGATCCGGTCCAACGCCGTGACCAACACCCACCTGGCGGACGGTGCTGTGACAAGCGCGGAGATCCTCGACGGTTCGATTACCGCGGCGGATGTGGACGCCAACGGCGGGATCTACGTATCCAAGCCGCAGCTCTACGAGCGGGAGGCCTCACAGCCGATTCCTCCCACGCATACGGGGGGTGGGGATAATCTTCAGGCGAGCTGCGACGATGCGAACGACCTCCCGGTCTCGGGGTCGTGCGATTGCATCGCCACCGGCGGTCTCATGCTCAAGAGCAGCTATGCAGTCAACTGGGTCACCGGCTCCGCTCCGGCAAGCTGGGAATGCTTTTTCAAAAATACGTCGGTGTCAGAAACCTACACCGGCTACGCCCGCATTCTCTGCATTGCGGTGCCCTGACGATTCGTCGGACGAATCGCGGTGGCGCGTCGGACGCGCCAAACCGGACACGTGGACCGGGGCCGTTTCGTGACCGACGCGCGATCGATCCACGCGGACCCGGTGCCCGGATCCGCTCCCATCGCGCCCTGGGAACGACCGCGGTCGTCAGCCCTCGTCCGACCTTGCCCGCTCGGCCTCGGCGAGCCCCTCCCGCGCCGCCGCCGCCTCGGGGTGGTCCGCCGACATCTTGGTCTCGGCGATGGCGAGGGCGCGCTCGAAGAGGGCCGCGGCCTCGTCGGGCCGGCCCTGGGCGAGCCGGAGCCGGCCCAGGTTGTTGCAGCCGTAGGCGAGATTGGGGTGGTGGGGTCCGAGGGTCCGCTCCCAGACTGACTGGGCCTCGAGGAGGGCGCCCTCGGCTTCGTCGAGGCGACCGGTTCGACGATAGAGATTGCCCAGGGTGTTGAGGGTGTTGGCGACCTCGGCGTGACCGCGGCCGAAGGCGGCCTCTCGGATGGCGATCGCCCGTTGGATGAGGGGCTCGGCCTCGTCGTACCGGCCCTGGTCCATGAGCGCGCTGCCGAGATTGGTCAGCTCCATGGCCACCGTCGGATGGTCGGGTCCGAAGACGACCTCGTCGACCGCCAGGGCCTCCCGATAAACGGCTTCGGCCTCGGCGCCTCGGTTCTGTTCCTGGAGCACGGTGCCGAGGTTGTTCAGGGTTCGGGACCTGGTCGGATCGTCGTCGGCGAGGGTTCGTCGCTGGATCTCGAGCGCCCGGCGGAATGCGGCCTCGGCCTCGTCGTACCGGCCCTGGCGCATGAGCAGGATGCCGAGGTTGCCGAGCGAGAAGGCGACCCTCTCGGAGTCGGGCCCGGCGTCGCGCTCGCGGACCGCCAAAGCCCGCCGGAACAGCGGCTCGGCCTCTTCGTAGCGGCCCTGGATGGCGTACAGGTTGCCGAGCTTGTCGATGCTGGTGATCAGCTCACCGGAATCGGAACCGAAGATCGCTTCGCGCAGCGCCAACGATCGCTGAAACAGCGACTCGGCTTCCTCGTGTCGTCCCTGAACGGCGCACAGGATTCCGAGCTGATCGATCGCATCCGGCAGCCCTCCCGCGTGCTCGTCGTCGAGGGATTCACCGACGGCCACCGCCTCGCGGAGCAGTACCTCCGACCGGTCGAGAATGGCGAGCTTGCGGTAGATGTTGCCGAGGGTGCTCAGGAGGCGAAACTGAATCGCGGGCTGATCGGCGAATCGTGACCGAATGCGGTCGGCGCCGGTGTCCAGAAGCTCGCGGGCGGTCATGGCGCCGCCCTTGGCGATGTCGGGGTCCGAGCCCTGGAAGACGCTCACCAGGAAGTCGGTGATTTCCGTGGCCTCGCGCTCGTTGCGCTCGGCCTCGGTCTGGGCCGCGAGAGCGAGGTTGCGCTCCCGCTTGAGGTCGGTGGTGTACTTGACCCAGCCGCCGACGGTGACGACGGCGAGGGCAACCAGGGCCGTCGCCGCCGCGGTGATCGCGATTGCGGTGATGGGGTTTTTTTTCGCTCGGCGCGTCACCCGTTCGAGCAGGCCGATCGGTCGCGCCTCGACAGGTTCGCCGTCGAGGTAGCGACCGAGATCGTCGGCCAGGGCTCGGGCCGACACGTAGCGACGATCGGGGTTTTTCTCGAGACAGGTCATGACGACGGTATCGAGGTCGCGGGGCACCGCCGGCGCCACCCGCCGCAACGGTGGTGCTTCGTCGTCGATGAGGTGCATCAGGATCTCGACGTTGCTGTCGCCGGTGAACGGCCGCCTGCCGCCGAGCACTTCGTAGAGGATGACGCCGAGGGAGAAGACATCGGTGCGGCGGTCGACCGCGTTGAGATCGCCGCGCGCCTGCTCGGGGGAAAGGTAGCCGGGGGTCCCCATGACCTGGCCGGTGAGGGTCAGACCGGCGATCTCCTCGATCCTCGCGATGCCGAAGTCGAGGACGTAGGGAAAGGGTTCGCCGTCGCGGTCGACGACGAGGATGTTGGCCGGTTTGAGGTCGCGGTGGACCAGACCGGCGGAGTGGGCGGCCTGAACCGCCTCGGCGACCTGCTTGACGAGCAGTATCCTGTGCTCGGTGGAAAGCCGACCGGCGGCGACGTCGAGGGGTTCGCCGTCGACGTACTCCATGGCGATGAAGGGGCGGCCGTCGTCGGTACCGACCTCGTAGACCTTGCACACCGACGGGTGGTCGACCCGCGCCTGGGCGCGCGCCTCGCGGAGGAGGCGTTCAACCAGCACCGGGTCGTCGTGGCGCAGGTACTTGAGGGCGACGTGGCGCTGAAGGTCCGGGTCCCAGGCCTTGAAGACCTCGCCCATGCCGCCGGCGCCGATCGGGTGGGCGGTGTCGTGTCTCATGGGGTTGCCGGGATCCCCGATGCGGCAGTCGAGGCCGCACGATCGTGTTCAACGAAGGAGCAGTTCATGTCTGCTGATTCTCACTCAACAAGGTGGCTTCCGCAACCGGAGCCGTCATGAAACAAGAGGGGCATGAGAATCGTCAGCGGGCAGCAGGTCGTGACGCCGCACGAGATCGAGGAAATCGGGCTCGTTCCAGCCCTGGGCGAGAAGCTCGGCCACGGCCGATCTCGCCTCGTCCACCCGGCCGAGGCGGAGCAGCGCAATCGCCCAGGTGTCCAGGTACCAGAGCTCGCGAAGCTCGGCGACGACCGGCGCCATGAGCTCGACGGCCCGTTCCGACGCCCGCCGGGCCTCGGCGTCGTGACCGAGGGCCTCTTCGGCGGCTCCGAGCTGGAGCCAGTCCCATGCGAGGTCGTTGACCGCCGATGGCGACGCCGGGCTGCGGGAGACGAGCCGTTCCGAGATCTCGAGCCCGGCGGCGAAGCTCGCGCGCGCCGCCGACGGCTGCTCCCGGTCGAGCAGGATCGCTCCGATGCTCGAGTGGAGGACCGAGACCTCGCGTTCCCAGCGCGCGTTGGCGGGGTCGCGCTCGACCAGCCGCCGGCCGCGATCGAGCCCACGCCGGTAGTCGGCGAGGGCGGCTTCCGGGTCCCCGCGGTCCTCGGCCAACCAACCGAGCCGTCCGTCGGTGAGGACGAGCTCGAACTGCCAGCGGGTGTTGCCGGGCTCGCTCTCGGCGAGCTCGATCAGCAGGCGTCGAGCGTTGTCGAGATGGAGAGCCGCCCGGTCGAACCGGCCGTCCTCCTCCAGCACCCGGGCGATGTAGGACTCGACCTCGGCCCGTCTGAACCGCCACTCGGTGTTGTCGGGTTCGACCCCGGACGCCGCGTTCGCGAGCTCGAGTGCTTCGTCGAGGTGGGCGAGGGCGCTCTCGGAGTCGCCGTCCTCCCGCAGGACCCAGCCGACGTTGATGAGCAACTCGACCACCACCGCTTGCCAACGGGGTTCGTCGGGATGGTCGTCCACCAGCCCCCGGGCAACCCGAAGGCCCGCGTTCAGCTCGCCGAGCGCCCCTTCCAGGTCGCCGGTCTCCTGCAGGCTTTCGGCGACGGCCGAGAGCGTCCCGGCGAGCTCGGCTCGCCACTCCGGCGGCGCTCCCGGGACCGAGGCCTCTTCGCGGAGAATGGCGGCGGCGCGCCGGTGTCCGTCGAGACCCTCGACGAGATGGCCCTGGGCGTCCTGGACCTCGGCGAGGTTGTTCAGCACGATGGCTCGGCCCACCCGTTCTTTCGATCCCAACTCCGCGTCGCCGAAACGCTGGTAGTGGGCGGCCGCCTCGCGGGAGACCGCGTCGAGCAGGTCGAGCCGGCCGATTGGTTGGAGGGCGGTGAAGAGATCGCGGAGCATGAAGCGGACGAGGGTCTCGGCGCCGTCGCGGGCGCGTTCGGCGCGCTGTCGTTGCCGACTCAGGTCCACCGCGTACTTGACCGCTCCCGCGATGCCGATGACCATAAACACGGCCGCGGTCACGGCGACGGCGCGGTTCCGCCGAACGGTCCGAGCGATTCGGTCGATCACTCCAAGGCGATGGGCGGCCACCGGCTCTCCGGCCAGCCACCGACCGAGATCGTCGGCGAGAGCTCGAGCCGACGGATAGCGTCGCTCGGGCTCCTTCTCGAGACATGCCATGACCACGGTCTCGATGTCCCGCGGCACGGCGGCGGAGCGTTTCCGCAGCGGTACCGGATCCTCTTCGAGGAGATTGACGAGGATGGAGATGTTGCTGTCGCCGTCGAAAGGTCTCGCGCCGCCGAGGAGTTCGTAGAGGATGACGCCGAGCGAGAAGACATCGGTACGACGATCGATGGCGTCGATGTCGCCGCGCGCCTGTTCGGGCGAGAGATAGCCCGGCGTTCCCATGACCTGACCGGTGACGGTCAGACCGGCAAGTTCCTCCATCCGGGCGATGCCGAAGTCGAGAACATATGGGTGCGCCTCGCCGTCGTGTTCGACCACGAGGATATTGGCGGGTTTGAGATCGCGGTGAACGAGGCCCGCCGAGTGGGCGGCCTGGACCGCATCGGTCACCTTCTTGATCAGCAGGATCTTCTGCTCGAGCGTGAGCCTCTTCGCCGCGACGTCGAGGGGTTCGCCATCGACATATTCCATGGCGATGTAGGACCGGCCGTCCTCTTCCCCGACTTCGTAGACCTTGCACACCGAGGGGTGGTCGACCCGGGCCTGGGCGCGAGCCTCGCGCAGAAGCCTCTCGACGAGCACCGGATCGTCGTGGCGGAGGTATTTGAGCGCGACCTGGCGTTGGAGATGGGGATCCCAGGCCTTGAAGACCTCGCCCATGCCGCCGGAACCGATGGGGACCACGGTCTCGTGCTTCATAAGTCAGGGTTCCTGTGGATCGTGGGTCGCGGTTTGATCGGGGATGGAGCAACAAGAATACAGTGCATGCATACCTATTCTCACCGAGAGGGGGAACCCGCGCAACACCGCGAACCGCCGAGCGGTGCCCGTCGCGGTTCGCGTCCGAGGCTTCGGTGCCCGGGTAACCGGTCGGATGAAGTGCAGCGGTGCTCGCTTCGCTCGCGCCGTTCCGAGACTACGGGCCGACCACCGCCTGCAGGGTGTCGAAGGAGCTGGTGGAGCCGGCGGGCAGGTAGTCGGCGATGACGACCCAACGGGTCCGGGTGGGATCGAGCGCCCCAGCCGCGACCTCGAAGACGGTGGTCCCGGTCGCGCCGTCGTCGAGGGTCGTGATGGCCGACGTGCCGGCAGCGACCACCAGCGGGACGGTGGTTGGGTTGGCGGGTTGCTCGTAGATCAGAGCGGTCAGCGTCGCTCGGTTGGCCGCCGAGAGGGTCTCGCCGCTGGCGTTGGTCAGGGTGGCCTCGAAGCGGACGAGGTTGCCGACGAATTCACCTTGAACCGTCATCCGAGCCGCCGCAGGTCGTTCCAGAGCGAGATCGATCATGTCGCTGTAGACGCCGCTGAAGTCGGTATCTCCACTGTCGATCTGGTTGCCGCTGTCGACCATCACCAGCGGCAGATAGACGGTTCCCGGAGTGTCGTAGGAGTCGAACCAGCGGTCGCGGCGGCCGCCGAGAGCCGCGTCCACGTCCTGCTCGATGAACAGGACGTTGTCGTCGCCGTAGTCCGCCTTGAGCTGTCTGAGCGCCGTCCCGGCGCTCGTGCAGACGGGTCAACCCGGGCGCAGGAACGACTCGAAAACGACGAGACGATCGAGCGCCGGCAGCACCGTGGTCTCGGCTTCGCCGAGGAGGAAAACCGCGTCGCCGGATCCGTTGTCCACCACCGAGGCGTAGGCGACGAAGAGGCCGTCCTCGGAGGTCGTGCGGACAACGGCGTAGCCATCGGGGACGTCGTCGGCGCCGACGACGTGAAAGACGTCGTTGACCTGTCGGTGCTCGTAGGGTTTGAGGGTTCGGGTCACCGTGCCGAGACCGCTGCCGTCGGCGGCGAAGAGATCGATCTCCATCCTGGTCTGGGCGCCGACGAGGTTGACGAAACCGATGTTGGTGCGGAAGCCCGTCGATGGGTCAGGCGATCGGGAGAGCAGAATCAGAGTCGCCTCGTTGCCGAAACCGAAGCCTTCTTCGGTGGTGACGGAGGGCACGGTCTGACCGTAGGTCCCGGCGGGATCGTCGTTGTAGGTTCGGCTGGTGGCGAGGATGCGGCCTTCGGTCGCGGTGACCCGCAGCGCCGAGGTGCCGGTGAAGTCGAACTGAGTTTCCAGCACGTTGCCGAAGCGGATGCTCTCACCGGCGCCGACGGCTCCCGCGACGGTGCCGGGGGCGCTGTTGTCCTTGCCGCTCTCGAGGAGCTCGATGGTGAACGCCGCCGCCTCGGTCCCCTGCGCTTTGACCTGGAGATCGCTGCGCCAGGTGGTCTGGTTCGCTCCTTCCGCGTTGGCGGAAGCCGGGATGTAAAGGGTCTGCGCCGATAGTGCTGCGGTCGACGTCGCTGCGAGCGTGATGCCTACGATCCAACGGTGCATTGAAACCTCCGGGGCCGTCAGCCGACGGTAGTGTACCGCGTACCGGGAACGTCGCACCGGGGGGGAATCTCTGAAAGCGATGATCTTCAATCGCTCCTTCGGATCAGAGCACTGCGGAGGACCGCGCACCGGTGCCACCGCTTTCGGGAAAAACCCGAAAGAGGGTGTTGGTGGAGAGGTCGAGATCGTCGAGTCGGGTTCGTTCGTGTCGGCCGGTGAAGGTCTGCCGGGTACGGTCGGGATTTCAAGTTGCGGCTCGTCATCCATTGACCGCGATGAATTCCCGGACGCCGTGGCGAAGGAGGAAGGAGCGCTCGACCCGAAAGGGTGCGAGCCAGCGCTCGACCTTGGCGGGGGTCGGTGCGGGCGCCGTTGTCCTGAATCGAGTGGTCGGCCGGTAGGCCAGCCGACCGGCGCCGAGGAGCTCGTACCGGGACGGTTCGGCGGCGAAGGTCTCGGCGGTGGTGATCATGGCGTGGATTCGGGCGCCGCCTTCGGAGACCGCGGCGAGGTGACGGGAGAGGATCGACGGCTGCTCGTCGGCCAGGTAGTTGAGCAGGTCCCACATCAGGATGAGGCCGAATCCGTCGTCCTCGGTGGGAAGCAGTCGAGCCAACATGGCGGAAAAGGCGCCGGCGTCGAGCTGCCGGATGCCCTCCAGGCCATCGTTGCGGAGCAGAGGGACGATTTTCACGCGGCTGCCGATGGTGGTGTAGTACTCGAGATTGGTCTGCAGGGCGGGTCCGAGATCGAGGACCCTGACCGGCCGGTCGGGATCGATGGCGGCGAGGATCTCGGAGAGCGCGGGCGAGTCGTGGACGGAGGGTTCGTTCTCCTTGTCGGCGACTCCGGGATCACCCTCACCGGCGGTCGGTGAGACCGCCTGTGGCCGCTGCAGCCAGCGCATTCAGACCTTTGCGGCGTCGGTCTTGTTCTCGCGGGACGAAGGCGGCGGCATCGGGTCGGCCTTTGGCCGTTCGGTCAGGGCGGGTTTCGACTCCTGCTTGTGTTCGGACGGTGTCTTGCCCGACATGTCGATGCTGCCGAGGAAGGTGGCGCCGTCTTCGAGCACGACCCGCGGCGCGGTGATGTCCCCTGTGACCTTGGAAGCCGAGCGCAGCGCGACCTGCTCCTGGCCCCGGACGTCACCGTCGACCTCACCCTCGATGGTCACCATGCGGCCCTTGATGTTCGCCTTGACGCGGCCTTCGGGGCC
>JAHECW010000187.1:0-3051 GCA_024641545.1 Acidobacteriota bacterium
CGCAGAGCCGGCAGGCTTCTGGGGCACATTGTCAAACCCGGCACGCCCCGGGGGAGGTTTGTCCTCGCGTGCTCGGAGCGCTGCCGCGGTCGCTGCCGCTGCAGCTGCCACGGCGCGGCGTGAATCCCCGCCCCTCCTGTGGAATAATCCCCCACCGCGAGGGGGGAATTATGGACCGTACACGCGCCGGACTGGACGACGAAACCCTCGGCTTTGTCCTGCAGACGCTCAAGACGGTGACCGAACGCCGCCTCGACCAGGAAACCCGGCTCCGCCTCGACGAGAGCGACGAGTTTCCCGTCGAACTGGTCAAAGAGATGCTCGGTCCGGAGCTCGGACTCCACCTGCTCTTCCTGCCCGAGGAGGTCGGCGGGCTCGGCGGCGGCGGGCGGGACCTGTTCCGGGTGTCCGAGGAGATGGCGCGAACCGATCTCGGGGTCGCAACCGCGTTTCTCGCCATCGCACTCGGCGTCGACCCCATCATCGTCGGCGGCACCGCCGAGCAGAAGAAGTACTGGCTCGGCCGGATCGGTGAAGAGGGGCTCATCGTCGCCTACGGCGTCACCGAGCCGGAAGCGGGCTCCAACGTCGCCCGGCTCAAGACCGAGGCCGTGCCGATCTGCGACGAGGACGGGACCGTCACCGGATACCGGATCACCGGTGCGAAACAGTTCATCACCAACGGCGGCGTGGCGCAGATCTTCACCGTGCTCGCCCGCACCCCGGGAGGGCCGTCGTTTTTCGTCATCGAACGCGGGACACCGGGCTTCGGGGCGGGTGAGCCGGAACACAAGCACGGGATCCGCGCCTCCAACACCACTTCCCTGGTGCTCGAAGACGTCGAGGTCGGCGCCGACCGGCTCCTCGGCCTCGTCGAGGGCAAGGGGCTCGAACAGGCCAACGAGGTCTTCGGGTTCACCCGTTTGATGGTGGCGGCCTTTGGGCTCGGCGCCGGCGAAGAGGCGCTCGATCGCGCCATCGCCTACGGCCACGAGCGGATCCAGTTCGGCGAACCGCTCTATTCCAAGCAGGGCTACACCCACAAGCTCATCGTGCCCCACGCGGTGCGGCTCGAGGCCGCCCGCGCGTATTGCGAGGCGGTCGCCGAACGCCTCGACGGCGGTGAGCCCGGACTCCAGGTCGAAGGCGCCGTTGCCAAGTACTTCGCCTCGGAAGCCGGCAACGCCGCGGCGGACGCTGCGATCCAGGCGCACGGCGGCTACGGCTACACCCAGGAGTACGAGGTCGAGAAGATCCGCCGCGATGTCCGGATCACGACCATTTACGAGGGAACCTCCGAGATCCTGCAGAGCATCATCGGCACCCACCGCTGGCGGATGTCGGTCAAGACCAAGGGCGGGTTCTACCGTGAGATGGCGACCTCGCTCCGCGAGCTCGGCACCGGCCGAGCGGCCGCCCTGGCGGCGGACGCCTTGGCGGATACCTTCCTCGCCTGCCACCGGCAGAAGCTGCCGCGAGAGCAGTGGGCCATGTTCGAGCTGGCGCGACTGGCGACCGAGGTCGAGACCGCGGTGGCCCTCGCCGACAAGGCCGCCCGCGACAGCGGCCCCGGCCGGGAGCTCCTGATGCCGTGCGCGCGGCTCCACGGCGGCGCCGCGGCGCGGGACGTGGCCGTGACCGGTCTTCGCCTGCTCCGCGCCAGCGGACGATACGACGAGTCCGAGATCGAGGAGTGGAAGGACGCCGTCCGGTTCGACGATCTCCTCGCCACCGCCGACGGCGAGCTCGAGGAGATGAACAGGGTCGCCTCAGCGCTTGAGCGCCAACTTCAATTATGAATTATGAATTCATCGCACACCGCACACTGCGAGGGCGCCCGGTGCAGCGAAATTCATCATTCATAACTCATAATTCATAATTCGACCACGGGGTCGGGGTCAGCTCATGCTGACCCCGACCCCGTGGTCGTAGACGAGCTGGCTGCCGTAAAACGCGGTGAGAATCAGCATGGCGGCTGCGGCGAAAACGAGGATCAGAGAGGCGAGCCGGAAGATGCCGAGCTGAACCTCCAGATCGTCGCGGCCGAGCCAGCTGACAAAGAGCCTGAGGGCGATGGCCGCACCCCACGCGATCAGGGTGATTAGGGCGAGGTCCTGGTGGTCCGTGAGGACGCCCTGGGCGATGCCGGTGACGGGGGCCGCGGCCTCCACGGCCTTCTCGCCGGCGAGGTAGGCGGCGCCGAGACCGATCCCCCCAAGAGTCATGAGGGCCGCCGCGGTGCGGTCGAGCCAGAGAAACCGGCGGAATACCAGACAGCCGGCGTCAAAGAGGGCGGCCGCAAGCAGCAGCCCGATGGGGAAATGGACTACCGCCGGGTGGAGCATCGCTCGAACGGTGGAAACGAGGCTCATATCCATGGGTTCTTCTGCAGGTTCACTCGACGCTCCAATCGGCCCAGGGTCATCGACGGACAGCGTAGTCTAACGCGAGGGGTTGATCCACCGTGCGATCCGGAACACAGCGACGTGGACATTTGAGAAATCTCCGTGATTTATGTTACAAATCGTCGTCGCTGTATGTCGGCAACGAAAAAGAGAATAGATCGGATTTGGTTGTCTCCGTTTTTTAGAACACGTCAGGGAGAGATTTTCTTCAAGGAGGTATGGTGAGAATGAGGGTTTTCAAAGTTCTATCGATCGTGCTGCTGATGGCGGCGCTGCCGGTCGCTGCGGACCAGGCATTCGAGCCGGCTAACGCAGGTGGCGTCAACGTTCCACCGGATCCGGGGGCCCCGATCTGGGACGGTCCTCGCGCCGTCCTCTGGGACAACGGCCCGTTGGTGACCAGCGCCGGTACCGGCGCCGGCGGGGCCGACGAGAGCATTCTTCAGGTCACCTCGCTCGGAATGACGATCCTCGGGTTCGGGATTCAGTACCTTTCCAACAACACCATGGCCGACGATTTCACGGTCCCTGCCGGCGAGACCTGGGACATCACCGACATGACGTTCTTCGGCTACCAGACCAGCGCCCCGTCTTCGGGGACCATCACCGGCCTCTATGTCCAGATTTGGGATGGACAACCGGGAGC
>JAHECW010000187.1:3151-9834 GCA_024641545.1 Acidobacteriota bacterium
CTCAGTTCCCGCTGTTCTCCACCGGCTCGGCGGGGGTGGTCACCAGCTTGCTGGACGACCCGAATCCTTCGAACTGGAGCCATTTGACGTCTTTCCAGAAGTCGTGCGGCGTCTTCTCGGGCGCGCCCGGGTCGACGATCTTGACGTTGAGGTGGTCGAGGAGCGTTCCGGTGGCTTCGCGGTAGCCCACCATCGCCTTGCGGTAATCGAGGTGAGCGCGGATGAGCGCGAGCTGGGCGTTGGCCAGGTCGTCCTGGATCTGCGACAGCTGGAAGTTGGTCGAAAGCCCGTTGTCGAACTTGGTCTGCTCGGCCTCGACGTTGCGTTCGGCGAGCACCATCGATGCCTCGGCGGCATCAACCGCGGCCGCGCCGTCGTAGAGCGCACGCACGGCGAAGCGGACCTGGCGGGTGATCTCCTGTTTGAGGGCGCCGAGCTGGACACCGCCCTGCTGCGCCTCGTACCGCCGCTGCGCGTGCCGGGCCTTGGCCTGGTTGTTGCCGATCGGAACGGTCAGGTTGAGACCCACCGACCAGTGGGGGAACTGCCAATCGGTCAGCTGACCGTAGGCTCCGCCGAAATTCCCGGTGACCTTGGCCTCCTCACCCGTGGTCGGATCCTCGACGGTCGTGTCGCCGTCGAGGCCCCCGAAGCCGTAGGAGGCTTCGAGATCGAGACTGGGCAGGGTCACGTGTTTGGCGACCTTGGTGTTGTAGTCGAGCTGGTCGATCTCGAGGAGCTTCTCACGGACCTCGGGTCGGGAGCTGTGCGCGGTTTCGATGGCCTCGAGGAGATCCGGCTCGAAGGGCGAGTAGCCGTACTCCTCGGTGGTGGTGATGGTGACCGTCCACTCGCGCGGATCGTCAAAACCGAGCACCGCCTTGAGTGAGTCCTCGGCGTTGGCGGCCTGGTTGCGGGCGTAGATGAGGTTCTGCACTCGGGTCGCCACCGTCGCTTCGGACTGGACGGTGTCGATGGGCGCCGAGGTGCCGACCTTGACCCGCTCCTGGGTTTCGGCCAACAGCTGTTGGGCGAGGGCGAGGGACTGCTCGCTGACGTCGATGGCGCGGCGGGCGGCAACGAGATCCCAGTAGGCGTTCTCGACATCGCGGAGCGTGGCGACGACGGTTGATTCAAAACCGGTCGCGGTCCGCTCGCGTCCGAGCTCGGCAATGACGATCCCGGCGCGGTTGAAGAGGGTGCCGAAGCCGTCGAGCAGAGGTTGACGCAAGGTGAGGGTGAGATCGGCGTTGTAGCTCGGGTTGAAGTTGTAGATCGGCGCGTTGGTGCCGCGGCGCAGGCCCCCGGTCTGCAACTCGAGGTAGGTGCCGGTGGGCAGGAGCTGGTTGGCCCCGACGCCGAGCCTGGTGTTGCGGCCCTCGTTGATGAACTCGCCCTCGAGGATCGAGGCGCTGGGGGCGCGGGCGAAGTCGCCGTAGATGCCGGCGGTGAGGTTCGGGTCGAAGATCCCGGTGTTGGCGAAGATGTTGGAGTCGGCCGCAGCGATGGTGTAACGGCCGACCTGGAGGTTGAGGTTGCGGCTGAGGGCGAGCTCGTAGGCGCTGGCGAGATCGAGCTCCATCTCGTTGTCCGGGCTGCCGGGAAGACCGGGGATCTCGGTCGGCAACGCCGGTACGTCGATGTCGGCCGCGTGAACGGGGAGGGTCAGGAAACACAGGGCGGTCGCCATCACCATGATTGCTCGAATACTCATCAGCTCGTTCCTCCTTCAGCTCGTCCCATTCGCCATAGTCTACGCAGTCCCCCGGGAAAAGTTCGCCGCGCGGCGGGCGTCCGCCGATCTGCAGCGCTCGCCGCCGCGCCGATCCCGGGATGAGATGCCTGCGCCATTATCCACTCAACGATCGTTTCGGGAAAGGGTTACCGGACAGCCGGTTGTTTTCCCCCGTCTCCCCGGTTTGACGGACGCCCGTGCCGTTTGGTTTAGAGCGTGCTCAGCGGATCAACATCGATGATTCGTCGGACGGATTTCGGCAGGGGCGGAGATTCGGCCCGCTCGAGCACGTCGCGCAGCATGTCCCGGTTGCGGGCGCTGAAGAGGATCTGCCATCGCCAGTACTCCCTGATCCGCTCGATGGGCGCGGGCGCCGGGCCGCGCAACCTGACCCCGGGTGGGATCGCGCCGACGGAGTGGGCCGCGTCTTCCGCCGCCCGGCGGGCCGCACCCTGGTTCCGGGATTCGAACCGGACGAGCGCCAGACGCGCTGCGGGGGGATAGGCAAAGGCGCGTCGGAAGACGAGTTCCTCTTCCAGGAAGGCGTCGACATCGTGGTGGCAGGCGAAACGTACCGCCGGATGGTCGGGATAGTAGGTCTGGATGATGACCCGCCCCGGACTCTCGCCGCGGCCGGCCCGTCCGGCGACCTGGGTGAGGAGCTGGAAGGTCCGTTCTCCGGAGCGAAAGTCCGGCAGGTTGAGCAGGGCGTCGGCCGAGATCACGCCGGTCAGGGTGACGCCGGGGAAGTGGTGGCCCTTGGCGACCATCTGGGTGCCGACCAGAACCTGGGCTTCGCCCCCGGCAAAGGCCCCGAGCGCCCGTTCGAGTCCGTCGCGGCGGCGAACGGTGTCGCGGTCGAGGATCACCGATCTGACACCGGGGTGGAGCTGAGCCAGGTGGTGGGCCACCTTCTCGGTTCCGGCGCCGACCGGATCGAGCAGGAGCCCGCCGCACGACGGGCACGTCTGAGGGAGGTTCTGCCGGTGGCTGCAGTAGTGGCAGCGCAGATCGCCGGAGCGGCGGTGGACAACCATCGCCACCGAGCACGAGGGACAGTCGATCCGGTGGCCGCAGTCCCGGCACATGAGGACCGGGGCCCAGCCCCGACGTTGGATCAGGAGAATCGCCTGCTCGCCGCGATCGATGGTCTCGGCGAGGGCGTCCTTCAGCGGTTGCGAGAACAGGGTCCGCCCCTGTTCGCCGGGATCGGGTTGCTGTTGCCGGAGGTCCACCAGCCCGACCTCGGGCAGCGGGTTGCCGGCCACCCGCCGGCTGAGAACGAGTTTGACGGCGAGTCCGCGTTGGACCAGCCCCGCTGCCTCGGCGGACGGTGTGGCGGAGCACAGGAGGACGGGAACCCGGATGTCCCGTCCGAGGACGAGGGCGAGGTCGCGGGCGTGATAGCGAGGGGCTTCCTGCTGTTTGTAGGAGCTGTCCTGCTCCTCGTCGACGACGATGAGCCCGAGGTTTTCGATGGGGGCGAAGAGGGCCGAGCGGGGGCCGACCACGATCCGGGCCCCGCCGTCTCTCAGACGCGACCACTCGCGCCACCGATCCCCATCCGATTGCGCCGAGTGGAGCACCGCGACGGCCCGCCCGAAACGCTCCTCGACGGCGCCCGACGCAGCCGGCGTGAGGCCGATCTCGGGGACCAGCACGATCCCGCCCCTGCCGGCCGCGAGCACCGTCTCGAGACACCGGATGTAGACCTCGGTCTTTCCCGACCCGGTGACGCCGTGGAGCAGGAACGGAGCGTAGCCGCCGCCGGTCACCGCCGCGTTGACGGCGTCGACCGCCGCCGCCTGTTCATCGGTCAGGGTGTGCCGGGCTGAGGCCCCCCGCAGCGACCACCGGGGGCGCTGCGGGGGGCGTTGGGTGAATCGGTCCAGGAGGCCTCGATCGACCATGGCCCGCAGGGTGGCGGTCGAGCAACCGGTTGCGTTGGCGGCTTCGCTGGCCAGCGCCGGCCGACTCTCCGCAGCCAGCCACTCGAGGACCTGGCGCTGGCGCGGGGCCCTGCCGCACTTCTCGAGCAGCGCTTCGACGGGCTCGTCGGGAAGGGCGATGGCCATGACCTCGACTTGCGGCGCTCGATCGCGCCGCCGCCGCCGGAGACGGATCAGGCCCGACTCGGCCATGGCGTCGATGGGACCGCGGGCGGAAAGACCCGCGCGGGCGAGCAGGGTCGGCAGCTTGAGACGCGGGACCTCGCGCAGGGCGGCGAGGATTGCGCGGTGCGCTTCGCCGAGACCGGCGGGATCGACGGCGGCGCCGGTCGGCGTCAGCTGCACCTCCTCCGCGTCCGGCCGAAACAGCCTGGCCGGGATCATGGACGCGAGCGTGGTCCCCAAGGGGCAGCGGTAGTAATTGGCGATGAACTCGGCGATCTCCATGAGTCGCGGTGGCAGCAGGGGCGCCTCGTCGAGGACCTCCTCGATGGGGCGGACGGCCTCGGCGGGGACGTCCACCACGGCGTCGAGACCCACGATCACACCGGTGGCGAATTTCTTGCGCAGCGGCACCCGCACCCGAACCCCGGGAACCGCAAACGGCAGCAACTCATCCGGGATGCGGTAGGTGAGCGCGTCGGGGGCGCTCTTGGGGATGGCGACACGGGCGAACATCGCCGTCAATTATGAATTATTAATTCTGAATTCTGAATTATGAATGATGAATTGTGGTGACCTCGAACGGAGTGCCACCTCTTGCATTGCTCGGGTGCCGGTAGGGTGCCAAGCACACGCCGCCCCGCACGCCATTCGTTTCGGGCCCAAACATCGTTTGAGGGGGCACTCTCGGGGAGGGCGGCGGGAGAACCGGGTTCAGAAACGCGCCGCCGGGGAGAAGGGGCCCTTCGAGCTGCGGTAAACTTCGGCAGGATGACCAGCAACGGCAGTCGGCGCGTCCACGGCGACCTCGAAGGCGAACCGGTATCGGTGCGCGACGAGGTCTTCGCCGTCGTCCGGGCGATCCCGGAAGGCCGGGTCATGACCTACGGCCAGATCTCGGGTTGTCTCGCGAACCGTCTTTCGCCCGTGGCGGTGGGGTGGATGCTCCACCGCTGCCCCGACGACGTGCCGTGGCAGCGGGTGGTGAACGCCTCCGGCGGATGTTCCACCGATCGACTGCCCGACACTCCGACCGGTCTCCAGCGACGGATGCTCGAAGACGAAGGGGTCGAGTTCGGCGCCGGCGGCACGATCGACCTCGAGCGATTCCGCTGGCACGCGCCGCCGGCGGCAACGCCGGATGGAGCCTGGGATTGAGCGGGGATCGGGCCGGATGGTGAGCGGGAAGGAGCCGGGTTCGGCCACCCGGGGCGCGCGGATCGGCCGCTGGCTCGGCCCGGTCGTATTCCTGACGCTGTGGCTTCTGCCCATGGGTGGGCTCGAGGGCGACCCCAAGCGATTGTTGGCGGCGGTGATGTGGATGGCGGTCTGGTGGGTCACCGAGGCCGTGCCGCTGGCCGCGACGTCGCTGCTCCCCCTGGTGTTGTTCCCGTTGTTGAATCTCCGCAGTGTCGGCGACGTCGCGCCAAACTACTCCAACGACATGGTTTATCTTTTTCTGGGTGGATTCGTTCTCGCCCTTGCGGTCGAGCGGTCGGGCCTCCACCGAAGGGTCGCCCTGGCGATCCTGAACGCGGTCGGATCGTCGCCCAAACGCCTGGTCTGGGGCTTTCTCCTGGCCACCGCGCTGCTGTCCATGTGGTTGTCCAACACTGCGACGACGTTGATGATGCTCCCCATCGCGGGCGCCGTGACCCGTCGTATCGAGGCACCGGGCGCCGCGGTCCGGGTTTTTCTCGCGGTCGCCTACGGCGCCTCCATCGGCGGCATCGGAACCCTCGTGGGAACGCCGCCCAATCTGGTTCTCGCAGGGATGGCGCCGAGCCTTGTGCCCGGTATCCAGCCCATCACCTTCGGTGGGTGGTTGCTCTTCGGGGTGCCTTTCCTGATGTTGTTCCTGCCCCTGGTCGGCCTGTATCTCGGCCGCGGGCTCCCGTCGGGCGGCGATCTCGACTCGGGGTTCGACGCCGAACGACGGGCCCTCGGCGCCATGACCTCCCCCGAGCGACGGATCGCGATGCTCTTCTCACTCACCGCCGTCGCGTGGGTGACCCGGGCGGGGCTCGACTTCGGCTCGGTCTCGATCCCCGGCTGGAGCCAGGTGCTGGCGGGGTGGGGCCTGCTCGGCGATCCGAAGATGGTGACCGATGCGGTGCCGGCGATCGCGGCGGCGATCCTGACCACCCTCCTGCCCGCGGGCGCGGGTGATCGGCGGCCGATGCTGCGCTGGCGGGAGATCCAGAAAGGGGTGCCGTGGGGCGTGCTGCTTCTCTTCGGCGGCGGTTTCGCCATCGCCGACGGGGTCCGCGCTTCGGCGTTGGACGTCTGGCTCGCCGACAGCATGGCGGGGCTCGCGGTCCTGCCTCTGCCGCTGCTGGTTCTGGCCATCTGTCTGATCACGACGAGCGTGACCGAACTGACATCCAACACGGCGACCGCCACCCTGTTGATGCCGGTGATGGCGGCGTTGGCCGCGGTGCTCGGCGTCCACCCCTACCTGGTGATGGTCCCCGCCATCGTCTCGGCGTCGTGCGCCTTCATGCTGCCGGTGGCGACCCCGCCCAACGCCATCGTCATCGGCTCCGGCCAGGTGACGGTTCGGGATCTTTTCCGCGCGGGATTCTGGCTCAATGTCATCGGCGCCGTGCTGACCACCGTCGCGGTGCTGACGCTGGGCAGGCTCGTGCTGCCGATGTGAGAGTGAGGAAGTTAGAAAGTTAGAAAGCCAGAAGGTGAGAAAGGGAGGAAGTGAGGAGTGTGATCCTCGGTGTCTCACGTCTCACGTCTCACGTCTCACTTTCTAACTTTTTCACCTTCTGACTTTCCCCACCTCGGTACAGCCTCATCGGCCGCAGCTCGTCGATGATCCCGTGTTC
>JAHECW010000032.1 GCA_024641545.1 Acidobacteriota bacterium
GCCGCGCGGATATCCTCGACCCGCAGGCAGATGTGGTGCAGCCCGGGGCCCCGGCGCTCGAGATGCTTGGCGATGGGGGAGGACGGGCCGGTCGGCTCGAGCAGCTCTATTCGGCCCCCCCCCACAGGAAGGAAGCCTACCTTGACGCCCTGCTCTTCGACCTCCTCGACGCCTTCCAACTCGAGACCCAAGGCCTGGTAGAACTTGACTCCCTCGGCGAGGGACTCGACGGCGATGCCGATGTGATCCAGTGTTGGTTTGGCCACGGACTCAACCTCCCGTCAACGAGCCTTCAGGATCTCACGGGCGATGACCAAGCGCTGAATCTCCGAGGTGCCTTCGCCGATCGTACAAAGCTTGGCGTCGCGCCACGCGCGTTCGACCGGGTAGTCGGTGGTGTAACCGTAGCCGCCGTGGATCTGGACCGCCTCCTCGCCGACCCGGACCGCGGTCTCCGAAGCGAAGACCTTGGCCATGGACGATTCGACGGTCGTGGTCTCGCCGCGGTCCTTGAGCATGGCCGCTCGCATGGTCAGCAACCGCGCCGCCTCGACCCCGGTGGCCATGTCGGCCAGCTTGGCGCGGGTGAGCTGGAACGAGGCGATGGGCTTGCCGAATTGCTGCCGGACCCGTGAGTAGTCGATGGTGGCGTCGAGGGCGCCGCGGGCAATCCCGAGCGACAGGGCCGCAATGGAAATCCGGCCACCGTCGAGGACCTTCATCGCCTGGATGAAGCCCTCGCCCTCGGCGCCGAGCAGGTGGTCGGCCGGCAACCGGCAATCCTCGAGCACCAGCGACGAGGTGTCGGAGCAGCGCATCCCGAGCTTGTCCTCTTTCTTTCCCGGGCTGACACCCGGACGGTCGAAGGGCACGAAGAAGGCCGAGATCCCGTGGTGTCCACCTTCCTTCGAGGTCCGCGCCATCACCACCGAAGCCGAACCGACGCTGGCGTGAGTGATGAAGTTCTTCGAACCGTTGAGGACCCACTCATCACCGTCGCGCACCGCGGTCGTGCGGGTGCCTCCGGCATCCGAACCCGCTTCCGCCTCGGTCAGGCCCCAGGCGCCGATCCATTCGCCCGAGGCGAGCTTGGGCAGGTATCCCGACTTGAGTTCGTCCGAACCGAAGAGAAAGAGGTGGTTGGTGCACAGCGAGTTGTGCGCAGCCACCCCGAGTCCGACCCCGCCGTCGGCGGCGCCGATCTCCTCGAGAATCAATACGTACTCGACATAGCCGAGTCCGGCGCCGCCGAACTCTTCCGGTATCAGGACGCCGAGCAGCCCGAGCTCGCCGAGCTGCGCGAAGAGCTCGTGAGGAAAGTGCTGTTCGCGATCCCACGCCACCGCATTGGGGGCGATCTCCCTGCGCGCGAAATCGCGCACCATGTCTCGGATCGAGAGCTGATCTTGAGTGAGTTCGAGATCCACAAGCACCTCCACGTGGTCGCGAACGGCGACCGCGAATATTCTACGTCAGCCCTCGGGTCTCACCGCGGAACTACTGCGGGCTCCGGGTCGCGAGATCGACCCCGGTGTAGTAATGCCGCAGGATCGCGTCGTAGCTCAGCCCCGCCCGCGCCAAACCGTAGGCGCCGTTCTGACACAGGCCGACCCCGTGTCCCCATCCGCGACCGAGGAACTGAGCCACCCGACCACCATCGGGAAGGGTCCTCAGGTGCATTTCGAAGAGGGTCTCCGGGAGGTCGAGGGCGCGACGGACATCGAACCCGTTGATGAGCCGGCGGTTGCCGCCGCGGTCGATGACCGCGAGGCTCACGACACGATTGGATCGGCCCCGGCGGACGATCTCCAACCGCTCGAGATCCGGCTCGCCGAGACTTGCCTCGAGTTCATCCCAGGTCCTTTCCCGACGCCAACTCCGCCACGCCGACCGGCGATCGGCATCGCCGCCTCCATCGGACTGCACCACCACCAGCGCGAGGATCCGGTCCCCGAGACGGGTGCGCTCGAGGGTGGTTCCGGGCAGAACGCGGAGCTCCGAGGCGCCACCATAGCTCCCATCCCACCGCCAGATCAGTGGCAGGGAGCCGGGCAGCGGCTCCGACGCATCGGCCGCGCGCGGGTAGATGGCCGCGCCGGCAGGATGGGGCACGACTTCACCACGATCGCTCCGGATGCTCCCCCGAAGCTCGAGGACCGCCGCTGCGGCCTCGAGGAACCAGCCGTCGCGCCAACGATCCGGGGTTGTCGGCGGGAGCGGAATCTCGAAGAGATCGGCGAGCTCGACCAGCCGGGCGGCCCCCTCGCCGACGACCAGCGGGCTCGACTCGTCGAGCCCGCCCGCGGCCAGCAGGGCGTCGATCCAGGCAGCCAGATCGGGATCTGCCGGCAGCGGCGGGACCACTCCGTCACAGAGCGCGGCGACGGCCGGCAGAATACCGACTGGAGAACCCCCATCACGACCGAGACCGAGCGCGCGACGGGCCAGGAGCCGGCGGAATTCACCACGATCGCCGATCAGCTCCGAATAACCTTCACCAACGAGAAGAATCGGCCTGTCCCACGCACACGCAACACCCGAGAGATAGGGGTGTCCGCGTCCCGAAAAGAGCTCGGCGGCGTCTTCGGTGTGACCGCCGCAGGTCGAGGTGTACATGGCGTCGATGGGTTTGCCGTCCCAGATGATGATGATCCCAGCGGTCTCTGCGACCGCGCGATCCGACAACGAGTGTTCGGCGCCGGCGCCGTGATAGGCCTGGCAGGCAGGGGTCGCGCAGATGTCCCACCCCTCGTCGTCGTGGTCGCCCAGGTGGGCCACGGCATAGGTCCTGGCCGCCACCGCCTGCGCCTTGAGGGCCTCGAGCTCGGGAAACTGGTAGGGACCCATTTCGACCGGCACCACCCCGCGGAGATAGTCCTCCATGGCGAGCTCGTTGATCACCAGCAGCCCCTCTCGGCCGCTTCTGAACCGGAAGCGGCCTCGATAGCGCCTGTCACCGACCGCTGTCGACCAGTCACCCGCCGGGTTGAGGACGATCTCTTCGGAACTTTCGAAGGACCCCCCGGCGCCTGTAATCAGCACCGATCCGGCGCCGGAGACGCGGTAGGCATCAGCGTAACCTGCCGCCGCGAGCCGGGCCTTGGCGTCGGCAGGCTCACCCGCCGGCCATCGCACCCGCACCCTGGTCAGATCTCCGGCGGTGGGCTCCGGCCAGACCACGGCGCCGCCACCGAGCCGACCGGAGAGCGTCTCCACCACCGCGGCGGCGCCTTGGGAGCTCGACCATGCGCCGACCTGCCAGGCGGCCTCGATCGACGCCCTGGCCTCGAGCGGGCCCCAGAGCCAGACCGCCTCGCCGCCGGCCTCGGCCCGGTAGGCTCGGCCCGGCTGGGGCAGGGTCATCGAACCGGTTGTCGTCTTGAGGAGCACCCGGATCTGAGCTCCGCCCGGCTCCGTCCCGCCCATGAGCGGAACCGGTCCGGTGGGAACCGGGGTCGGGATCGGGGTCGGCGACGGCACCGCGTCGCGTCCGGTGGTGACCGGTGGTTCGGTCGGGGCAGGCGGCGCCGAGGACGGTGGCGCCGGTGCGGTCGATGCACAGCCCGCCGAGACGGCGAGCAGGAGAATCCATACGATCCTGGTCAACGGTTCAATCCTCCTTCGCGAGCGGCGAGACGTTCGGCGCGGTAGTCGCGGCCGCGAAGCTCGATCCGGCGGCACATCTCCCACAGTCGCGACCGGATCCGCTGCGAGACGCGGTCGGTCAGGCTCTCTTCCCCGGTCTTCTTGGGAAAGTCCGAGTAGTTGGTGGTGAAGATGGTCAGTCGATTCTCGAGATAGCGGGTGTTGACCAGGTAGTAGAGAAGATCCATCACCCACGGGGTCGTCTTGCCGGCGCCCAGTTCGTCGAGGACCAGGACATCGCACTCGACCAGGGGACGGAGGATCTCGCGACTGCTCCCGGAACCGTCGAAGGTCATCTGGATTTCGAGCACGAGCGAGGTGAAATCGGCGAACCGGCCGTGCACCGGCGGACGCTTCTCACGCAGGATCTGCTGCAGCGCAGCCACCGCGAGGTGGGTCTTGCCGGTCCCCACCGGCCCCATGAGCACCAGTCCCTTGTCGACATTCGGGTAGAGGTCGACGAACTCCTGAACCACGCGCAGCGACTTCCCGAGGGTCGGATCCTCGGGGTTCCACAACTCGAAGTCATCGAGGGTGCAGTGGCGGTAGCGATCCGGGATCCCGGCACGCGTGACCGAGCGTTCGCGCAGACGCGCTTCCGCGCATTCGCAGCGCCTCGCCATCTCCACTCCGCTCTCCTCTACAAGGATCCATCCGGTCCCGTCGCAGAGTGGGCAGGCGGCTTCGTCGGTGATTGCCTGGGTCATGGTGGAAGTATAGCCCGATCATTCCCTGGACCGGGGCGGCGGCGGCCGACGACGAGCGTTTCATCGACGCCATTCCGACACGGTTCCTATTGCCGCCGTCGGCCGCGGGATTCCTCGTCCGATGAGATGTGCAGCGGCAGCGACAGTGCCCGCGTCTGCGATCGGGGCAGGGTGAACAATGACCGCAATTCACCCGACACATGGGCGAAAACAGGTCGAGGGCGGCCGGCCACCTCGACGCTAAAACCCCGACCCGGGCTGCCTGAGGAACTCGATCTCCGCCGTCGTCGATTCGCGGCCGAGGACGGCGTTGCGGTGCGGAAAACGGCCGAATCGATCGATGATCTCCTGGTGCCGGACGGCGAAGTCGAGATAACCATCGAAGAGCTTCGTCCACTCCTCCGGCACGTCGGCCGCCAGGCCCCGGAAGAGGGCGACGCTCCGCTCCTGATCCTGCCGGTCCTCCGAGTGCTCGAAGGGGAGATAGAAGAAGACCCTTTCGATCGGCCTCAGGAGCCGGTCAGCGCCCGAGGCGAGGCCCTGATCCGCCACCCGACGGGCCCTGGCATCCTGGGCGAAGGCCTCCGGGGCTCCCCGGTGGATGACCCGCGGCAGTTGGTCGAGAAGCAGAATCAGGGCCAGCCTGCCGCGCGGCGATCCGGTCCAGTGATCGAGGGCGCCGGCGGCGGCGGCCGAGGCCGACTGGCCGAATCGTCCCGCAATGAAGTCGTCGTTCTCGGCGTTCTTGCCCCACCACAGCGCGGCCTGGGCCCGACCGACTTCAGCATCGTCGGTCGCGTCGCCGAACCAGAAATCAAGCAGCACGTCGCGAATCTTTTCCATCGCCCAACCCTCCCACCAGCACAACCGGCGCACTTCGGTTTGAGATTCCACGTTACGATATCCGACCATGCGAGTGCTGCACGTCCTATCCCAACGACCTCTGTTGACCGGCAGCGGTATCACCCTGGATTCCACCGTCCGCCATGCGTCCGCCGCAGGATGGGAACAGCGGGTGGTGGTCGGTGTACCGGCTGCGGATCCCCGACCGGACGTCGGCGGGCTCGCTCCCGACCAAATCCACCCCCTGGTCTTCGGCGACGGCGGACTGCCGTTCTCCGTGCCCGGGATGAGCGACGTCATGCCCTATGCGAGCACCGTGTTCAGCGCCATGACCGGGGGACAGGTCTCGGTCTATCTCGAGGCGTGGCGATGTCATCTCGCCGGGGTCATCGCCGATTTCAAGCCCGATCTCATCCACTCGCACCACGTCTGGCTCGTGTCATCGCTGCTCAAGGACCTCGCCCCGACCACCCCCGTCGTGACCCACTGCCACGCCACCGGTCTGAGGCAGATGGAGCTGGTCCCCTCGCTCGCCGCTGGGGTGCGCTCCGGCTGTGCCCGCAACGACGCCTTTGTCGTGCTCCACCGGGGCCACGCCCGCGATCTCGGACGGCAACTCGGGATCGGCACCGACAGAATCCACATCGTCGGGGCCGGCTACCGCGACGAGGTCTTCCACGCTCACGGGAGCGACCCGGCTCGCACTCCGGCACTGCTCTACAGCGGCAAGTTCAGCGTGGCCAAGGGTGTGTCGTGCCTCCTCGATGCCTTCGAAGGATTGAAATCGAGCCACCCGGATCTTCAGCTGCACATTGCCGGCGGCGGTACGGGCGCCGAGGCCGAGTCCCTGAGAAACCGGATGATGACCATGGCGCCGCGCGTCGTTCTTCACGGCCAACTCTCGCAGAGCGACCTCGCCGGACTCATGCGTCGGACAACGGTGTGCGTGCTGCCGTCGTTTTTCGAGGGGCTCCCGTTGGTGCTCGTCGAGGCTCTTGCCTGCGGCTGCCGGCTGGTCGCCACCGGTCTGCCGGGCGTCGTCAACGAGCTCGCGCCACGGATCGGCGCCGCCCTCGAGCTCGTCGAGCTCCCCATGATGGCCGCCATCGACACCCCGGTCGAGGCCGAAGTCCCGGCCTTTGTCCGCCGCCTCGAGACCGGCCTCCGACAGGCGCTCGACGCCGCACCCCCTGGCGACCCGGCCGCGACCATGCCGGAAGCCCTCGCCTCCTTTACCTGGGGCGCCGTCTTCGGCCGCATCGAGCGCGTCTGGCGCGCCGTGATCGACCGGGCAAAAGCTGAACCGCAACGGCGCTAAGGTCACATCGCAGTTTCACCGCAAAGAGCATCACAACATTCAATGAAGCACGAGTGTGGGGTCGCGTACCGCCTCAAACGGGGTTCGGCATCTCGATGTACTCGACCTCGAGGCCGCGCCTCTCGGTGAGCCACCGACCCAGGGCCTGCACGCCGAAGCGCTCGGTGGCGTAGTGCCCCGCGGCGATGAAATGGACCCCGTCCTCGGCGGCCTGGTGGAGAACCCACTCCGTCGCTTCGCCGGTGATGTAGGCGTCGAGACCCGCCGCCACCGCCTGGTGGTACTCGCGTTCGGCGGCGCCGGTGACGATCCCCACCGAGGAGATCAAGCGCCGGTTGCCCTCGAAAACCTGCGGCTCGCGATCGGTGACTTCGGCGACGGCCGAGAAAAACTCGACGGCGTCCACGGGTTCGGGGAAAACCCCACAGACTCCGGCCGAGGCGCCATGGTGTTCGGCAAACGGCTCGAGCTCGGTGAGCCCGAGGCGTCGAGCGAGTTGGGCGGCATTGCCCAATTCCGGGTGCCGGTCAAGCGGGAGGTGATAGGCGATCAGGGAAACGTCATTGGCGAGCAGGAGCCGGACCCGCTCGCGAAAGGAACCCACCAGCCGCGGCGGTTCGTCCCCGTTCCACAACAGGCCGTGGTGGACGATGACGGCATCGGCGCCGTGGTCGACGGCCCGGGTGAACAACGCCCGCGAAGCGGAAACCGCGGTCACCACCTTCTGGACATCGGTCGAACCCTCGACCTGCAACCCGTTGGGACAGTAGTCCCGCACGTCATCGGCATCCAGGAGTTCGTCGAGATCCGCGACGAGTTGGTGGAGGTCCATGACCAAATAGTACCCCAAAACCAAACGGTGTATGGTGGAGAGACTGTGCGAAACCTGTCCATCCTTACACGGATCTGCGTGCTCGCCGCCGCCGGCCTCCCGGTGGTGTCGTGCTCCCCCGCGAAACCACCGGAGGAAGATGGATTTCGTGTCCGGCTGCTGACCTCCGTCACGTTGAGCGGACGCTGGGAGAGATCGGCAGAACGGGGTCTCGGGCTGATCGCAGCCGAACTCGATGCCGACATCGCCCGTTGCCGTGCGGCGGGCTCGGCCGACCAGCGTTCTCGTCTCCGCGCCCTCGGCCGAGACGGGGTCGATCTCGTCTTCTGCGTCGGCCCGGAGGTCGAGTCGCTGGTCTACACCGAAGCTGCCGCCTTCCCCGACACCGACTTCGTGATCATCCCGGGCGAGATCCACGGCGCCAATGTCGGCAGCGTGAGCTTCACCCCGGAAGAGCCGGGATACCTCGCCGGGGCGGTCGCGGCCAACCTCACCGAGGGAGCCAAGATCGGATTGCTCCGCGGTGCCGGTCGGCCCTGGCTGGAGCGCCTCGAGACCGGTTTCACCGCCGGTTTCCGTTCGATCAACCCCGATGCCGAGGTCGCCACGGCCTCGGGATTGGAGGGCCCGTGGCAGCTGACCGCGATCGGAGTCGGCGTCGCGCTCTACGCCACCGACCAGGTCGATCCTCAGATCGTGGCGGCCGCCCACGACGCCGGGTTGTTGCTCGTCGGCGCCGATCCCACCCTTCTTGATGCCGAACCGGATCTCGTCATCGCCGTCGTCGAGGTCGATGTCGCCGAGGCGATGCTGCGGATCGCACGGGAGGTCCGCGATCTGACCTTCACCGGCAAGGTCTACGCCTTCGATCTCGGGTCCGGTGTTCTCGACGTCAGGCTCAATCCCAGATTCTCTTCGCCGGGGCAAACCGGCGATATTCGCGAGGCCCTGGAGCGGGCCCGTTCCGAAATCACCGCCGGTTGGGTCGAGATCGAAGAGCTCGGAATCGGGCGATAGCCGCCCGCTCCTTGCTATCCTTCCGGCGACGGAGGTGCTCGGCATGAGCGTTGTCATCTATCACAACCCCGGTTGATCGAAGTCCCGCCAGGCGCTGCAGTTGCTGCGCGAGAAGGGCATCGAACCCGAGATCGTCGAATACCTCGAGGCACCGCCGGACGCGGCCAAGATCGAGGGGCTGCTCGCACAGCTCGGGATGGAACCCCGCGAGCTCATGCGAAAGAAGGAGAAGGAGTACAAAGAGCTCGGTCTCGCCGACGGCGCGCTGAGCCGTGGTGAGCTCATCGCCGCCATGGCGTCGCACCCGCGGCTGATCGAGCGCCCGATCGTCGTCTCGGAAAAGGGAACCGCCCTCGGCCGGCCGACGGAGAAGATCCTGGAAATCCTCTGATTCGAATCGGGTTTTCGCACGGGGATGGTCACCAACCGCAGAAGCGGCTGCAGCGGCAGGGACAGCGGCCGCGGCAGGGACGGCGGCAGGGACAGCGGCCGCGGCAGGGACAGCGTCAGCGCTCCGAGCACGCTGATTGCGCGACGCTGAGTCGCCGGAGGCGGCCCAGAAGGCCTGAGCTCCAACCGCATACGCTACACTCCACCGATGCCTGAAACCGGAAACGCTCCGACGCCGCGGAACCAGTTCTCCTTCTCCCGGGTCAAGTCGTACCACCAGTGTCCGCTGCGCTATCGCTATCGCTACCTCAAGGGCTTCAAAGAGGTCTTCCGTTCGATCGAGTCCTATCTTGGAAGCGTCGTTCACGATGTCCTCGAGTGGATGTACACCGAGCGCGAACAGCGCGAGAGCCCCTCTCTCGAGGCCGCACTCCAGCTCCTGGCCGACCGCTGGGCAGACGGTTTCAACGACGAAATCACCGTCATCCGCAGCGGCGACTGCGCTGATTCCTATCTCGTGACCGGGCGGGAGATGCTCGAGCGATTCTACCGGAGCACCTTCCATCGGGATCGTTCGCAGACGGTTGCGCTCGAACAGCGACTCAACCACACGCTCTCCGATGACATCGTCTTCACCGGGTTCGCCGACCGGATCGGGCGCACCGAGACCGGTCGCCTCTTCGTGGTGGACTACAAGACCTCGAAAAAGGAAGGCGACCCTTCGGAGTTTTCCGAAGGGCTCCAGGCCCCGCTCTACGCCGCCTGCGCCATGCGCAAGAACGGCGAGGTCGAGGCCCTCGCCGGCTACCACTATCTGCGCCACGAAAGCACCCGCTGGCAGTCCGTCGACGCAGCGCGGGCAGGAGAGCTCCTCGACCGATTTCACCAACTCGCTCGGAACGTCAATTCGGCAACCGATTTCGAACCGCGACCGGGCATCCTCTGCGCATGGTGCGGGTTCAACGCCATCTGCCCGGCCGCTGAGGTACCGGCGGCATTCTCGGGCGGCCTCGAAAAGGCGAGAGAGATCAACAACCGTACGCCTTCTCTTTTCGAGGTCGATTCGCAATAAAGATTCAATCAGCGGGTCGGTCGTCGCGACGGTTTGGCGTACAATATCCGCGTTCTCACAAATAATTGGAGGAAACCATGGCGCATGAACTTCCAAAGCTGCCCTTCGGCCCCACCGACCTCGAACCTTTCCTTTCCGCCGAGACCCTCGACTACCATCATGGCAAACACCACAAGGCGTATGTCGACAACCTCAACAAGCTGTCCGCCGGCACGCCGATCGAGGACGCCACCCTCGAGGAGCTCGTCAAGACCGCCGAGGGCGGCGTCTTCAACAACGCCGCGCAGGTGTGGAACCACAGCTTCTACTGGAACTGCCTCAAGGGCGGCGGCGGGAGCGCTCCCGGCGCGGCGCTCGAAGCTCGCCTGAGCGGGGCCTTCGGCAGTTTCGCCGCCTTCAAGGAGGCGTTCAACAAGGCCGGAGTGGGCCGGTTCGGCTCGGGGTGGGCGTGGCTGGTCAAGAATGCGGACGGTTCACTCGCCGTCACCACCACCGGCAACGCCGACAACCCCATGCGGGACGGCGCGACGCCGCTGCTCACCTGCGATGTCTGGGAGCACGCCTATTACATCGACTTCCGAAACGCCCGGGCGAAGTACCTGGAAGAGTTTTGGGGCTTTGTCAACTGGGATTTCGTGGAGAGCAATCTCTAGGGTTGCTCTCGATTCTCAATTTTGAATTCTTGATTTCGAAATGCCGTCGCACACCATCGGTTGCGTTGGTGCGATGAAATCGAGATCTCAAAATCAAATTTTGAGAGTTGATGATGCGTTCTCGTCCGCCCACCGACGATAGGCCTGGTAACCGGCGGCGATGATCTCGTCAACCCGGTGGAAGTCGAACCAGCCGAAACGGCCGACCTCCGGCTCGATCATCGACACGCCCGCGCGGCTGCACGTGGCGAGACGGTACTGCATGATGTGGAACGAGCGGAAGACCGACTCCCAGCGCGACACCCTTGCGCTGATCTCACCTTCGTCCTTTTCGACCCGTTGACGGCGGAGCCACCCCTCGACACGGCGGAATGCCGATGGCAACTCCACCAAGATCGGCATTGTGGTCATGATCGACCCGCCCGACTCCCGGCCTGTCGGCGGACGAACCACGTTGACGGCGAGCACCGTGCCCACTCCCATGGCGGTGGCGGCGGTCACCGGGACCGGCTCGACCACCGCTCCGTCCACCAGCCGCCGTCCGCCGAGATGGCGCGACGGCAGGATGCCGGGGATGGAGGACGAGGCGCAGACCGCTTCGGCAAGGTCGCCGGCATCGAGGACGACCATCTCGCCGGTATCGAGATCGGCACACACCGCTGCATATGCGATCTCCAGGTCCTCGATGAGGATGCCGCCGAAGCTCTCGCGCAACATGTCGTTGAACGCGGCGCCGCTGACCGATGTCACCATGATCCGACCGAGTCGAACCCAATCGATGGCGCGAAAGAGGGCCTCCATCTCGCCGGCGCTCAGACCTTGCGCCACCATCGCGCCGATGATGGATCCCATGGAGGTTCCGGCGATCGCCGCGACCTCGAGGCCATCCTCCTCGGCGCCCTTGAGCACACCGATGTGGGCCAACCCCTTGGCCGCACCACCTCCCAACGCCAACGTGAAGACCTTCTCCCTCATCGGCCAACGCTACGTCCCGGGAACCGTATGGTCAAGAAAAGACCCCGGAGGATTCCGGGGTCTTCTCGTACCGAGTCGTGAATGGGAAGGGTCGGCCGGCAGGATTCTATTCGGTTGCGACCTTGATTTTGACCGAACGCGGCTTGGACTCGTCGCGCTTGGGGAGCGAGAGAGTCATCTCGCCGTTGACGAAGCGGGCCTCGATCTTCTTGGGATCAACCGAGTTCGGAACCGAGAAGCTGCGCTCGAACTTGCCGTAAGAGCGCTCGACCCGGTGGTAGGTCTCTCCGTCGTTGACCTCCTCGAGGGTGCGCTCGCCCTTGATGGTGAGCACGCCGTTGTCGATGGTGACCTCGACATCCTCGGCCTTGAGACCGGGGAGATCGGCGCTGATGACGATGCCGTCTTCCCGCTCGAGAATGTTGACGGCGGGGGTCCACGCGCAGGCCGCGGTCTCTTCTTCCATCTTACGAATGGAGTGACCCATGAACTCGTTGAAGAGTCGGTCCATGCCGGTGGTCCAGGTTGCGGGACGGTTAATGGGCTGCCAACGAATCATGTTTCTCATTGTGAGTGCCTCCTTATCAATTTCACACGCAAGCACAATCTAATACCTTAGTTTTTGTTTGTCAAGTCCAAAATCCGACTTTTTTAGTGCATTGTTATCAACTTTCTACCGAACTTGATTCCGGCGACCTCGTCTCAGAGCGCTGCCAGTCCCCGTTTTCGTCGGACGAAATTGAGAGCCGGGCACACGCCGCCGCACACCTTTTCGTGTCGTCCCGTGGAGTGACAAACAGCCCCGAGAGAACGCAGAAAAGGGCCTCGAACGGGGTGCCGTCTTTGGCATTGTTCGGGGGTGAATCGCCGATCCCCGACCTAACGCTCAGCCCGAACAATGCTCAAGGTGGGTCCCTCGGCCGCCGCCGAGGTAGAATGCCGCGATGGCAGCAACCGCAATCAAAACCTCGGGACACGGCTTCGGCACCGCTCCGGTCTTTCTCGCCGCAATCAGCACCATCCTCGGGGCGGTCCTTTTCCTCCGCTTCGGTTATGCAGTCGCGAACGTCGGCCTGCTCGGGGCCCTGCTCATCATCCTCATCGGCCACGCCGTCACCATCCCCACCGCGCTCGCGATCTCCGAGATCGCCACCAACCGGCGCGTCGAGGGCGGCGGCGAGTACTTCATCATCTCGCGCTCTTTCGGAACCACCATCGGCGCGACCATCGGCGTCGCGCTCTACCTTTCCCAGTCGATCTCCGTCGCCTTCTACTCCATCGCCTTCGCCGAGGCCTTCCAGCCGCTGGCGCCCTGGCTCGAGGGCCTGACCGGGTTGGTCTTCGACCCGCGGATGGTCTCGCTGCCGTTCGTCGTTCTGCTGCTGGCCCTCATGATCGTGCGCGGCGCCGACGCCGGAGTCCTCGGGCTCTACATCATCGCCGCCGTGCTCGCCGCCTCGCTGCTGTTCTTCTTTCTCGGCCCCCCGATGGACGACGCGCCGGTCGGAGTCTCGCTGCTGACGAGGGTTGCCGATGCCGACGGCTTTTTCATCGTCTTCGCCATCGTCTTTCCCGCCTTTACCGGGATGACCGCCGGCGTCGGGCTGTCCGGCGACCTCGCCAATCCGCGAAAATCAATCCCCCTCGGCACGCTGTCGGCAACCATCGCCGGCATGGCGGTGTACATTCTGGTCGTCGTCAAGCTCGCCGCCTCGGCTGCGCCCGAGGCGATGGCTGCGGACCAGCTCATCATGGGCCGGATCGCCATCTGGGGCCCGATCATCCCCATCGGCCTCGCCTGCGCCACCATCTCGTCGGCCGTTGGGTCGGTACTGGTCGCCCCGAGGACGCTCCAGGCCATCGCCAACGACAGGGTGGTTCGCTGGCGTTCCGTCACCGATTTTCTCGGCCGCGGCGCCGGCAACGCCAACGAACCGCGCAATGCCACCATCATTACCGGCGTCATCGCCATCACCTTCGTCGCCGCTGGCAACGTCGACTTCGTCGCCCGGATCATCTCCATGTTCTTCATGGTCACCTACGGTTCCCTCTGCGCGATCTCCTTCCTCGAGCATTTCGCGGCCCGGCCGAGCTACCGACCGACCTTCCACTCGCGGTGGTACCTGAGCCTTCTCGGCGCCATCGGTTGTCTGCTCCTGATGTTTCAGATGGACCCGTTCTTCGCGCTCTTGGCAATCCTCGCCATCGCCCTTCTGTACCGCTTCATCCGCGCTTCGAAGAACGCCGAGGGCGACGACCTCGGAGCGATTTTCCGAGCCGTGATGGTCCAGGCCACCCGGCAGCTGCAGATCGGCCTCCAGAGCATCGAAACCGAGTCGACGGCGGACCAGTGGCGCCCGAGCATCATCATGGTCGACGGCCGCACCTTCGACCGCGCTTCACCGCTCCAGTTGATGGCCTGGTTGTGCCACCGCCACGCCGTCGGGACCTATCTCCACTTCATCCCTGGGCTCCTCGATCCCGAGAACTTCCGCGAATCAAAGAAGACGATGAAAAGACTGGTCAAACTCGCCCACGAGCGGGCCGGCGGGGTCTTCGTCGATACCATCATCAGTCCTTCGATGAGCTCGGCCCTCGCGCAGAGCCTCCAAGTGCCCGGGATCTCGGGCATGGAAAACAATGTCGTTCTCTTCGAGTTCTCCAAACACGACCCTCCTGAGGTCCTCCAGGAGGTCTACGACGGCAGTCTTTTCGCCGCCGCGACCGAAATGGACATTCTCGTGCTGCGCCACTCCGACGTCTATTTCGGCAACCGCGATCGGATCCACATCTGGCTCACCTGGCACGACTACAAAAACGCGAGCCTGATGATCCTCCTCGCGTATATCCTCATCGGCCACCCGGATTGGAGTGACGCCGAGATCGAAATCCTGGTCGCCGCGCCGGAGGAGCGTGCCGCCGGCGAGGAAGCCAAGATCGAGGAGACGCTGGCGACCGGACGAATACCGGTGAGCCCGCGCAATGTCCGCATCTTCCCCACCGACGCCAACGTCGACTTCGGCCGATTGGTGGCCGAACATTCGACGGCGGCCGATCTCGTGATTCTCGGATTCACGATGCCGCGGTTGAGCTCCAAAGGCGCCGAAATGCTCCAGCGCCATCCCGAGCTGCAGGATGTCCTCTTCGTCTGCGCCGACGCCCGGTTGACCATCGACTGAGCAATTCTCGGTTGTTGACCTTCATCGCATCTGCCCCGGATGCGCCTGCAACGGTGCGACGTCATCAGGAAATCACAATTCAAGACTCAGGACTGACGGATTCGATTCTCGAATCCGATCTTGCTATGATGAGTGGCTATGACTCGCGACCCTCTTCATGCCGGTCCTGCTTCCAGGCCGGCTGGACTTTTTCACATCAAGAGCGGTCAGATTCTCGGCGATCTCCCGCGCGGGACCGCCGAACGCGGCTACCACCTCTACCAGGAGCGGCGGGTCATCCGAATCGTCTGGACCGGCGACGGTCTCGAATCCGAGATTTCGCAACCGGTCTGCACCGTGCGCATCAGCGACACCGGAGGTCCTTTCACCGGCTGTCGCTGCACCGCGTGCGAGGATCATGAGAGCCCCTGTCCGCACGCCGTCGCCACTCTTCTCCAGTGGCTGGATGTCCGCCCCACCATGCAACGCCTGGGACCCGGCGCCGCCTGGCGGGCCAATTCCCGCCACCCGTTCATCGCCCCCGGACGGGCGACCGCGGAACGGCTCGACCTCAGCCACCTCACCGGTCACGATCTCCGCTCGGCCCTCGAGCTCCAGCTCTCGCTGCAGAAGACCGGCGCCGCCACCGCCCGCATTTCGGGCCATGAGGTCGAGATTCACATCATCCTGCCATCCGGCGGCCGCCGGGTGGTGGTCTTCAGCGCCACCCTGCTGCCATCCGCCCTGCCGCTGCTCCGGTCGCTCCCGGGAATCAAGCTCTCCGGCGACCTCACCGGCCTCGAGCTTTCCGAGGCGCGACTCCACCCGGTCCTCATCTCATCGTGGAACGAATCAGGCATCACCCTCGAGCCCGGGTATCGACTCGGCAGCGGCAAGGTTCTCCGCGGCTCGGCCCTGGAAGGCCACATCTTCGGCCGCTGGGCGCGGATCGCGAATCACCTCTGCCGCGTGCTCGATCCGGCGACGCCGCTGGTTCCTTTCCACCGGCGCGGCAAGCAGGTTCTCAACGGTCAGGACGCCCTCCGTTTTCTCAATCTCGACCATCCCCAACTTCTGCAGCACCCGTGGTATCTCCCCCAGGGCCAGCTCGCCGGATTCAGGCAGCCGATCGCACCCAAACCGGTCTCACTCGAGGCCACCCTGACACCCAACGGCAGAGTCCGCATCCGCCCGAGATTCAAGGCCGCGGGCTGCACCCTCGAGTGGGCTCAAAGTTACGACCTTCTCGATCAGGGATTCACCCGCATCGGCGACGCCATCGTTCGGGCGCCCGATCTCGATCTCTTCGAGGAAGCCGGTTTCAGACTGCCGAAGAGGGCGCAAGCCAACGGGCTTCTGGGCACTCGGATCGCCCTGATTCGCCTGGTTGCAGAAACCGGGCTCCCGGTCGGCGGCGATGACGGCCTCGCCTCACTCGCAGATCTGCTCCAGGGCCGCTCGGCGCCCGCGTGCCCCGACCCGCCCGGCCTGAGATCCCGGCTCCGCCCGTACCAAAGCGAGGGCGTGGCGTGGTTGTGGAACCGCTATCTCGCGGGAATCGGCGCTCTGCTCGCCGACGACATGGGACTCGGGAAAACCCACCAGGTCATGGGATTGCTCTGCCTGGTCCACGAGATCAGACGATCCGAGGGGCTCTTGGTGGTCTGTCCCCGGGGGGTGCTCGAACACTGGCACACGCTGCTCCACCGCTATGCCCCCGATCTCAAGGTCCACCTCTATCACGGGCCGGGCCGGTCCCTCGAAGGGACCGACGGCGGCGTGGTGGTCCTCACGACTTACGACATCCTCTTTCGGTCGGGGGACGAGCTTCAGGACCGGATCTGGGAAGTGGCGGTCTTCGACGAGGCCCAGCGAATCAAAAACTCACGAACCAAGGCCGCCCGTGCGGCGCGGAGGATCCCCGCGGTCTTCCGCATCGCGCTCTCGGGCACTCCCCTCGAGAACCGCCTCACCGAGCTCTGGTCGGTGGTCGATCTGATTCTGCCCGGCTACCTCGGCTCGGAACGAGAGTTCCGGACCAAACACCGCAACCCGACCCACCATCAGCTCCACCTCCTTCGTCGCCGGCTCTCGGTCCTCACCTTGAGGCGGATCAAGGACCAGGTCCTCGCCGACCTGCCCGAGAAGGTCGAGGACATCCGCTTCTGCCGCATGGTGGGCAGACAGCGGGAGCTCTACGAAACCATCCGCGAGCTGGGTTCGCAGGAGATCGCAAGCCGGCTCCAAGATCCCACTTCCAACATCCCCTACATCCACATCTTCGCCCTCCTCACGCGGCTCAAGCAGGTCTGTGACCACCCGGTCCTCGTTGACGACAGCCTTTCGTCGAGTGCTCACTCGGGCAAGATCGATGTCCTCGATCAGATCCTCGACGAGGCCCTCGCGGGGGACTGCAGCGTGGTCGTCTTCTCGCAGTACGTCACCATGATCACCTACCTGTCGACCTATTTGGAGAAACGTCGGATCCCGCACCTCAAGCTCACGGGTTCCACCGGAGACCGTGGACGAATCGTCCGCCGATTCAATTCCGAACAGCACGAGCGCGTCCTCCTCGCGAGTCTGCTTGCCGGCGGCGTCGGAATCGATCTGACCGGGGCGTCGGTGGTCATCCACTACGACCGGTGGTGGAATCCCGCCAAGGAGAATCAGGCGACGGATCGCGTCCACCGCATCGGCCAGAAGAAGTTCGTCCAGGTCTTCAAGCTGGTGACCCGTGACACCGTGGAAGAAAGGATCGACGACCTCATCCGATCCAAACTCGAGCTCATGGAAACCGTCGTCACCCCGACCGAAGACGTCCTGCGCGCCTTCGACCGGCACGAACTCGCGAACCTCCTGGGAATCAAGGTCAATTGACGACCCATCGCCGTCGACCGGATCGAACTCGGCACTCCTGTTGTGGTAGGGTGCGAGAAATGGTGGACACACATGACCCCCGACTATCTCATCTGTCTTGAATGCGAGAGCCCGGTCTACATTTTCGAGTGGAAGGACGGCGTCGTCAGGGAAGCGATCTGCGAGCTCTGCGGCAACGACGACGTCAGCCAGTTCGCCACCGAAGACGAGTATGAAGACCTCTCCATGGACCGTCGTTTCGATCGCAGCTCGCCGCCCGCCTCCGACGAGTAGCCCATCCCCGAATGGCGAAGCTGAGCTTTCTCTGGCACCTGCACCAACCGTCGTATCGCACTGCGGACGGGATATCGCACGCACCTTGGGCGGCCATCCACTCCGGCGGCGCCTACCGCACCCTCGTCTCCGCCATCATCGAAGCTGAGGGTCGCGGACAGGTCGTCAACATTGTCCCGACCCTCCTCGAACAGCTCATCGCCTATCGCGACGGTGCGGTCCAGGACCCCGTCATCGATGCCCTCGCGACCCCGGCCGGGGACCTCGCCGACGATCAGCGCGAGCTTCTGGTTTCCTGGTGCTTCCACGTCACGGCACGGCAACTGAAGCGATACCCGCGGTTGGCCGAGCTCGCCCGCCGCCGCGAGGTCTCCGAAGACCGACCACGTCCATCGTCGGCATTCGGCCCGGGCGACCTTCGCGACCTGCAGGTGCTCTTCGTGATCGCCCAGGCGGGTGAGCAGGCATGGCGGGACGAACGACTCAAGGGGCTGGTGTCGCGCGGGCGCGGATTTTCACCGATGGACCACGAGGCGGTGATTTCCTGGCTCAAGGCTCAGCCGGGTGAACTCATCGAGCTCTGGCGCCGGCTGGCCCGCCTCCCCGGTGTCGAGATCTCGACCAGCCCGTACGCGCACCCCATCATGCCGTTGCTCGCCGACACGGGTATCGTCGTCGACAGCTGGGCGCCCCACCCGGCCCCGGAGGTCCCTCGCTTCAAGTATCCCGAGGACGCCGTCTGGCAACTCGAAGAGGGGCTGGCGTTGATGCGGTCCGCCGGACTCCCCGCCCGCGGATGCTGGCCGCCCGAGGGCTCGGTCTCCACCCAGGCGTTGGCGATCTACGCCGATGCCGGTATCGAGTGGCTGGTCACCGACGAGGGCATCCTCGAAAAGAGTCTCGGCACGCCCCTCCGCACCGCAGATTCGGCGCGGCCCGAACTCTACCGACCCTGGCGGCTCCAGGAGTCGGGCACGGTGCTCTTTTTCCGCGATCGCGCCCTGTCCGACGCCATCGGCTTTCGATACGGAAACTGGGACGACGAGGCTCGCGCCGCCCGTTCGCTGGTCGACGACCTCACCAACCTCGGCCGGAAACTCCCCGAGGACGCCACCATCGTCCTCGCCCTCGACGGGGAAAATGCCTGGCTCCACTATCCGGAGGGTGGAGGCCGCTTCCTCCGCGCGCTCATGGGAGCACTTTCGCAAACCGGCGACGGACTCCGACCGGACACGCTCACGAGGATGGCTGCAACCTCGAAACCCGGAGTCCTGGACACCCTCCACCCTGGCTCGTGGATCAACGGGGTCTTCGCCACCTGGATCGGGCACCCGGAAAAATCGGCGGCCTGGAAGCTGTTGGCGGACGTTCGCGGCGCCCTCGAACGCTCCGCCACGCCCCATCCGCCTTCGCTCCTGGCGGCCGAGGCTTCGGACTGGTTCTGGTGGCTCGGCGACGACAACCCCACCGAGCTCGCGCCGCTCTACGATACGATCTTTCGCCGCCACCTGGCGGATGCGTGCAGCCAGGCCGGCATCGAACCGCCACGAGCGATCGACCAACCGCTCAAGACCGTCGTCAGACGAGTTCCGGTCCCGGTCGCGACCCGGTGGAACCCGCCCCATCTCGACGGCCGGATCACGTCCTATTTCGAGTGGTGCCTCTCCACCCGGATCGAGACCAAAGGCGACCACCCGATCCGGAGACTCTCCTTCTGGGGCGGCAAAGACCGGCTCCACCTGCTCATCGAAGGCATCCGAGCCATGGACGAGGTCGTCGCCGGCTACGCGCTGAATATCCAATTCGAACCCGAGAGCGGTCCGCCCACGGCCGTCATCATCGACGGCACCGGCTGTCACGGATGCGGCGCCGACTGCGCGCTCGGACGGGTGGTCGAGCTTTCGCTGCCATGGGACAGCCGCCGGCCCGCCCGCCTCGAGGTCCGCAGCGGCGAGCGAAGCGCGTTGGACGGAGCCGTTCTCCTCCTCGAGCCCACCTCCGTGGATGAAGCGCCCGATGAATGACGAGGAGTGAGTCATGTCCGAACTCCGCTACTGCCCGATCAAGAATCGCTGGGCCATCATCGCCCCCGAACGACGGCTCCGACCACTCGAGTTTCTGGTCCCCGAACAATCGGGAATGCCTCCTTCTCCGGAGGTCGATCCTTTCGCCCCCGGGAACGAAGACCAGACCACGCCCGAGATCTTTTCGCTCCCGGCTCTCGACACCGCCACCGGCGCTCGCTGGCAGGTGAGGGTTTTTGCCAACAGGTTTCCCGCCCTCAGAGTCGAGGGCGAGGTGATCCGCGAGGGCGTCGGACTCAACGACTGCGTCAGCGGGGTCGGCGCCCACGAGGTGATCGTGGAGTGCCCCGAATCGGCCCGCGAGATGGCGGATTTCACCGTCGACGAGCTGCTCCAGGTTCTCAAAGCGTGGCGCGCGCGGATCGTCGATCTCCGGCGGGACACCCGGCTGCGCTATGTGCTGATCTTCAAGAACCAGGGAACCGAGGCCGGCGCCTCGGTGGCCCATGCCCACTCCCAGCTCATCGCCACCCCGATCATCCCCTCCGTCGTCGCCCAGGAACTCAAGTCGGCACGCGAGCATTTCACCAGCAAAGAACGCTGCCTTTTCTGCGATCTCGTCCATCAGGAGCTCGAGCTCGGCGACCGGGTCGCCATCGAGACCGACACCTTTGTTGCACTGACTCCCTACGCATCCGCGCTTCCATTCGAAACCTGGATCCTGCCGCGGCGTCACGGTCATGATTTCGCGACCGCCGACGACACCGAACTCCGGGGCTTGGCGGTGATCCTCCGCGATCTCCTCCGGCGGATCCGGCTGCTGCTCGAGGATCCCCCGTACAATCTCGTGCTCCACACCGCGCCGAGCCCCCACCCCAGGCGGGGCCATCCGGACGACTGGTCGACCATCGAGCACGACTTTCATTGGCACCTGGAGATGGTCCCGCGGATCAGTCGGCGGGCCGGGTTCGAATGGGGCTCCGGCTACACCATCAACCCGACCGCCCCGGAGGAGGCCGCCCGCCATCTGCAGGAAGCCGATCCGGACGGGATGGCCGGTACGACCCAGCGCCGGCGCTCAACCGATTGACGGGTTGCGTCGGCGCATCGTTTCCTGGCCACGCTCGAGTCTCGTTTCAGCTCATTCGTCCGCGATCTTCTTGAGCAGCGCCCGGACCGGCGCCGCATCGATCCCGCGCAGCGGCATGGGAAGGGCCACCAGCGTGTAGCAGCCGGCCTCGACACCTTCGAGGTTCAGACCTTCAATCCAGGTCATCCCACGCCGAGCCAAGACCTGGTGAGCCTCGAGGTCGGTTGACGAAAAGGAATCCACCGACGGGGTGTCGATGCCCAGGGTGGAGACCCCGTGATCGGCGAGCCAGTTCACCAGTTCGGCGGAGGTCGCCGAAAAACCGTCGACGATCGGCGAGCCGACCGGCTGGCTGTCCGTCCGGAGGAGGATCCTGGGATGCCGCGGGACCCAACCCAACGGGAGATCCCGGCAGCCCGCCGCGCCGCATCCGGCGGGCAACCGCACGACCTCTGCCGGCCCGAGGAGCCGCCCGAGGGGAATCTCATGGACCGCGGTTCCGGTCGGGCAGAGATGGAGGGGAGCATCGACATGGGTGCCCACGTGGCAGGTCGTGGCGATGGCCGAGATCATGAGATCGCCGATCTTCCGCTGCTGCAACTCGAAGCTTCGATCCCCCGGCCAGACCGGAGTTCCTGGGCCGAGCGGGCGGCTGATGTCGATCCAGCCGTCACCGAAGCTCGCGCGGTCAGGACTCCTCGGGATCATCTTCGAAGGCCTGGACGGTGTCGATATGTTGCCGGACCAGCTTCACCAACTCGCGCTGGTCGGCGATCGGCTTTGCGACATAGTCGTTGGCGCCGGACGAAAACAACAGACGTTCCCGATCGCCCTTCATCGCATGCGCCGTGAGCAGGATCACGGGCAGCCCGACGCCACCGGCGAGCGATCGGATCCGGCGCGTCAACTCGACCCCGTCGACCTTGTCACCGCCCACCCGCGTGTTCTTCAGGGAGACATCCATCAACGCGGCGCTGATGGGCCGTGATGTCACGATCTCGAGAATCTCGTCGCCGTCGTCGCTTCGGATCACGTCGAAACCGCCCAGGCGGGTGAGAATCGTCTCCACCAGCAGGGCGTTGGCAGGGTCATCCTCGACCACGAGCACCGTGTCCGCCATTTCTCAGCCCTCCGAGCACCTCTAAAGGTACCACGCGTCAGCGATCGACAAACCCGTCGATGTCGTCACAGTTCACGATATCGGCCGGGGTGGCGCCTGCCCTTCGGGCCACGGCGGCGCCCCAGCGAACGTGATCCAGACCCTCGACGGAGTGAGCGTCCGGGTTGATGACGAGCTTGACCCCCCTGTCCAACGCCCGCCTCGCCCACCACCAATCGAGATCGAGTCGATAGGGGCTGGCGTTGATCTCCACCGCAACTCCGTTTTCGGCACAGCCATCGAGCACCCGCTCGAGATCCACCGCATATCCCGGCCGCGCCAGAAGAAGCCGTCCCGTCGGGTGGCCGAGAACCCGACACGCCGGATGGCGCACCGCCGCCAGGATGCGATCGGTCTGGGCATCTTCGGTCAAGCGGAACGACGAGTGGACCGAAGCCACCACATAGTCGAGACCCGACTCGCATCCGTCCGGGATGTCGAGCCGACCGTCGGCCAGGATGTCCGCCTCCAACCCCTTGACGATCCTCACCCCCGGGTTCGCCGCGTTCCAGGCGTCGGCTCTCGCCCACTGTTCGCGCAACCTGGCCCCGTCGACGCCATTGGCATAAAACGCCGCCGGCGAGTGATCGGCGACGCCGAAGAACGACCATCCCCGGTCCCCAGCCGCCCGAGCCATCTCCTCCAACGAAGCGGCGCCGTCCGAATCGGTGGTGTGATTGTGCAGGACCCCCCGAAGATCGGCGAGCTCGAGGAGCTCGGGCATGACGCCGCGGTCCGCCGCATCCAACCATCGCGTTTCCTCCCTCAGCTCGGGCGGAATCCAGTCGAGATCGAGCCCCGCGAAAACGGCCGCCTCATCTTCGCCGGCGAGGACCGCTCCTCCCCGAGCCGACAGCGCCTCGGTAAACGCATCGCTCCCGGTGGCCCGAATCAACGCCGCTCCCGCAGCGCCCGGCGTCGAGAACCACAGCCGCACCGGAAGGCCGCCGGGGGACCGGCACAGCCAAACGTCGTCCTCGACCTTCTCGGCCTCGCCCAGTGATGCGGCCACCCGACCGGCCTCGCCGACCGCACCCACCATCACGACGAACGCGAGTTCTCCGATGGTCTCGCAGCAGCGCCGGACCTCGCCGGCAATCGTGACGGCGAGCACCCCGGACAACCCGGCGAGATCCTCACGGGTGGTCTCCGCCGCCATCCAACCCTCGTCCAGAAGCCGTCGTTGACCGGCGCGAGTACGGAAGATCACCGCATCGAGCACCGCGGCCTGGCTCGCGGGCCCAAAGCCCTTGAGATCGACGAGCCGGTTCTCCCGGCACGCGTATTCGAGTTCGCCCAGAGTCTCCACCCCGAGGTCCCGCCACAGCGTTCGCACCTTCTTCGGCCCGAGACCGCGCAGTTCCATGATCTCGCGAACTCCAGCCGGAACCCGCTCCTCGGCTTCAACCAGAGCCCGCGGCCGCCGGCCGGCCGCGAGGTCCTCGAGGACAGCCGCCGTGCCCTTTCCGACACCCTTGAGATCGAGGATCCTTCCTGAGTTGAAAATCTCGTCGAGGTCGCCGCCGGCCGTTTCCACAGCCCGAGAAGCGCCCTCGAACGCCCGGACGCGGTGTGGATTCTCGCCCGCGACTTCAAGCAGGCGACCGATCTCCCTGAGTGTTCTGGCGGCGGATTTCTGATCCATGTCGGATCCCTCCCGAGAGCTGCGCGAAGGCAAAAAGCGGGCGCTCATCTCTCTCGTCATGATATATTTCTCTCGATTCGATGGGCCTTATTAAACGCTTCAAATCCAGTCTGACCTATCCCATCGCGGCGACGTTGGTGTTGGTGACGGTCCTACCGGTTACGCTTTCCGGGTGGCTGCTCGCATCCTACAACCGCGAGCACCTGACCACGGTTGAAAAGCTCTACCTCAATCGTCAGGCGGTCTCGCTGGCCACGGAGGTCGATCACTTCTTCTCGAGCCGCAGGACCTATCTGGAGAGCACGGCGCGCGCGCTGGCGGTTTCCAGCCCCGATGATGTCGCCTCGTTCGAGTCGTTTCTCGAACAGATGGCGCGCGAGGCCGGTCCATCTTTCGCCTACCTCCAGATTCTCAACCGTGATGGCGAAGGAAGCTATGTCTACGACCCCCAGCTTCAACCCCGGGACGTCGAAGTCCTCTCGGATCTGGTCCGATCCGCGCAGGAGGGAGCGCTCACCGGCGACCCTTCCCCCGCCTACAGCTTCGAGGTGCCCGCCGACCGATCGCCCTGGGCGATCCTGGTCTTTCCGCTCCAGACGCGCGACGGCGACGCCTGGGGAAGCCTCGCAGGTGTTCTCGACTTCGCCGACCTCGAAGCCCGGTTTTCAGAAAACACCTTCAGCGGTTTCTACGTCAGCGTCATCGACGGCGGCGGAAAGGTGATCCTGAGTTCAGCGCCGGCGCTCCGCGGCGCCTCCCTCGCCGAATCGCCGCTCATTCGAGATTTTCTGACCCGCCCCCTCGCCCTGACCTCCACCTACACCAACCCGATGAATCCCGATGCCGGCGAGGTTCTCGGATCCGCTGCACCGGTCTCGTCCCTCGGCTGGGGGGTGCTCCTCGAGAGGTCGACATCGCTCGCCTTCGCGCCGGTGCGAGTGATGCAGCAGCGGACCCTCATGGTGAGCGCCATCGCCGGGCTGGTGGCCCTTGGTCTCGGGTTTGTTCTCAGCCGCCACCTGATTCGCCCGATTCAGGAGCTCGCCCACATCTCGAGCGAGATTTCAGAGGGAAAGCTCAGCGTTCGCTCCGAGGTCCACGGCAACGACGAGATCGCTCTGCTCGGGAGCAACTTCAACCAGATGGCGGAGAACATCGAGACGCTGGTCAGGAAACTCAAGCACGCCCTGCGCCAGAACCAGGAGTTGTTTCTCGAGACGATTCGCACTCTGGCCGCCGCCATCGACGCCAAGGACCCATACACCAAAGGCCACTCGGAACGGGTCAGCTCCTACGCGATGGCGATCGCCCGGCATCTCGGGCTCGGCTTCGACGATGTCTTTCACATCCGCATCGCCTCCATCCTGCATGACGTGGGAAAACTGGGCATCAAGGACGGGATCCTCAACAAGCCCGGCGGCCTGACCGATGAAGAGTACGAGATCATGCGCCGCCACCCGGATATCGGGGCACAGATCATGACCCCGATCAGCAAGCTCAAGACCATCATCCCCGGTATCCGAAATCACCACGAGACCTGGGACGGCAAGGGTTACCCGGACAGGCTCGCCGGGGAGCAGATCCCGATGGTCGCGAGGATCATCGGCGTCGCCGACACGTTTGACGCCATGACCACGAATCGGCCCTACCAGAAGGCCATGTCGCTCACCTACGTGGCCGAAAAGATGAGGTCCATGGCCGGCACCCGGTTCGATCCCGTGGTCGTGGACGCATTCACCGCCGCGGTCGCCGCGGGCGACATCATGCCCCCGGAGGCTTCGCCTCACGCGGAAGAGACCGGGAAGACCCAGGAGGCCTCATGAAACGCCGGATGATCGCCGCTGTTTGTTTTCTCGTCGTCGCGCTGATGGCGGCCGGCACGACCGTCGGTCTCGCATCGCCCTCGCCCGAACCGAAGAAGAACAAGAAACAGACAAAGACCGATCCCCTGCTCGCCCAGTCCCTCATCCGCCAGGCCTATGTCTTCATGCAGCAGCAGAGGTACGACGAAGCGATCGAGCGTTTTCACGAAGCCGAAGCGGCAAACCCCGGCAACGCAACGATCTACAACATGATGGGGCTGTGCTATCTGAGCACCAACCGGACCGACAAGGCCCTCGAGAACTTCGACACCGCCCTCCGCATGATCCCCGGTTTCACCGACGCGAGAAACAACCGCGGAACCGCCTATCTCGCCCTCGAGCAGTACCGTCTTGCCGAAGTCGACTTCATCGCCGTCCTTTCGGACTCCACCTATCCGCACCGGTGGAAGGTCTTCTACAACCTCGGGCTGACCTACCTGGGTCGTGGCCAGATCGGCGCCGCCGAAGAGAACTTCACGAAGGCGATCACCTCGACGACTCCGGTCTTCGAGGCCTATCTCCGCCTCGCCGAGATCGCGGTATCGCAGGGACGCACCGACTCCGCCCTCGGTCTCCTCGAGGAGGCGCATTTCAAATTCCCCGAGCGGCTTGACGGGAGCCTCGCCTACGGCCGTCTGCTGGTCGATCTGGGTCGCATGGACGAGGCGCGGCCATACCTTCAGGACGTCGTCGCGTCCGATCCCGAGTCGCAGCTCGCAGTTGAGGCGAGGGCCCTTCTCGGTCGGCCCTGATGCCCTTCAATATCCTGCTCACCAACCTGATGGTGGATGTCCCGGAGGCGGTCGGTGCGATCTTCCTCGACGAGGAAGGGGAGACCGTCGATTTCGTGACCCGCCACGGTGAACCGTTCGACCTCAAGGTCGAGGGGGCGGTCCAGGGGCTCTTCACCCGTCAGCTGGGATCGACCGTCGCCGGCGCCGGCATCGGCAGTCTCCAGTATTTCGTGATCGAGGGAACCGAACTCGCCACGTTGACGCACGTCCTTCCCGATGGCTACTATATGGTGCTCGTCGTGCGCAAGCCCGTCGCGCGAGCGCGGGCGCAGCACCATCTCAGAGGGACCGCCAAATTGATTGCCCGCGAGTTCGAGTAGCCGGCGGCAATTAGATCCACGAGTCAAACGACGCGGCGAAAACAGACGAGCCGCCGGCGATGGCGGTCGGCAGGACACTGGAGACACGATGGCTGGAACATTCCTGAAAAAGCTCAAACGCGGCCTCTTCATGACCCACACCGAGTTCATCGAGAAGGTGGGAGAGACCTTCCAGCGCTCAGGACCGGTGGCCCCCGAACACATCGATCGCCTGGAAGAAGCGCTCATCGCCGCCGATGCGGGTGTCGCCCTCTCGGTTCGCCTCGCCGATGAGATTCGCGGCGAGGTCCGGGCAAAACGGATCACCACCGCTGAAGATCTCCGTCCCGCCGTCAGACGCCGTCTTCTCGAGCTTCTCAGCGATGCCGACACCGGACGCCGGACGAGCGGGACCCGCCCGAAGATCACCCTCGTCGTCGGGGTCAACGGCACCGGCAAGACCACAACGGTCGCCAAGCTCGCCCACCGGCGCATCGAGGCGGGGTCGTCGGTGGTTCTTGCCGCCGCCGACACCTTCCGCGCCGCCGCGGTGGAACAGCTCAAGGTCTGGGCGGAGCGGGTCGGTGCGCCGGTCGTCCACCAGCAGGAAGGCGCCGACCCTGCGGCCGTGGTCTACGACGCCATCGCCGCCGCCAAATCCCGCAACATCGACGAGGTTCTGATCGATACCGCCGGTCGACTCCACACCCGCGCCAACCTGATGAAAGAGCTCGAAAAGGTCAAGGGGATCGCCGCCCGCGAGGTCGACGGCGCGCCGCACGAGGTTCTCCTCGTCCTCGACGCCACAACGGGGTCCAACGGCATCGAACAGGCGCAGCAGTTCGGCGCCACCGCGGGTGTCGACGGCGTGGTGCTGACCAAACTCGACGGCACCGCCAAGGGAGGGGTGGTCCTCGCCATCGCCGGAAACCTGAAGTTGCCCGTCCGCTGGATCGGCGTCGGCGAGGGCATCGACGATCTTCTCCCATTCGATGCCGAGGATTTCGTCGACTCCCTCCTCGATCTCAAGGCCTGACCCGCGCTCTTCCCCGGGTTTCGTCGCGACGGCGCCCCGTCGGCCGAAGTCGAGGAACGGTGAGAAAAGCGGGTTCACCTCGCCGTTGAGGGTTGACACCGGTTCCGATACACTGGGAAGCATCTCGGATCAGGAACGGGTTGGGTTGAATTCACCGGAATATGAACATGGGGAATGCGGGTCTCGGAATTCCGAAACTCCGCCCACAGCTCCCGCGCCGGCCACATCGGCGGGGGGGAACGGTGCCGTTGATGCGACCGACAACCACTGGATGCGGCACGCCCTGAACCTCGCCCGGAAGGGTCTTCACGGGGCATCGCCCAATCCGATGGTCGGCGCTGCGCTGATCGACGCAGAGGGTTGTCTGGTCGGTGAGGGCTACCATGAACGCTGCGGCGGACCCCATGCCGAGGTCAACGCGCTCGCCCAGGCCGCGGCCGGCGCCCGCGGCGGAACCCTGTACGTCACCCTCGAGCCTTGCGCCCATCACGGACGAACCCCGCCCTGCGTCGACGCCATCATCGCGGCCGGCATCCGGCGCGTGGTGGTCGCCACCAAAGACCCGAATCCGGTCGCTTCGGGTGGTCTCGACATCCTCCGAACCGTGGGTATCGAGGTCACCGAGGGCGTCGGTTCCGAAAGCGGTCGCATCCTCAACCGGCGGTGGCTGCGTTGGGCGCAAACCCGGCGGCCGTGGGTGAGCGCCAAAGCCGCGACCTCCCTCGACGGTCGAATCGCCACCCGAGCCGGCGATTCCAAGTGGATCACCGGCAGGGCGGCGCGTGATCGCGGTCTCGAGTTGCGCGAGGAACACGACGCCATTTGCGTCGGTGTCGAAACCGTCCTGGCCGACGATCCTCGGCTGACCCGACGCCTCGGCCTCAACCCCGGAGACGACTGGCATCGGGTGATCCTCGACTCCACCCTGCGGACCCCCAGCCTCGCGACGGTCGTCGAGACCGACCCCGAAACGACCATCATCGCCCACACCGCCGAGGCCGCTGACGCCGACCGCGCGCGTCTCGAATCAACCGGAGTCGAACTCGTCGAGATCGCCGAAGACGACAACGGCCGCATCGACCTCGGTGCGTTGCTCGACACCCTGGGAGGGCGCGGAATCGCCGCTCTCCTGGTCGAGGGCGGAGCGACCGTCCACGGCTCGTTCTTCGATGCCGATCTCGTCGACGAGATCTTTTTCTTTGTCGCGCCCCTCGTCATCGGTGGCGAGGCCCCCGCCGCCGTCGGCGGCCTCGGGGTCGCCAATCTCGACATGGCGCACCGCTTTCACTACGAAGAGATCCGCCGCCACGGCGACGATCTCGAACTCCACTGCGTTCGGCCGGAGGATGCGGATGTTCACGGGTCTGATTGAAGCTGTCGGCAGCGTTCGACGGCTCGCGCGATCGGGCCGCGGCGCCCGCATCGAGATCGAGGTCGCGTGGCCCGACGGCGCGGTCCCCGAACACGGCGACAGCATCGCGGTCAACGGCGCCTGCCTCACCGCCCTGAGCCCGACGGCCGGGGCCTTCGCCGCCGATCTCTCTCCGGAGACCCTCGACCGCACCCTGCTGGACGAGATTCCGCCGGGCGCTGCCGTCAATCTCGAGCGCGCCCTCAGACTCGGTGACCGGATCGGCGGCCACCTCGTTCAGGGCCACGTCGATGCTCATGTCACGATCGTGGCGATCCACCCCGAGGGCGGGTTCCAGCGTTGGCGTCTCTCCCTGCCGGTGGAGCACGCTCGTGAAGTCGCTGTCAAGGGCAGCGTGAGTCTGCACGGAGTTTCGCTGACGGTGTCGGCTCTCGGGCGGGACTGGTTCGAGGTCGCCCTGATTCCCGAGACCCTCGGATCGACCACCCTCGGAAAGCTCGCCGCGGGCGCACGGCTCCATCTCGAAACCGATGTGCTCGCCAAATATGTCGCCCGCCGTCTGCAGGGTCCCGGGGAATCATCATCGACCCCATCCGCCATCAACGAGATGTTCGGGGGCGGCGGTGCGTAGGGTCGAACCGGCGTACCCGGATCTCTTCCCCGTGACTCATGTCCAAAGACCGGGATATCTGCCCGGACCCAAGGTGAGTCTCGACCCCATCAAGCTCGGGATCGTCTGGGAGGACGCCCCGAGGCGGATCCTCCCGGCGGAAGGATCGGTACCACGGGAAGCCGTTCGGGCGATGTCGTTCGCCCGCGTCGCCCGCGAGCGGAGCGACATCCTGCACCGGGTCCTCGATCGCGGAGGGTCGATTCTCATCGTCCTCGACGATCCGGAGATCACTCCAAAGGAACTCGGGTTCCCCGCCACACCCGAGGATCTTCGGGTGAGCGCCCTGCTTCCGGTTCTACCCTTCCCGCTGTCGGATGGATTGAAGATGCCCGCGGCCTGGACGGACTGGCGCTGGGGTGCGGTGCTCGGACTCTTTCCCTTCCCGGGGGCCGATGCCGAGGTCGAGCGGCGAATCAAACAGCTCAAGAGGGACGGCGCTCGGTTTGCCGTCGCGGCGCCACTTTTCCTGACCCCAAAAGACCGTCACCGCATTCTCGACGGTTGTGACGGGACCGGTGTCGCCGACGAGCTCGAAAACGCACTCTTCCACGCCGATGTCGGCCGCGGCCTGCACGCACTGGAACGCCGCGCCGGAGTCACCCTGCACGACGTGGGCATGGACCCTTTCATCCCGTGCATGGTCCCCCAGGGCTACCAATCCAACGCCGTGCGGACAGCCGCCGTCCTGCGGTTGTGGGCGCGCCGACTCGACCAGTGCCACGAAGAGTCATCGTGGGGTTGGCGACTGCGCCGCGCGGCCACCGCTTTGGACCAACTTCCCAACGACCCGGCCGTCCTCGCCATGGAGGACAACCTTCGCGTCATCCCGGGTTTCGATCCCTGGGTCGAGAGTTTCACCCGCGCCCTGTGGTACGGCGGCGAGCCCATCAACTCGGTTTGGCAGCGCTGGTCCGGAGAAGACGGCGACGGCTGAGCCGTCGATCGGAAGACCTTCCCCGCTTCCTTTGTTGTCACAGGTGCGCGAGACAAACGAGGAGGAAACAATGTCCGAAAAAGTATTCAAGCAGATCACCGTGACCGGATGTTCGTCAGAAAGCTACGAGAAGGCCATCGAGGCCGCGGTCGAAAAGGCGTCCGAGAGTCTTCGTGGACTCTCATGGTTCCAGGTCACCGAGTTTCGCGGCGGCATCCGCGCCGACGGCGGCATCGAGTACCAGGCGACCCTCAACGTCGCGTTCAAGGTGGACTAGACCCGCGATTTTCTTCCGCGTCCTTGCAACCCGTTGCCAATCGGGGTATCATCCGCCGCGCGTGGGGCCGTAGCTCAGCTGGGAGAGCGCAGCGTTCGCAATGCTGAAGTCGAGGGTTCGATCCCCTTCGGCTCCACCAATTTTTTGCCGCGGCTGCCGAGGCAGCCGCGGCAAAAAAATTTCAGGGCGGCGTTGATTGATGGATCAGTTTCTCGACACCACTGCGACCACGCTGCTCGCGATCCTCAAGATCTTCCTGGTGGTTTTCCTGGCCGGTTTCCTGGTACGGCGCAAGATCCTGACGGACGCAATGGTCACGGCGCTGACCAAGGCGACCATCGTCCTCTTCCTTCCCTGTCTGATCCTCGACAAGATCCTGACCAATCTCTCGCCGACGGAGTTCCCACTGTGGTGGACCCTGCCGTTGACGAGCATCGCCATGGCGCTGGCCGGAGTCGCTCTGGCCGCGGCGGTGTTCGTCCGCGAACTGCCCGAGAAACGCAGCATGCTCGCCGTCGCGAGCATGCAGAATGCGGGCTACCTCATCCTCCCCATCGGCGCCGCCCTCTACCCCGGGCAGTTCGACGAGTTCGCGCTCTACGTTTCGCTCTTCATCGTCGGCTTCAACCCGATCCTCTGGAGCATCGGGAAGTTTCTCGCCACCAACGGCGCCCCGCGGCCGCCGGATTGGCGCGGTTTGCTCAACCCGCCTCTCGTCGCCTGCCTTTCCTCCATCGCGCTGGTCTTGACCGGCGTGAACCGTTTGATTCCCAGACCGGCTCTCGAGACCGTCGAACTCGTCGGACAGGGAGCGGTTCCGGTGGCCACCGTGGTCCTCGGCGCCATGTTGGGCGGGATGACCCTCCGCCTTCGGCCCCATCTCTGGGACGCCGTCCGGGCGATGACAGTCAAGTACGGTCTGCTGCCGGCGCTGACGGTCGCGGTGCTCTCGGCCACCAACATCGGGAACAGTAACCCGCTGCTCGCCCGGTTCCTGGTGCTGCAGGCTGCTTCTGCACCCGCGGTCGGCCTCATTCTCCAGGTCCGGGCCTACGGCGGCGACGAGCAGAAGGTCGGTGCCGTCATGCTGCTGAGTTATATCCTGTGCGGACTCAGCCTGCCGGTCTGGCTCGCGGTGTGGGAGATGGTGTCGAGCTGAAATCTGGGCTGGAGGCTGGGGGGGAACGGGCAGCGGCAGCGACCGGGGCAGGGGCAGCGACCGGGGCAGCGACCGCCACATCTTCCCGTGGACTCGCGTGCAACGCTTCGGCTCCGTCGAGGCCTCTGAAGGTGGGCCGAGGCCCACCCTACGGCGGTCCATCCCAGCATTCGACACCGGGACGCCGGAGGCGGCCCGGAAGGCCGGAGCTCGAGGAAGCGGCTGACCTTCCCGCGCCACTGCTCGTTGGTGCCGAAACGCAACGGCATCCTGCGGCCGGGACGCCCGCACCACAATCGGCGCCGCTCCGGCCGTCGCCACGGTTGTCAGTCCGGGCCGAATGCCCTAAGCTCACGATGGCTGCGCATCGACCAGTGACGGCGGTGACGCGGTGAACGGACCGACAACGAAGACGGACTTGATCTGAAAGGACAGGTACCGATATGGATGCTCCCATCTATGGGCTGGTCGGCCGCGGGCGTGCGGCCCGCCACATGGCCCGCTATCTCGAACTCGAAGGCCAGAACGTCAGAGGATGGCATCGTGGTTCGCCGACCCCGCCCGCCGAGGCCCTGAGCGGCGCGGAGATCATCCTGCTCGCCATCAGCGACAGCGCGCTCGAGCCCTTCATCGCCGACAATCCCGGGATCGCTGACCGTCCGCTGGTGCACTTTTCGGGCAGCCTGACCATCGCGGGCGCGCACGGCCTCCACCCTCTCATGACCTTTGGCCCGGAGGCTTATGACCTCGACACCTACCGCTCGATCCCGTTTGTCGAGGAAAGCGGCAGCCGTGGATTCCGGGAGCTCTTCCCCCACCTGGTGAACCCGGTCTGGACCATCGACCCCGAGCTCAAGCCCCTCTACCATGCGCTCTGCGTCCTCGCCGGCAACTTCACGACCGTGCTGTGGCTCAAGGCGATGGACGACTTCGAGGATCGGCTCGGTCTTCCGCGCGAGATGCTCCGGCCGTTCCTCGAACGAACCGCGGCCAATACCCTCGCCAACGGCCGCGCCGCGATGACCGGTTCGCTCGCGCGAAGCGAGGCCGGCACCATCGAGCGCGACCTCCGCGGTCTCACCGGCGATCCGTATCATCAGGTCTACACGGCGGTCGCGCACGCCTCCGGCGCCGAGGAGGTCAACCGATGATCGTCCCCGATTTTGCCAAACGCAAACGCGACGGCGTGCCGATCTCCATGGTCACCTGCTACGACGCCTGGAGCGCGGCCCTCATCGCCTCGACCGAGATCGACTGCATCCTTGTCGGCGACAGCCTGGCCATGGTCGTCTACGGCCACGATACGACCCTGCCGGCGGACATCGACACCATGGCGGCCCACACCGCCGCCGTTCGCCGCGGCGCACCCGATGCCTTTGTCATCGGCGACATGCCATTCCTTTCCTACCGGCGAGGTCTGGAATCGGCGGTGGGCAACGTCGCCAAGCTCATGCGTGCCGGCGCCCGGGCGGTCAAGCTCGAAGGCGCCGCGGGCAACATCGAGCTCATTCGCCACCTGGTGGAATCCGGGGTTCCGGTCATGGGCCACCTCGGACTGACCCCCCAGTCGGTCCACCAGCTCGGCGGCTTCAAGGTCCAGGCGAGAAGTGACCGGGCCGCAGCCACCCTCGTCGAGCAGGCCGTCGAGCTCGAGCGGGTCGGCTGCTTCGCCCTCGTCCTCGAGGCGGTCCCGGGGGCGGTTGCGGCCCAGGTCACCGCGGCCCTCGAGATTCCCACCATCGGCATCGGCGCCGGTCGTCACGTCGACGGCCAGGTCCTGGTGCTGCAGGATCTGCTGGGCATCACCACCGCCTTCCGTCCCAAGTTCGTCCGCACCTGGCTCGACGGGTCGACGCTCATCCGCGACGCCCTCCAGGCGTACCACAAAGACGTGACCGACCGGAGGTTCCCCAACGAAGAGGAGAGCTACCAATGATCGAGGTCATCAGAACCATCGGCGACGCCGGCCGGCGGATGGCCGATTTCCGCCGAAAAGCGCTGTCGATCGGCCTAGTCCCCACCATGGGCGCCCTCCACGACGGCCATCTCAGCCTCATCGGGCGCGCCCGGGCGGACAACGACCGGGTGGTCGTGTCAATCTTCGTCAACCCGACGCAGTACGACGACCCGGAAGACCTCGAACGCTACCCGAGGACCCTGGCCGCCGACCTGGAAAAGGCCGAAGCGGCCGGCGCAGACCTGGTCATCCACCCGGCGCCCGAGGACATCTACCACGACGGCTACCGGTTTCGGGTCACTGAATCGGCCTTCAGCCGCGAACTCGAGGGTGCCCACCGCAAGGGCCATTTCGACGGCGTCCTCACCGTGGTGCTCAAACTGCTCAATATCGTCCGCGCCGACCGCGCCTACTTCGGCGAAAAGGACTGGCAGCAACTGCTCCTGGTTCGGGACATGGCGGCTGCGTTCTTCGTCGCCACCGAAATCGTCGCCTGCCCCATCGTGCGCGAGGCCGACGGCCTCGCGATGAGCTCCCGAAATGTCCACCTGGCGCCCGAGGAACGGGTGCTCGCACCTGAGTTTCATCGGATTCTCCAAACCGGTGCTTCAACCGAAGACATGCACCGGCAACTCGTCGAAGCCGGTTTCGGAGTCGACTATGTCGCAAAGCGCGGTGATCGGATTCTCGGCGCCGTACGGCTCGGGAAAGTGAGGTTGATCGACAATGTCCAGCACTGAGACCCGAATCGTTCTCCAGGTCACCGGTTCCATCGCCGCGTTCAAGGCGGCGACGTTGGCGTCGCTTCTTGTCGAGGCGGGATCGGAGGTGCAGGTCATCGTGAGCGAAGGCGCCCGTTATTTCATCGGCGAGTCAACTTTCGAAGGCCTCACCGGCCGGACGGTGCTCGGCAACGTTTTCGAGCGCGGGCGCGCCCACGACCACATCAATCTCGCGGATTGGGCGGATCTGCTCCTGCTCTACCCGGCATCGGCCAACCACATCAACCGTCTTCGCGCCGGTCTCGCCGATGACCTCCTGGGCTGTCTCTTCCTGGCCAACAACTTCCGCAAGCCCTACTGGATCGCGCCCGCCATGAACAGCAACATGCTCGCCCACCCGGCGGTCACCGACGCTCTGACGGTTCTCGAAGGCTGGGGCTGTCGGATCCTTCCCACCGGAGAGGGCCGGCTCGCCTGTGGCGCGGTCGGATACGGCCGTCTCCTCGAACCCGAGCAGACGGCGCGACTCATCCGCGAGGAGCTCGGATGAGGATTCTCGTCACCGCCGGAGGGACCGAAGAGTCGGTGGACGGCGTCCGCCGCCTGACCAACACCTCCACCGGAGCCACCGGCGGCGTGCTTGCCCGGAGCTTTGCCGAGCGCGGCGCCCAGGTCCTGCTTCTTCATTCCGAACGGGCGCCGCTCGGCTCCATCGCGGTGGAGCGCAACACCTTCGTCACCTTTGCAGACCTCGAAAACGCACTTCAGCGGCATCTCGGCGCAGGCAACTGGGACGCCGTCGTCCATCTCGCCGCGGTGTCGGACTATTCCGTCGCCTCCGTCGAGGTTGACGACCGGTCGGTGGCGCACGGGAACCAGGGCAAGATCGGCAGCGGCCACGAGGTCGTCATCCGGCTCAGGCCCAACCCCAAGCTCATTGACAGCCTCAAGAAATGGTCTCGCAACAAGGCGATCCGGGTCATCGGGTTCAAACTCACCAATGATCCGGATCGGGCGGCCCGCGCCACTCATGTCCGGGCGTTGCTTGATCGCAGCACCGCCGATTTCGTTGTCCACAACGACCTCGGGGAGCTGACGGGCGGCCGCCACCCTGCGGAGATCTGGAACCGGCGGGGTCCGCTGGTCCGAACCGCGACCAAGGAGGAGCTCGCCGAAGCGCTGTGGGCTCTCCTCACCGACCCGCGTCAGTCGAAATGTTTCGCCGACCTGCCGGCCGGCCCGTCCACGGGAGTCGAATCATGATGATCGAGATGCTGAAATCCAAGATCCACCGCGCCACCGTCACCGGCGCCGAGCTCGACTACACCGGCTCGGTGGCCATCGACCCGGCGCTCTGCGAGGCCGTCGGCCTGCGCGAGTTCGAGAAGGTCGACGTCTTGGACATCGACAACGGCGCCCGCCTCACCACCTATGTCATCCTCGGCGCCCCCGGCGAGGTCTGCGTCAACGGCGCCGCAGCCCGGTTGGTTCAGAAAGGGGACCGAGTGATCATCGCCGCATATGGCCAACTCGATGCAACCGAGGCCGAGGGCTTTCGGCCGCAGATCGTCGTGGTGGATGAAATAAATTCGATCGTTGAACGGTTCGGTTGATCAGCCAGAAGGAGCGAAAACCGTCAACCTTAATTTTCCCGAGGAGAAACAGATGAGAAAACTGATTTCCGCGCTGATGATCTGCGCCGCCATCGGTATCGTCGCCGTCCGGCCCGCCGTTGCCGCCGATGAACCGACCTCGGCCGAGCTCAAGGACGAGTCGAAAAGAGTGAAAATCAACGAAGTGGCCGAGGAAACGCTGCAGGAACTCTTCGCTAATAACGCAAACGCCAAGAGCCTGTATGACAGGGCGATCGGTTGGGCGGTCTTCGACAACACCAAGGTCGCTTTCGGGATCTCGGGTGGCGGCGGCAACGGCGTAGCCGTGTCCAAGACGAGCGGCAAGAAGGCCTACATGAAAATGGGAACCGGCGGGGTCGGCCTCGGTCTCGGTGTCAACAAGTACCAGATCGTCTTCCTCTTCCAGGATGAAGAGACCCTCAAGAACTTCATCGAAAAGGGCTGGCAGGCGGATGCCGGCGCGACCGCTTCGGCGGGCACGGCCTCGGCCGAGGCCAAGACCAATTTCGTCAACGGCCTGGCGATCTATCAGCTCACCGAGAAGGGCCTGATGCTCAACGCCGACATCGCCGGCACCAAGTACTGGCTCAACGACGCGCTCAACGAGTAGTACCGGCTCAACGACACGCTCAGCGAGTGGCCTGTGTTGTCCCGGGTCCCAGCGACCAGACGCCCCTGCCTTTGAATGCGGGGGCGTTCTGCCTCTCCTGCCGCAGTTCGTCGATCCGAGAAAATGGCTGAGAACCTCCAGAATTTCAAAAGATCTTGGGAATCTCGGGCACTCTGGATCCGTTCCACATCCTGATCAAGCACGAAATCGACTCGACCAGAAAGCATATTGCGCGAATTGAGAGGGACGAAAAGCCAGCTGTGCCGAGCTTTCCGGCGCAAAAACAGCAACGAAAAACAAATTCAGACAGTAGCGATGCAAACAAGGAGGATAGGAAATGTCGATGAAGCAGAATCTGATCATTGCTCTGGTCGCCGTGGTGGCCATGGGCGCCAGCCTGGCGATCGCCCAGACTACGACCTACGAAATCAAGCAGGGCACCGTACTCCACGTGTATGGAAATCACCTGGTCGTGCAAATGGCGGACGGCACCGTCCGCGACGCGGATATCCCCGCCGACTTCCTCTTCGATGTCGATGGTCAGATGGTCCCGGTCAGCCAGCTCAGGCCGGGTACCGAGCTCACCCAGACCATCGCCACCACCACGACGCCCGTCGTCGTCAAGACCGTCGAGGTCCGCGATGCCGAGATCGTGCAGCGCATCGGCCAGACCATCATCTACCGCGAC
>JAHECW010000188.1 GCA_024641545.1 Acidobacteriota bacterium
GGCTCTGGCAGGTCTGGCCGCCCAGGTCGTCGCCGTCGCACACCTCCGGCCACTCGAGGATGCCGTTGCCGCAGATCGGAGGCTCCGGGAACGTATCCGACCAGATCGAGGTGTCGCCGGATTCGAAGCCGTCGAGCATCAACGCGCTGCATGCGAACCAGACCAGGTTGGTGACGACGTCCTGACCGGCGACAGACATGTCCGGCGGCGGTCCGTCGAAGCTCCAGAGGTACGCACGGCCCCCCGACCACCGCTCGGACGTGACTCCACAGAAGGCGAGGTCGTCGAAGATGCGACCGTAGCACGTCACCGTGGGGGGAGCCGGGGGCATGAGCAGGACTACTGCGTTGGAAGTGCCGACGTACAGCTGGACGGTGTCGTCCGGTGCGATCGGGATCGGGTCGGGCTCGTTCCACAGTGGATGGCTGGCGTCCTCGACGACGACCATGAACGCGGTGGTGTCGCTGCAGTTGTCCCACTCCATGAACAGCGGCAGCTGGTGGAAGAAGGCGGCGCCGCCCTGGGAGATGCCGACGATGGGAACGGCGGCGTCGACGACGTTGGCCACCGCCTCGGGTGTGCCCCAGGAGCTCGCGAACCCCGTGTCATGCCCGATGATGATCAGGTCGGTCGGAGGGAAGATGAAGGTCCCGACGTCGGCCATGTTCACGGTGACGACGTTGAAGCCGGCATCCTTGAGCAGCGTGACGAAGGTATCCCGCGTGACGACGTCGGTGTCGAACACGTAGGTCACCAGGGGTTCGCCGACAGCGAAGATCGCCGACGGGGCGAGGCTCGAGACGGAAAGCACGAACAGGGCGAGAATCACATGACGTTTCATCGGTCCATCCCCCCACGATCCTGCTCCAATGTACCTATTCTAAGCCCTGGCAGTGCTTTCTGCGTCCCCGAGGGGCATCGTGCTCGGACTACGGCCTCTTACGGCGCGTCCGACGCGCCGCCGCAATTCGTCCGACGATTCGCCCCTCCAGTGCCACTGACGCTGCCACTGACGACGAAAATGCTACCCTCGTCGGCGATGCGAGACGAGCCGTGAACACCCCACGACCCGGAGGCGGTTGGATCGAGGTTGTCGCTGGACCCATGTTCTCGGGCAAGTCGGAAGAGTTGATCCGACTGCTCCGCCGCGCGGCGATCGCGCGCCAACGGGTCCAGGTCTTCAAGCCGAAGTTGGACAACCGCTATTCGGATGACGATGTGGTGTCCCACTCCCAGTTGCGGATTCCGTGCGAGGTCGTCGAGAAGGCGGATGACGTGCTCGAACGGCTCGATCCGCGAACCGAGGTCGTGGGCATCGATGAAGGGCAGTTCTTCGACGATGAACTCCCGCGGGTGTGCACCCATCTCGCAAACCTCGGGAAACGAGTGGTGGTCGCCGGTCTCGACATGGACTACCGCGGCGTTCCGTTCGGGCCGATGCCGGTTCTGTTGGCGATTGCCGAGGAGGTCCACAAGATCCAGGCGATCTGTGCACGGTGCAGCGCGCCCGCAAGCTACACCCAGAGGTTGACCGAGGATGAACAGCGCGTCCTGGTCGGCGCGACCGATGTCTACGAGGCCAGGTGTCGCCGTTGTCACGAGCCGGATGGTGTCGCGCTCGGCGGGGAGAGATGGCTCTTCCCGCCGCCGAAGGGCAGGCAGAATGCTCGTTGATGTCGGCACCGGCGGGCTCGTGGAACGACGATGATTCGCGACCTCGAAGCCGGTGTGAATCTCGGTAGATACCGTCTCGAAAAACGGATCGGTGAGGGCGGGATGGGCTCGGTGTGGCTGGCACGGGATGAACTGCTCGAGCGGGCGGTTGCCCTGAAGGCCCTGCCGAGGGCGCTGGTCACGGATCCATCGGCGGAGCGGCGATTCAAACGGGAAGCCCGCGCCATGGGGCGTTTGCAGCACCCGAACGTCGTCGGCATCTACGATATCGGCACGGCCGATCCGGGGACAGGAGAGGAGCTTCCGTTCCTGGTGATGGAGCTGGTTCGGGGTCGTCCGCTCAACGAAGTGATCGCGGACAGACCTCCGTTCCGGCGCGCGCTGCAGTGGATGGAGCAGGTCACCCGGGCACTCGCGGCCGCTCACGCAGCCGGGATCGTTCACCGGGATCTCAAGCCGTCGAACATCATGGTGGACGACGAAGACTACGTCGTGGTTCTCGACTTCGGTCTGGCGCGATTGACCCACCGTGACGGAGACGTCCCCGAAGACACCTTGACCAGCCCGGGCATGGTCCTGGGGTCCTGCCCATACATGGCGCCGGAACAGGCGCTCGGGCAGGAGGTCACCCCTGCGAGCGACATTTTTTCGTTCGGAACGGTGCTCTACGAAGTCCTCACCGGTGAGCGGGCGTTCAAGGGTGATACGCCCATGCAGGTCCTCCAGGCGGTGGTGCGGTGCCGATGCACGCCCGTCGAGGACCTCGCGCCGGGGCTCCCGGCGGCGATCTACGAAATCGTCGAGCGCTGCATGGCGAGCGAGGCGTCGAAGCGCTACCCGACGGCCAACGAACTCGGACGCGATCTCGCGGCCGTCCTTGAAATCGAGGCTTCATCCCCGTCCGGTGCGACGACGGAGATGCAGAAGCCGGTCTGGGTCGCGGCAAGCAGGATGCGCAGGGCTCGGCGGCGGCGAATTCTGATCGCGGTGGGAGCGGCGGCGGTCGTCGCCGGAGGGATGATCGGCCTCGAGTTCGGACGCAGCGGATGGGAACCCGTTCGCCCCGATCCCGGCCGGTGGTCCATGGCGGAGCTGCTCGAGGGACCGGGAGTCTTCGACCGCCCGGCATGGAGTCCCAACGGCACGTTGGTGGCAATCGGCCGCACCCACGAGGAGCGGGGCGAGGTTCTGATCGTTCCCGTCGACGGCTCCGAACCTCGGGCGCTCGTCGAGGGTGGTGGACACGGGGTGCCCGGAAACCCCGACTTTTCACCGGACTCGGCGGCCGTGGTGGTGTCGGTTCTGACCGGGAGCACGCAATCACTGGAGATCATCCCAACCGTCGGCGGGCCGCCGGTTGCGAACATCGCGAACGCACTTCATGGGGTCTGGATCGATCGAAACACGCTTGTCTTCACCCGAATCGTGGATGGTCGCTCCTCGGTTTGGACCGCCGATCTCGAGAGCGGTACCGAGGAGCTGCTCGTCGATGCCCAGGACAGCATTTCCTGGTGGGAAGCACGGCCGCGCCCGGGAGGCGGCTTCGCCCTGCTCGGCGGCGCCACGGACATGAATCACGGGGTCTTTGTCAGCGATGCGTCGGGCGGGAAGATCGACCAGTGGCTCGCGCCGGGGCGAAAGGTGCGCGGTACGGACTGGACTCCGGACGGCGAATCCCTCGTGGCCTCGGTCGATGGTCAGCTGGTCAGACTTTCGTCCGGCAGCCTGCAGCCCTTGCTGCCGGGCAACCAGGAGCCCCTTGATTTTCCTGCTTTCTCCCCCGACGGACGGCTCGCCGCGGTCCAGAGCCGGTGGACCTACGAGCTCATCTCAGTCGATCCCGACGGTGGGGGTTGGGACTGCCTCCTCTGCGACGATCCGCGAGTCGGGTGGGGGAGCGTGGGGACTGACGGGGCGGTGGTGTACCGGGTTCGGCAAGGTGAGCGATACCGGGTGTTCATCCGGGAGCCGGGGTCGCTGCCGCGGGGGTTGACCGATCCCGAGGAGTCGGCGTCGTGTCCGGTCCTGTCGCCGGATGTGACCCGGGTGGCATACCTGGCGCAGGACGAAGGAGCGACCGAGTTGCGGGTTCGCCCCCGTGACGGCGGAGAAGCAGTGACCCTGGCTCGCGATCTCGAGAACTCCGAATTCGTCTCGTGGTCTCCCGACGCCGGCAGTCTCGCTTTTGCCGGTGGTTCGCCGCTTCAGGTGTGGGTGGTGTCGGCTGCCGGGGGATCGCCGAGGGCGGTCACCGGGCCCGGGGGTGACTATCCGACATGGAGTCCGGATGGGACCTCGATCGCGTATTCGATCTGGACCGAGGAATCGGACCCCGATCAGGGAACATGGATCGTCGACAGCGACGGACTCAATCCACGCAAACTGACTGATGTCCCGACGCGGGTGGTTTGGGACCAACAGACGGGTGATCTTCTCCAGCTCCGGCGGTCCGCCGACGACGCCGCCATCGAGCTCTGGCAGGCAAACCCCGCGGACCCGCAATGGAGCAGGCGGAGCCGCCTCGACCTGGGAGCCCTGCCGCCGATCCAACTCGAGTTTCTTCCTCTCACCGTCGATGGAAGGACGGGCCGTTTGGTGATGAATCGGCGGACCGGCAGCAGCCGTCTGGTGGTCTTTGACGGCGTGGACGTCAACCGCTGGTGACCTTCGTGGTGCGGTTCGACCGGGTCGCCAAGGGGAGTTGCGGCGGAGAAAAACAGTATCCCGCTTGTTGTTTCGATGTATGATCCCATGGGAATGAGAAGTCATGGAGGCGACCCTCGTATTGTCACCGCCGTGTCGTTCTTGATCGAGTCCTGAGACAGTGCTACATTCAACCCGCGTCGGCCCCGGAGCGGCCGAAAGCAAAAGGAGGACACGCGATGAGAAAGACCACGATCATCTGTGCTTTGGGACTGGCGGTCGTCGCTCTTGCCGCGTTGAACGTCGCGGCCGGAGACCACGCTTACGTCGGTGCCGACAAGTGCAAGATGTGCCACAAGGTTCAGTACAACTCATGGTTGGAAACCACCCACGCCAAGGCCTTGGATGCGGCCAAAGCATCGACCGATCCGGCATTCGAAGCGAAGTGCCTCGGTTGCCATGCGACGAACTCGGACGAGAGTCTCGCCGGGGTTCAGTGCGAAGCCTGCCACGGTGGTGGTGCCGATTTCAAAAAGATGAGCATCATGAAGGATAAGGATGCGGCCGTCGCCAACGGACTCGTCATCCCGACTCAGGCCACCTGCGATGGATGCCACAAAGACAACGGACACTCCAAGGTCGTCGTGCTTGCGGACAACCTCGACAACAGGGCTGCGATCCACGAACACAAGGCGGCAGAGTAGACCGCGGATTGATTTGATCGTTTCGGCGGGCGTGGTCTCCACTGCGCCCGCCGATTTTTTTGGGTTGAAGCCATGCGTTCATTCGAAGTCAGCGGGATGGGCAGCGAAGAGTTCGTCGAGAGGATCAGGGCCCAGCTTGCGGCCAGAGAGGTCGATCGCTACGTCTCGGTGAGTCTTCGAGGCGTAGAGCTCGCGGTGGTGCTCAACTACCTGGGGACGACGAAGATCGAATATCGCGTCGAGCCCGACGGACGGGGGTTTCGCGCCGAGCTGATCCGGCAGCGGGTCTCGCCCTTCCACGCCGTCTTCAAGGACCGCTTCGAGGGCTATTTCGAGGAAGCGCTCAACAACGTCGGCGCGACGGTGGTGTGAACTTTTTTTGGTCAAAAAGAGAACGCCCCGGCGACTGCCGGGGCGTTTTTTTACCGGGAAGATATCAGGCCATCTCGAGGAGGTAGGCGAAGCCCATTCCGCCGCCGATGCACATGGTGACCATGCCGCGCTTGGCTTGCCGTCGCTTGAGCTCGCCGAGGACCTTGACGGTCAGCACCGCCCCGGTTGCGCCGAGAGGATGGCCGGTGGCGATGGCGCCGCCGTTGACGTTGGTCCTCTCCGGGTCGAGGCCGAGCTCCTTCGTGCAGTAGACCGACTGGCTGGCGAACGCCTCGTTGATCTCGACAAGGTCGATATCGTCGAGCGCCATTCCCGCCTTTTTGAGGAGCTTCGGAACCGCCTTCACCGGGCCGATGCCCATGACGTCGGGTTCGACTCCCGCCACCGCCCACTGGCGGACGAAGGCGATGGGCTCGAGGCCGAGCTCGCGGGCCTTGTCGTCGCCCATGACGACCACCGCGGCGGCGCCGTCGTTGATCTGTGAGGCGTTGCCGGCGGTCACGGTGCCACGAGGATCGAAGACCGGCTTGAGTTTGGCGAGACCTTCGACGGTGGTGTCGGCGCGTGGGCCCTCATCGGTCGAGAAAACGAAGCTCCTCCATGCCCCGTCGGCTCTGGTGCGGACCTGGAGCGGGACGATCTCGTCCGAGAACTTCCCGGATTCGACGGCAGCCGCCGCCTTCATGTGCGAGTGGTAGGCGAACTCGTCCTGCATCTCGCGGGTGATGCCGAATTTTCGGGCGACCACCTCGGCGGTAGTGCCCATGGCGGCGTAGGCGTTGGGCATGGCGTCCATGAGCCCGGGGTAGGCGATGGGCTTGTTGCCGCCCATGGCCACCATCGACATGGACTCGACACCGCCGGCGATGATGACGTCGGCGTTGCCGGCCCGGATGGTGTCGGCGGCGAGGGCGATGGTCTGCGACCCGGAAGAGCAGAAACGGTTGACGGTGATCGCCGGGACCTCGACCGGGAACCCGGCCGCCAGGCCGATGAGGCGGGCGATGTTCATTCCCTGCTCCCCCTCGGGCATGGCGCAGCCGAGCACGATGTCGTCGACCATGGCCTTGGCGAGGCCTGGCGTCCGGTCCATGAGCGTTTTGAGCATCTCCGACGCGAAGTACTCGGGCCGGGTGTCCTTCAAGCTGCCCTTCTTGGCCCGGCCGATGGGGGTCCTGGCTACGGATACGATGACGGCTTCTCGCATGATTGTTCCCCCTGTCAGTTCCGGAGCGGCTTGTTGTTGACGAGCATGTATTTGATCCGGTCCTGGGTCTTGGGTTCCCCGCACAGCGAGAGGAAGGCCTCGCGCTCGAGATCAAGGATGGTCTGCTCGCTCACCGGGTCGTTGATGGTGGTGTCGCCACCCGTGAGGATGCGTCCGAGGTGGGTCGCAATCTTCTCGTCGTGGGACGAAATCCAGTGGGTCAGTTTCATGTTGTGCAGCATCATTTCGAGGGTCGCAAGGCCTTCCTTGCCGGGAAGGTTGAAGGTCTTGGGCAGTGGCGGTTGATAGCCCTCGTCGGCCATCGCCATGGCCATTCGTTTCGCGGTCCACAGCTGCCGGTCGCGGTTGATCTCCACCTTGTCGAACGGCCGCAGGAACTTGCGGTCGCGAGCCTCCTCACCGGAGGTTGCCACCTTGGCCATGCCGATGTTCTCGAAGGCGGTGCGGATGAAGGGGATCTGCGAGAGGATCGGCTCATCGACGCCCTCGAGAACGCGTTCGAGCATGAACAGGCATCCTCCACCGGCGGGAATCACACCGACACCGACCTCGACGAGGCCGATGTAGGACTCGGCTGCGGCGCAGACCCGGTCGCCGCCCATGGTGATCTCGCATCCGCCGCCGAAGGTGAAGCCGAAGGGGGCGGTGATGACGGGGATCGACGCCTTGCGGAGCCCGGTCGTCAGGCCCTGGAAGACCCGGATCATCTCATCGAGGAGGGCCCATTGATCGGCCTGGACGGCCTCGAGGATCATCAGCAGGTTGGCGCCGGCGGAGAAGTTCTCACCCTGGTGGTGAATGACGAGCCCGCGGAAATCACGCTCGGCGATTTTGACGCCCTTGGTCATCACCTCGGTGATGTATTCGTCCACCGGATTGAGCTTGGGTTGCAGGGTCGAGTGGAACTCGACGCAGGCGATGCCGTCGCCGATGTCGACGAGCGAGGCGCCCTGGTTGCCGAAGACGAGCTTCTTGGAGTCCATCTTGATCTGCGGCAGGACCATGAAGCTTTCCGGTTTGGGTTCTTTGACATAGGTCTTGCCGGCCGGGTCGTAGACCTTCCGCCCGTCGGCCGACTCGGTGTAGAAGCTCTCGTGACCGGCCTCGACCATTTCGGCGACCCACGGGGCGGGTTCGACGCCGTCGGCCTTCATCCGTTCGAGGGCGGTCGCGACGCCGAGCGCGTCCCATGTCTCAAACGGCCCGAGCGCCCAGTTGAAGCCCCACTTGAGGGCATTGTCGATGTCGACGAGGGTGTCCGAGATCTCGCCGACGCGGCGCGAGGTGTACGCCAGGGTGTCGCGCAGCAGCGCCCAGGCGAAGGCTCCGGCGCGGTCGTCCGAACCGACCAGATCCTTGATCCGGGTGCGAACGTTGTGAGTATTTCTGGCCTTGCCGAGCGAAGGGTACTTGTAGGAGGCCTTCGGTCGGCGTTCGCCGGTCTTCCAGTCGAGGACGAGCTTGGTCTTCGATCCATCGGGGTTCTTCTGGATGCCGGTGAAGCCGCCCTTGTCCTTGCTCTTGCGGCCGAGCGCACCGTCGGCAATCATCGTCTTGACGAAATCAGGGACGGTGAAGAGCTCCCGCTCCTCGTCATCGGCACAGCCCTCGGCGATGGTGTTGATGACGTGAGCCATGACGTCGATACCGACGAGGTCGGAAGTCCCGAAGGTCGCGCTGCCCGGGTGCCCCATCGCCGGTCCGGTGATGGCATCGACCTCGTCGACCTCGTAGCCCATCTCCATCATGTGGCGGAGAGTGGAGACGATGCCGTACACGCCGATGCGGTTGCCGACGAAGTTCGGGGTGTCCTTGCCGAAGACGATGCCCTTGCCGAGCCGGAAGCGGCCGAAATCGGTGAAGAAATCGACGATTTCGGGGGCGGTTTCTTCCCCCGCCACCAACTCCAGCAACTTCATATAGCGAACCGGATTGAAGAAGTGAGTGACCAGGAAGTGCTTCTTGAAGTCGTCGGAACGACCCTCGGTCATTCCCTTGATCGACAGGCCCGAGGTGTTCGACGAGACGATGGCGCCCGGTTTCCGGATCTCGTCGAGGCGGGCGAAGACCTTCTGCTTGATGTCGAGTCTCTCGACGACGACCTCGACGATCCAATCGCACTCGGCGAGCCTCGCCCAATCGTCTTCGAAATTGCCGATCTCGATCAGCGGCAGGAACCGATTGGAATAGAGGGCCGCGGGTTTTGACTTCTTGATGCCGTCGAGTCCGGCCAGCGCGAATTTGTTGCGAAATCTCGGGTCGCTTTCAGTCAGACCCATTTTCGCGTCGGCGTCGGTGAACTTCGGTGGCACGATGTCGAGCATCAATACCGGAATCCCGGCATTGGCGAGATGGGCTGCGATCCCGGAGCCCATGACGCCGGCTCCGAGCACCGCGGCTCGTCGGATCTGTTTGCGCATGGATCAACCTCCCGATGTCATTGGTTGAAGCCGCCTCCCGAACCCCGGCCGGGAATGGGTGGGCATGTGATGAATGAACACTCATTCATTCTCCAACATCTGCCGCGAGTTGGCAAGGGTGGGGTGGCGGCAGCCGAAACCAGCGCCGGCGCGTCTCGCGCGGATCGAATACATCTGCAAACAGGAAAGTACTTTGCGGTGCTTGGCCGGGATGTCACGCGCCGCGACGCGGTGCGGCATCCGGTTGCCTTTGCCTTGGAGGGAGTCCCTCAAGCCCGGCCTTCCGGGCCGCGCACGGGGCTTCCTGGAACTCCGGCCTTCCGGGCCGCCTGCGGCGGCCCGGCGTCGCGCGATCAGCGTGGTCGGAGAGCAGACCGGGAAGGGCTGCGACCACGCTGATCTCACGCCGGCGGCCTGTTTCGCGGCCGGGAGAGATGCACCGGTGCGCTGTGCCGCGAGGGTTGCCCGGTATGACAATGTGCGGGAGGGGGCGCAGAGCCGGCAGGCTTCTGGGGCACATTGTCAAACCCGGCACGCCCCGGTGGAGGTTTGCCGCTGCCCCGGTCGCTGTCGCGGTTGCACCGGGAGGCTGGGATCCATTGTGGGGCCGGCGCCCCCGCCGG
>JAHECW010000304.1 GCA_024641545.1 Acidobacteriota bacterium
GTGAACGCGTGCGAGGCCGGCGGGGGCGCCGGCCCTACAACGGTGTTGCGGCAGATTGTGGCGCGGGCGTCTCGCCTGCGTTGCTCGCGTTGAAGTGCCCGAAGATCATCGGCTCCTGCGGGCGGGACGCCCGCACCACAACAGGGCCTCGTTACCGGCGCGGTGTCCGACTGCCGGCGGCCCGAAGGTGCTCGAGAACCTCGCGAAGGGCCTCATCCCACCCCAGGTCGGCTCATCGAAAATCGAGCGACCAGCCTTTCGGCAACACGACGAACCGCGACCTCATGAGAGCTCCGGCTTCACACTGACCGTGCGACAAGTCTGGAAACGTGTACGTGGCTCCGATCGGTCACGGCGATTCGTTGAAAAACGCGACCAGATCGGCCACGTTACGGTCGGTCAGCGTCGGCCACTCGCGTCCGCTTGCTTGCATCTTGCTGGACATCTCAGGGCCGTGTGACCAAACCGCGGACGCCATGGAAGCGGCTGAGAACGGTCGGCCGGCGGCGAACGGGCCGTCGCTTTCGCCGTGGCATGACTGACAGCCCTTCTTGACGAACAGGCTGCGGCCTCTGGCCGGGTTACCATTCTCTTCGAAGCCACCACTGAAGTACACGTAGGAGATCAAGTCGCCCATTTCGTCAACGGTGAATGACTCGTCCTGATGACCCGGGGTCGAACCCTGGGTGTGGCTGATCGGTGCGTGATTCCACATGGCGGCCGAAAAACCGGTCACGGTGCCGTAATCTTTCCGGGAACCCCTCAGCGAGCCCTTGCCGGATGACGCCACATCCAATGAATGACAGGTGCCGCACGCCTTGGCGCTGAACATCCTTCCGCCGGCCGGTGACGGTACGAGGTCGAACCGGCGGTCGTCGTGCCGCGTGGTGGGCAGGTTCTGAAGGTAGGTCAGCAGATCGACCATCTCCTGCTCGGTGAACTCGGGCCACTCCATGCCCCGCGCGGCCATCGCGCGCTCCATCGCGCTGGAGTGGTTCCAAAGCTGCTGGGCCCACAGCTCCGGGTCCGAAAGACCGGCCCAATCGGCCACCGGCGGAGCATCGCTCGTTGCGACCTCCGATGTCAGCCGGTGGCAGGTCGCACACTGTTTCTCGGCGAACAGGCGCTTGCCCCGGATCGCCTCGCCCCGCGGGTCGAAGTAGCGCAGCGACCAGAAATAGGCGAAGAGATCGTCGGCGTCCGATGTGGCAAGCGGCGCCACCTCGATCGATCGCTGCCGCATTTGCTCCCACATGGTCGGACCGTGGTTCCACATGAGCGCGGCAAGCCCCGCCGGCGAGTGCTCGGACGTGATCGATCTCCTCCCGAGATCGGCGGCCGTGCCGGCGCCCTCACCGGAAATCGAGTGGCAGGTGAGGCACTGGCGCTCTTCGAGAATCCTCAATCCGCGACTCGCACTGCTCGACGAGCCCGACTCGGCGCCAAAACTCGCCACCGATGCGGCGACAACGCAGCCTGTTACCAGCAGGCGCCCGGCTCGAAAATACCGACCACCAAACACCGTCGGCCCGCCCCCTCGGCGATTCGCCGGCGCCTGGACACGATTCACCTCTCGACCGATGCTGTCCATGGTTGTGCCCCCCCATCCTGATGAGTTCCGAAACTCGTTTATCGGTAACGATTCGCTGACTCAGAATGGTTGAGATCGGAATCCGAGCACAATGACCCCGGTCACATCCCGTCCGAGGCCCATTGCCTTGGATGAGTGCGAAGGATGGGCGCCCCCTTCACATTCTTCGTGTTCTTTCTTCAGTCGTCGTCTTGGCCGCCTTCGGGATGTTCGCCGATCGAGGCCCGGCCGACCACGCTCCACTGCTCGAGGGCCTGGTCTTCGGGTGAGGCCTGGGTGGCGGGGAACGACGCGGGCCGGTGAAGGAGCAGGACGTCGATGAGGAACGAGATCATCCGCGAGTCGTAGTCATCGTCGGTGGATTTGTACTGGTCGGGATCGCGGTTGATGCGGGCGCCGGTCATTGCGGCGCCGTCGTCGGTAACGGTGAAGTCGACGATGTAGGTGCAGAACCCGGTCCAGCTGCGGTGGACGTAGAGCTGGTCGTCAAGCCAGTAGACGAACCACTTGTCCTCCATCGCTTCGGGGATGAGGCCGTGTCGGATGCGGGCGAGCTCGTCGGGAGTGAAGGCGCGGTTGAGGGCGACATGGGAGTGCCGGTCCGGAAGCGGTTTGGTGTTCCAGTCGGTGGGGTTTGCGGCACGGTCGGGCATGGGCGGCTCCTTGGTTTGATTGTAGGCCTGAATTGGTTGTTGGCGCATGCGGGATCGGATCATCGCCGGCGAGACGCCGGCGCTGCAAGGTGCGGTCGGTTCTTTGTAGTGCGGGCGTCTCGTCTGCACTGATGGGCTCTCGTCGGACCATCGCCGGCGGGAACGGATCAGCGCCGGCTAAACGAATCGGAGAGCGTGCGGCGAAGCTTCTCGGCGATGCGGTCGAGGAGCGTGCGGGCGTGGTGGTCCGGGTCGCGGGCGGCGAGCTCGAGGCCGGGGGTGATGGCGACTTTGGTCCAGCTCTCGGCGGCTCCGCGGTCTGGGGGCCGGTGGGCGGTGAGGCGACAGAGGTGGG
>JAHECW010000189.1 GCA_024641545.1 Acidobacteriota bacterium
GTTCTTCGCCGGGAAGGTGCAGCCGAGCACGGACAACCCCGGGACCATCCTCTTCGCCTATCTGACGACCCCCCGGGACGCCGCCCCCCGCTGGTACCACGAGGGCATCGCGGTCTTTGTCGAGACCTGGATGGCGGGCGGCATGGGGCGCGCCCAGGGGGCGTGGGACGAGATGGTCTTCCGCTCCATGGTTCGCGACGACAGTCGTTTCTACACCCCGTTGGGCCTGGTGTCCGAGGGCACCAAGATCGATTTCCAGGTCGAGGTCAACTCCTATCTCTACGGCACCCGCTTCATGTCGTATCTGGCATACGAGTACGGACCCGAAAGCGTCATCGAGTGGGTCTCGCGCCCGGACGGCAGCAACGCCTACTTCGCGACGCAGTTCGAGCACATCTACGGCAAGAAGCTGGGCCAGGCGTGGGCCGAGTGGATCGCCTGGGAGCACGAGTTCCAGCGCGCCAACCTCGAGGCCATCCGCCAGTACCCGATCACCCCGGCCACGGATCTCTCGCCGCAGGCCCTGGGCTCGGTGTCGAGCGCGTTTTTCGACCCCGACGAAGGCAAGATCTACGCCGCCTTCAACTACCCCGGGGTGGTCGCCCACCTCGGCTCGATCTCGGTGGACGACGGTGGGATCGACAAGATCACCGACATCAAAGAGCCGGTCATCTACACGGTGACCTCGGTGGCGTACGACTCCGAGAGCAAGCAGATCTTCTACACGACCGACAATCTCTCCTTTCGCGATCTCCGGGTCATCGACCCCGAGACGGGAAAATCAGAGGTGCTCCTCGAGGACGCGAGGATCGGCGATCTCTCATTCAACCCGGCCGACCGCTCGATCTGGGGCGTGCGTCACTTCAACGGTTTCGCCACCCTGGTGCGGATCCCCCACCCCTGGAACGAGTGGGAGCAGATCCACTCGTGGCCGTACGGCGAGGTCATCTACGATCTCGACATTTCGCCGGACGGCGCCCTGCTTTCGGCCTCCATCGGCGGAATCGACGGCCGCCACACCCTCAACGTCTGGCCCACGGCGGCGCTCATCGCGGGCGACGTCACACCGGTCGCGCAGCACGGCTTCGGCACGACGATTCCGTCGAACTTCGTCTTCTCGCCCGAGGGGCGCTATCTCTACGGCAGCACCTACTACACCGGCGCGTCCAACATCTTCCGCTACGAGCTCGCCACCGGCGAGGTCGAGGCGGTGAGCAACACCGAGACCGGCTTTTTCCGTCCGATTCCCCTGGGTGACGACAAGCTCATCGTCTTCCGCTACACCGGCTCCGGATTCGTGCCCGCGACCATCGAGGCGAAGCCGCTCGAGGACGTCGCCCCCATCACCTTCCTCGGCCAGCAGATCGTCGAGAAGCACCCGGTTGTCAAGGAGTGGTCGGTGGGCTCGCCGGCGGAGATCGATCTCGAAGAGGTCGGTGTCGAAAAAGGCGACTATCACGGGTTCAAAGACATCGGCGTCGAGTCGGTCTACCCCATCCTCCAGGGCTACCGTGGGTCGCCGGGGCTCGGCGTTCGCATCAACTTCTCCGACCCCCTCATGCTCAACCGAGTCTTCTTCTCCGCGTCCTACACCCCCGACAACACGCTACCCTCCGACGAGCGCCTGCACGCCAAGCTCGAGTACGAGCGCTACAACTGGACCGCCGCGCTCAAGTACAACAACGCCGATTTCTACGATCTCTTCGGCCCAACCTATTACGGGCTCAAGGGCTACTCGGCCGAGCTCGGTTGGCACAAGAGCCTCATTTACGACTCACCGCGCGAACTCCTGCTCGAGGTCGACACCGCGTTCTACGGCGGCCTCGACCAGGTCCCCGGTTATCAGAACATCGCCTCGCCCTACGACAAGCTGTGGTGGACGGAGGCCGCGCTTTCCTACTCGAACGTGCGCTCATCGCTCGGCCACGTCGACGACGAAAAGGGCCACACCTGGAAGATCGTCGGGACCAACAACTATGTCAACAGCCGGGCGGTCCCGCAGCTCCGCGGCGCCTTCGACATCGGTTTCGCGCTGCCCGTCAAGCACTCGTCCCTCTGGCTGCGCACCGATGCGGGCTATGCCTGGGGCGATGCCGACGACCCGTTTGCCTCCTTCTACTTCGGCGGCTTCGGCAACAACTACGTCGACGACGGGCCCGTCAAGCGCTACCACCAGTGGTACAGCTTCCCCGGGGTCGACCTGAACTCCGTCTCCGGCCAGACCTTCACCAAGGCGATGCTCGAGTGGAACCTGCCGCCGATCCGTTTCCGCAAGGTGGGCACGCCGGGGTTCTTCATCACCTGGATCCGGCCGTCGCTCTTCACCACCGGCATCGTGACGAGTTGGGACGAGGCGAGCGAGCGCCGCGAGGTCGGCAATGTCGGTTTCCAGCTCGATCTGCGGTTCGGGGTGCTCTCGCGACTCGACATGACCCTGTCGCTCGGCTATGCGCAGGCATTCTCGCAGGGGATGAAGGCGTCCAACGAGTTCATGATCTCGCTCAAGATCCTTTAGCGGTGTTTTGCATCTCGCAAGCTGGAAGCTTGCGGCTACAAAATGCCTCGTCCTTTTGGCGGCAGGCATCCCTGTTCGCCTACAAACGCTCCCGGGAACGATCGCAAACTGGAAGCTTGCGGCTTCAATTCCCCGCTCCCTTGTAGCGGCAAGCATCCCTGCTTGCCCACCTTTGCTTCGTTGTAGCGGCAAGCATCCTGCTTGCCATCGACCAGCGGGGAGCTGGTAATCTCGTCCCCATGACCCCCATGGAAACCGGCGTGCGGATCCTCCTCGGTCTTCTGCCGGTCTTCTCATTTCTCATCACCCTGATCCTCCTCGACGGTTACAAGCTCGTCCGGCCTCGGTGGGTGGCCGTCCTCATCGCCGCGGGCGCCCTCGCCGCAGCGCTCGGTATCGAGCTCAACGGAGCGATCCTCGATCACACGCAGATCGAAACCGGATGGCTCGCGCGGATCATCGCCCCGGCCATCGAAGAGCTCCTCAAAGGCGCAGTGATCGTGTTTCTTCTGCTCAGGCGTCGAGTCGGGTTCCTCGTCGATGCCGCGATCTTCGGCTTCGCGGTCGGTGCCGGTTTCGCCCTGGTCGAGAATCCCGCCTACTTCTTCGCCCTCGAGGACCGCGGTCTGGCGTTGTGGGTGGTGCGCGGCTTCGGCACGGCGGTCATGCACGGCGGCGTCACCGCCATCTTCGCCATGGTCTCGAAGGTGCTCGCGGACAGAATCGGCCGCGTCCGCGCTTGGACCTTCGTACCCGGTTTTGTCGTGGCGTGGACGCTGCACTCGATCTTCAACCACTTCTTCTTCTCTCCTTATGTCTCGACCGTGCTGATCCTGGCCGTTCTGCCGGCGTTCTTCCTGGTGGTGTTCCACGTCAGCGAACGAAGCACCCGGGAGTGGCTGGGGGTGGGCTTCGACACCGATGCCGAACTTCTCGAGCTCATCGGCGAGGGCCGGGTGTCGGAGAGCCGGATCGGCGCCTTTCTCGAGGAACTCAGACAACGCTTCCCACGTCCGACGGTGGCCGATATGCTCTGCCTGGTGCGGCTCCGGGCCGAGCTCTCGATCCGGGCCAAGGGGGTTCTGCTGGCGCGAAACGCCGGGTTCACCCTGCCGCCAGATCCCGAGATCGACGACAAACTCATCGAAGTCGCGTACCTCGAAAAGGCCATCGGACCAACCGGGTTGCTCGCTCTCAATCCGATCGTCAACATGAACGATCGCGATCTCTGGCAGATCAACGCCCTGGCGCGGTGAATTGCCGGGCTCCGGCCTTGCCGGTCGCCCTCGCCCCTGCCATAATCGTAAAACCGTGATCAAGCTCGACATCCGGCCCGCCGACGGCGATCGTTTCGAGATCGCCGTCGAGTTCGACTCGGTGGTGATCGGGCGCTCGGCCTCGGCCGACGTGTCCATCGCCGACCGATTCCTCTCCCGCCGGCACGCCCGTCTCTACCGCCAGGATGACGAGTGGTTCATCGAGGACCTCGGGTCGCGCAACGGCACCCTTGTCAACGGCTCCAAGATCTCGGGACCGACCGCTGTGAGTCCCGGCGACGTCATCGGCATCTCGGCGTCCATCATCGAGGTCCGCTGCGGCGACGACCGACCAATCGAGTCCGTCGACTCCGGCGCGCGCTCGATCTTTCGTTCCGCGGAGAAGATCCTCGGCGAGTCGAAAAAAGCGCTGTCGCGGCCGGACACCGCCGACCACGAGGAGCTTCGGCGGGCCGCCGATCAGCTCCGGGTTTTGGTTGACGTTCACCAGGCGCTTTCCGAATCGATCGTGCTCGAGGAGCTCTTCGACAGGGTGCTGGATCGGGTCTTTGTCCATCTCCGGCCGCAGAACGGGGCAATCTTCCTCCTCGAGGATGGCGTCCTGGTGCGGGTGGCCAGCCGTCCCAGGGGAACCACCGAAGAAGATTTTCCGGAGTCACACAGCCTGGCCGGCGAGGTGATCGACAAAGGCATGGCGGCTGTCGTCAACGACACCATCACCGACGAACGGTTTCTGCGGGCCGAGAGCCTGCTCGCGGCCGGTGTGCGCAGCCTCGTCGCCGCTCCCCTGCTGACGACCAGGGGCACCGTGGGGATGATTGTCCTCAGCTCGAACCTGGTCGATCGTGGTTTTCGCGAGCAGGACATGGAGCTGCTCGTCGTCATCGCGTCGGCCATGGGCCTACGAATGCGCAACCTCGCCCTCGCCGAGGAGGCAGTGGAGCGGGAGCGCTTCGAACGCGATGTCGCCCTCGCGAGACGGATCCAGGTCAACTTCCTCCCCGCCGAGATGCCGCACACTCCGGGGGTCGAGCTCTACGGCGGGAACATCCCCTCTCGCGGGGTTTCGGGCGACTACTACCAGGTCGTTGAGCGCAAGGACCACGGCGATGTCGCGGTCATCATCGCCGATGTCTCGGGCAAGGGCATCGCCGCGTCATTGCTCACCGGCTATGTCGATGCTCTCTGCCTCGCCTACCTCGGTGAGGGGCACCCACCGGCGGAGGTCTTCGCCCGGGTGTCGCCGCAGATGAACGTTAAGACACCGCCGGAGTCCTTCGCGACCGCATTCCTCGGTCTCTACACACCCGACACCGGCCACCTGGACTTCGCCAGCGCGGGGCACGACCCGGTGGCAATCATCCGCACCTCGGGCGAGGTCGAGTGGCTCATGCCGACGGGGATGCCGCTCGGGCTCATGCCCGACGCCACCTACACCGCCTCCGAGGCCGAGCTCGAACCCGGCGACACCATGGTGTTCTACACCGACGGCATCACCGAGGCCGCGAACCCCGACGAGGAGGAGTTCGGCCGCGAACGCCTCGGCGGGTGTTGCGTCGAGCATCGAGAACTTCCCGTCGATGAGATGGCGGAAGCGATCCACAAAACCGTCGACGAGTTCGTTCGGGGCGTGCCCTACCACGACGACCGGACGCTGGTGATTCTGCGTCGGGTTCAGGCTTGAATTCTCAATTCTAAATTCTTAATTTGCAATTATTTGCGGTCTGTTGTAGCCGCAAGCTTCCAGCTTGCGATCTGACGTCTCTTCACGCCCGTGACGCCGTCGGATAGTCAAGGACTCTGAAGGACAAGCAGGGATGCTTGTCCCTACAAAGATCGAACGCCGCGGTGGTAGCGGGTTTCCCGCCCGCTGTTTGAAGTCGTTGCCGGAGTGTTGCCTTCCCCGGTGTACAATCGGGTGAGAAATCGAGACGACACAATGAATGAGAAGGACTCTCAAGGCGATCAGCCGGTGACGCGCACCGAGGCGGAGGGTGCGACCGTCGACCTCCCCGAAGGCCTCGGTTTCTTCACCACCGGGCAGGTGCTCGGCGAGCGCTACGAGGTCCTCGAGATGCTCGGCCGGGGAGGGATGGGCGAGGTCTGGAGGGCCTTCGATCTCAAGCTGCGGGTCGAGGTCGGACTCAAGGCGCTTCGTGACGATCTCTTCCAAAGCGAGCGGCGGCTCGAGCTGTTGCGTCAGGAGGTCAGGGCGGCCCGCGAGGTCGTGTCGCCCAACGTCTGCCGGATCTTCGACCTCATCGAGATCGACGGGCGCGAACTGGTGTCGATGGAGTATGTCGATGGAGCCACCCTGCTCGGCGTGCTCCAGGAACGCGGGCCGCTCGAGCTCAAGGAGGCGCAGGACATCGCCTCGCAGTTTCTCTCCGGGCTCGAGGCGATCCACAAGGCCGGGCTCGTCCACCGCGATGTCAAGCCCGAGAACATCATGCTCACCCGTGCGGGGCGTGTCGTCGTCATGGACTTCGGCCTGGCCCGTGGACCAGAGAGCGGCGCGGGATCGGTGTCGGGCACGCCGGCCTACATGGCCCCCGAGCACGCCGCCGGGCAGGATGTGGACGCCAGAGCCGATGTCTACTCCGCCGGCGTCGTCCTCGCCGAAATGGTCAGCCCCGACGGCATCAAGAGCTACGAGTCGAGGCAGAGCCTGTGGAAGGACGTGCGATCAGAACCCGCTCAGGTGCCGGACTCACCCTGGGCGCCGGTCATCAAACGCGCCGTCGCCCGCGACCGTGCACGCCGCCAAAACTCGGCCCACACCCTCATCCGTGAGCTCGAGGACGTGACGCTGCGCGTCGAGGGCGCCGACGACCTCCACCCCTACCCCGGGCTCGCTTCCTTCACAGAATCGGACGCCGAGTTCTTCTTCGGCCGCGAGGCCGAGGTCGAGCGGATGTGGCGCAAGCTCGAGGGACCGCCGAGAGTCCTCGGAATCATGGGACCCTCCGGGGCAGGAAAAACCTCGTTCATCAGAGCGGGTCTCACGCCGAACGCCCCACCGAACTGGGCGATCATCCGGTGCACTCCCGGAAACGCAGCAATCCCCTCGCTCCGCGGCGCGCTGACTTCCGAGCTCACCGGTGGATCAGATGCCCTACGGGGGCTGGTCACCGATCCGGACAACCCGGACATGGTCGTCGATGCTGTGGCGAGCTGGCGGGAAGGACGCAAAGGCGCGATTCTGATCGTCGATCAATTCGAAGAATTGTTCACGCTGAACTCGAAGGACGAGCAGAAACGGTATGCGGCCTTGCTGGGCAGGCTGCCGTTGGAAACCGATGTCCACGTGGTCGTGTCCATGCGGGACGACTTCGCCGCCTCGTGCAACGCTCACGAAGCACTGCGCACCGTCTTCCAGGACCTCACCGTGCTCGACCCGCCGACCGGCGGCAACCTCCGTCGCGCACTCGTGCAACCCGCCACCAAATGCGGCTATCGCTTTGAGGACGACGACCTCGTCGAGGAGATCCTCGCCGAGGTCGAGGGCGAGCGCGGCGCGCTGCCGCTCCTCGCCTTCGCACTCGCCAGGCTGTGGGAGAAGCGAGACCGCGAGACCGGCCTCCTCACCCGCCAGTCCTACCACGACATCGGCGGCGTCGGCGGCGCACTGGCAAGACACGCCGAGGCAACGGTGGACCGGATTGGCGTCAAACGAATCCCGATTGTCCGCGAGCTCTTCCGCAACCTCGTCACCTCCGAGGGCACCCGGGCGGTCCGCGAGTGGGATGAGCTGTTGTCGGTGTTCGAGAGGTCAGCGCTCCCTTCGGTCGCTAGTAAGACGTTAGGAGTAAGACGTCTTACGTCTCACAGCGAGCAAAGCGAGCGCTCACTCCTCACCCCTGGCAGCGAGCGCTCACTCCCTTACTCCTCACCCGCCCGTGACGCGGCGGCCGAGGTTCTCCGCGAACTCATCGACGCCCGGCTCCTGACCTCCTACGAGGTTCGCGAAGACGAGCACGAGCCCACCCGCCGCGTCGAGATCATCCACGAGTCCCTTCTCGCGAACTGGCCGCGTTTGGTCCGCTGGCAGACCCAGGACCAGGAGGGCGCCCAGCTCCGCGACGAGCTGCGCCAGAGCGCCCGCGCCTGGGACGAGCACGGCCGGCAGGACGATCGCCTCTGGACCGGCACCGCCTACCGCGAATACCAACTGTGGCGCGAGCGCTATCCCGGCGGGTTGACAGGGACGGAGGAGGCGTTCGCCTCAGCGATGACCGTGTTCGCCGGACGTCGCCGTCGCAGACGCCGTTTAATTGTGGCCGCGGTGATAACAGCGCTCGTTGCCGGCCTCGCGGTTGTCGGTTCTTTCTGGCAGCGCAGCGTGCGCGAGGCCCGCCGGGCCGAGGCGGCGAATCTCCTGTCTCTCGGCCAACTCGAACTCGATTCATACCCATCCGCAACGGTCGCTCACGCCATCGCCAGCCTCGAGCATGCCGAGAGTACTGCGGCCCGTCGGCTGGCCCTCGAGGCACTCTGGAAGGGTCCGACAGCCCTCGTTGCCGTGGAGAATCATGATTGGGGCAACCGCTTCAGTCCGGATGGCCGATGGTTGGTGCAGGTGCAGCACACGGCGAAGGCCGGGGAGAGCCGCCTGAGCATCTTTCACGCTGATGGAACCCGCGAGTATTTGGAAGACGAGCACAGCGGTGCGCCGTGGATTGGAATCACTGCGGTCACGGATACCGGGCATTTCGTTTCCTTTGGCCCTGACTCCGAAACCTCCATCAAATACGTGGTGTGGTCGGGAGTCGAGAAACAGCCCCTCGCCGAGACGAGCTTGGAAACACCCCGGGTGCATTGGGGGAGCGTGGTGGACTCGGACAGGCGACGGGCACTGCTCTTGATCCGCGATGAAGATCGCATCAACATTGACGCCCTTTGGTTCGACGGAACGCACGAGAACCTCGGCACCCTGGACTTCAAGACCGAAAGGAATGAAGCCGGAAAATGGACCACAGTCGCCGCACTCGACCCTCGAGCCGGCGCGTGGCTTGGAGTTGTCACCGGGGGCGAGATCTATGTCATCGATGTCCTTGATCACGATCTTGGTCCGCCTCGGCTTCTGGGCAGACACGACGGGTTGATCCATGACCTTGCTTGCGATCCCCTCGGCCGATTCATTGCCACCGCGGCGGAGGATGGCGAGTTTCGTTTCTGGAATCTCACCGAGTTATCGCCGCCCGCAATATTTCAAGGACCCACAACGAGCCCACGATTCAGGTTCTCCCCGGACGGTTCGCTTTTTGAGGCAGCTTCCTTGGAGGACGGAAACTTTGTGTGCTGGGTTTGGTCCCTGGCGGGAGACTCGCCGCGATTTCTCCGGCGGGTCAACCTTGGCCCCAACCAATTCGGTGAACCGCTATGGGATACCGTCGGCAGGCAATTGGCGAGGGGCGGACTTGACCTCAAGTTTCGTACCTGGTCGATCGATGCGCCATATGATGCCGACCCTGTCGTCCTCAGTCGGGGTGACATTGGGGGAACCGAAGGTGTTTCCATCAACCCACGAGGCGGCTGGTTGGCCACGGGTGACGCTGTCGGGCTCGCGTTTTGGCCGCTCACGGAGCGATTTCCGATTTCAATTCGAAAGCACGACGGATCGATCAACAGCCTGACGTTTTCTCCTGATGGGAGTTGGCTCGCCTCGTCCTCGAACGATGGCACGGTCAGGTTGTGGCCGCTCGAAGGGGACCCTCCACCGCC
>JAHECW010000033.1 GCA_024641545.1 Acidobacteriota bacterium
CACCTTGACGGTGACCGATGTTCGACCGACTGCGACGAGCTCGGTGTAGAACGAAACCAGGTCGCCGACATAAACGGGCGCGTGGAAAACGACCTGGTTCATGGCCACTGTGACCACCCGGCGAGCGCCCTGGCAGATCGCTTCTTCGGCACCGGCCTGGTCGATGTAGGACAGGATCACTCCCCCGAAAATCGTCCCGGCCGCGTTGGTGTCACGGGGCATCATGAGCACCCGGCTCTTGGGCTGGAGATGGTCTTCCGGCATGTCGTCCTCCTCGGCTCGTTAGTGCATATACCCGAGAGCTTCGAGCTGAGCCCGGGTTTCGGGATCGACCTCGGTCGCCGAGCTCGCGCCCTCCGCTCGCATCGCCACGGTCAGCTGCGCCAGCAGCCAACCCGATCGGACCGCTGACGGGACCGCCAGATCGTTCGCCTCGATTCGGTCCTCAACATGGCGGTAGACCTCGATTTCCGAACCGAAGTCAGCCGACAGGGGTTGAATGAGCTTCCAGCCGTCACGCAGGGCTGCGGCTCCTGTCTTCCCCCAGTAGTCGAGGTAGGCGAAAATGGTCCGATTCGAACCGACCTTGACCACGCCTGACGCATCGATGAGCGCCGAACCCGCAAGCTCGCCCGGTGATTCGATGGCGCACAGATCCAGGAGGGTCGGCATCAGATCAAGGTGCTGGACCGGAATCGATACGAGCGTTCCCGCCGCCGCGCCGCCGGGGAGCCGCATTACCAGCGGCACCGACAGCACTTCGTTGTAGAGGTCGAGTCCGTGGGTCCAGCTGCCGTGCTCGCCGAATGCCTCGCCGTGATCCGAGGTGAAGACGACCACGGTGTTGTCGAGCTCTCCGGTCTCCTCGAGTTTGTCGAGCAACCGGCCGAAACTGGCGTCGTTGGCCGCAACCTCCGCGTCGTAGAGGTCGCGAAGGTCGCGGCCGAGAGCGGCGCTCGGCGCCACGGTTCCGAGCACGAGCCCGCGCACCGTCTCGACCTCGCCGACGGTCGGGTCGATCACGTTGGGGGCAAAGGTCTCGAGAAAGGGAGACGGGGGCGCATAGGGCGCGTGCGGGTCGATGGTGTGGACATAGAGGAAGAACGGACGGGCCGTGTCCCGCCGTGCGTCGAGCAGCTGTTCGATCCGATCGGCGATGACCTCCGACCGTCCCCGGTGGTGCTCGATGAATTCGAAGTAGTCGAAACCGCGAGCGAAACCGAAGGGCCGCCCGACATAGGCGTTGGCCACCACCGCGCCGGTCTGGTAGCCGGCGGCCTGGAAGATCTCGGGCAGCGTCGGCAGCGACTCCGGGAGCTGGTCGTCGGGTCCGTTGACCCCGTGCGCCCGCGGCCAGAGACCGGTGAAGATCGAGGCCACCGCCGCCTTGGTCCAGGAAGACTGGGCGACCATGTCGGTGAAGGTCACCCCTTCCGCGGCAAAGGCATCGAGACGCGGGGAAAGCGGCCGCTCGCAACCGTAGACTCCCAGCCGGTCGGATCTCAGGGCATCGACGAGATAGATGATCACATTGGGACGGGCCGTCGGCCGTTCGGGTTCCGCCACCGATGACGCATCCAAAGCTGCGGCGGATCGCGGCGACAGAATGCGGGGGCGCCGGAGCCGGATGCCCGCCGGTGGGCCGTTGTCGTCCTGCGGCCGGGTCGCGAACCGGAATCTGGTCAGCCCGCGGCGCTCTGCAAGCCCGATTTCGACCGAGCCGCCGACGCATTTCGTCGACCACGACTCGGGTTCGACATCGAACTCACCGAGGACCGAGATTTCGAGGATCGAAGGTGTCTCCCCCATCGATTCGCAGCTCTCGATGGCGAGGACGCTGTTTCGCCCGAGCTCCGGAAAATGGTCAGCCGAGGCGCCCGCGGGTATGACGACCATTCCATCGACCACGCGCATCGGTTCCGGGTCCACTCGAAAGAACCGAAGACCCGACCAGGCGACTCCGAGCTCGCGCTGATCGGTCGAGCCGGCGGTGACGCTGGACGGGGCATCGACCCTGCCGTAACGCGCCACCAGCCGATTCCGACCGACCACCTGAGCCGATGCCGGGATGTCGACGGCGTATCGAGCGGAGGCCGGCCGAAGATCGAGCGGCTCTGCGATGGTTTGACCGTTGAGCTCGAGGCTCAGGGTCTGGGTCGTCGAGCCGTCGAACTGGAACGGACGGCAGGTGATCTCCATCCCGAGATCCCGCCGCCAACCCAGGTGGAATCCGATCTCCGACGACGCACCGCGGCTCCAGACGAAGGTCTCCCCGGAATCCCGGTTTCGTTCGTCGTAATACCAGCCGCCGCCCAGGAACGGACGGGCGTCCTCGGTACCGATGTCGATTTCGCCGGGTTCCCTCGACAGCAGTCCGTCGGTCCAGGTTGCTGCGATGTCCAGGGCGACGCGTTCCGGGGCCGGGCGCGAACAACCGGGTCCGACCGCCGCGAGAGTCAACGCCAGGACCGCGGCCGGAATCCGTCGCATCGACGGCCTCCGAGACTGCGGCCCGCTCATGCGTCGGCGATGACCTCGGCCTCGACAAGATCCTCCGGATCGGGAAGATCCTCGGCTTTCTCGAGACCGAAATGGAGGAGGAACTCCTTGGTCGTTCGATAGAGGAACGGCTTGCCCACGACCTTCTTTCTGCCGGCGAGCCGGATCAACTTCCTGTCGAGGAGGGTTCGGGCCACGGCCGCGGAATTGGCGCCGCGGATGAAATTGATCTCGGGGAGGGTGACCGGTTGCCGGTGGGCGACGATGGCCAGGACTTCGAGGGCGGCCTGGGACAGCTTCTGCCGGCTCGCGATGCCATGGAAGGTCCGAAGATAGTGGTCGAATTGGGCCGGCGTCACGCACCGCCATCCGCCGGCCGCTTTCTCGAGGCGGACGCCGCGCTCGGCCTCTTCCCACGATGCCGCGAGTGCAGCGATCGCTTCTTCGATCTCACGCTCGCCTATTTCGCGATCGGTGGCCATGGAGACGGCTTCGGGTGTGACCGGGCTCCGGGCGGTGAGCACCACCGCCTCGATCAAAGCCTGGAGAAACTCAGAATTCATCGGCGTCCTCGCGTTCGGGTGGCTCGAACGATGCCTCGTCGAGGGTGCGCCGGCCACGGCGGAGATAGATTTCGGCAAACGGCAGTCGTTGTTCCGCGCGGGCCGCGCCCAGACGGACCAGCTCCAGGGTGGCGACGATGAGAACCACCACCTCCTCCGGGTTCGCCCGCCGATTGAGATGGCGTGTGAGGGGCACGAGATCATCCTCGGTGATCCGCTGGTAGATCTCCCGCATCTTGTCCTGCACGCTGTAACGCAGGGGAATGACCTGGATCGGCGGCGGGTGGGCCGCTGCAAACCTTTGCATTACATAGAGATACGTCTCCGCCAAGAGCCGGAGATCGACCTCCTCCCAGTCGAGCTCGACGTCTTCATCATCGAGGTCGGCGATGATCCCCGCCGGCCAGATGCACTGACGGACGAGATCCTTGTCGTGCAGGATCGAGGCCAGTTCCTTGACCCGGCGGTAGGCAAGGAGCCGCTCCACCAGCTCCTCCCTGGGGTCCCCTTCCTCGGTCTCGGTTCTCGGCAGAAGCATCTTCGACTTGAGTTGGAGAAGCCACGCCGCCATCCAGAGAAACTCACCGGCGACCTCGAGGTCGAGTTCCTGCATGGTGCGGACGTGCTCGTGGTACTGATCGCAGATGCTGAGAATGGGGATGTCGTAGATCGAGACCTCGTTCTTGCGAATCAGATGCAACAAGAGATCGAGGGGCCCGCAGAAAAAGGGCAATTCGACGGACGGTCCCAGGGGAATGAAGTCGGCGAGATCGGGATTCACTTCCACGCCGAGGAGTATAACCGGCCCGGCACGAAACCCGTGCAGGCTCCCTGCCGCAACACGACCCGAAATCGCGCCATTTTTCACCCTCCATCGCCCGCCGCCGCCGGGGCGCGAGATGCGGCGGCGCGTGTTAAGCTCGGCCCGCCGACAAACGACGTTTTCAAGGGAGGTGCGCTTGGAGCTCTGGGACGGCCAGATGAGCCTCTACGACGACAACCCGCAACGCGAGGTCGGGGCGAAGCGAAGGGTCGTCGTCTTCGACCTCGAGACCCAGCGGTCTTTCGACGAGGTCGGCGGACGAAGCCAGATGCATCGCCTCGGGGTTTCGGTGGGGGTCGCCTACCGCTACGACACCGACGAGTTTCTGGTTTACACCGAAGACAACATCCAGGAGCTCATCGAGCTTCTGTTCAAGGCCGATCTCGTGGTCGGGTACAACATCAAGGGATTCGACTACGAAGTGCTTCGCGGGTACTCGGACAAGAATTTTCAGAAACTCCCGACCTTCGACATGATGTACGACCTCGAGGACCGGCTCGGTTTTCGGCCGAAGCTCGAAAGCGTCGCGGTTCCCAGCCTGGGCGGGGGCAAGTCGGCGGATGGGCTGCAAGCTCTCGAATGGTGGCGGCAGGGCGAAATCGACCTCATTGTGGAATACTGCCGCGACGACGTCAGGGTGACCCGTGATCTCTACGATTTCGGCAAGCGAAATCGCTGTGTCCTGGTCTCTCGATTCGGCGGGAAGCCACGCCAGGTCGCGGTCGAGTGGTAGCGGGGTCCGACGCTGGGCGCACCGGTCAGTCCGGGGCCCGCTGGGAACCACGGGTGACTCGGTGGATCAGGTCGGCGAGGTGCTGCGGTTGCAGGCCCTGTTTGGTGAGATAGGCGTCGGCGCCGGCCTCGAGACCCGCCAACCGATCCGCGGGCCGGTCCCTGGTTGAGACGATGACCACCGGAAGATCCGCATGGAGGTCGCTCGACCGCACGCGGCGGGTGAGATCGATCCCGCTCAGACCGGGGAGCTCGACACCGGTGACCACACAATCACAGGGTTCGATCTCGATTCGCCGAAGCGCCTCTTCGGCCGACTCCACCGCGGTCACGAGGAAACCCGCGTCCTCGAGCAGCCGGCGCATCATCTCGCGGGTGGCGTCGTTGTCGTCGGTCAGGACGACCCGAAGGTTCGCCCGGCCTTTCCCGACCGAGTTGGAGGCTCCGGTCTCGCCGAGTTCGAGAGGACCGAGGCGCCGGAGCGAGAGCACCGCCACCGGCCGCCCCGACGACAGCAGAGCGATGCCTTCGATGGTCGCCGGGCCGCCGGCGACGACGGGGAGGGGCCGGACAAAGACCTCCTCCTCACCGACGATGGCGTCGACCACGATCCCGATCGCCGACCCACCGATGGCGATTTCGATCATGACGGTGTGGTCAGCCGCAACCTCACCGAAAAGGGGGGCGAGAAACACCGCGCCGATGGTCTCGCGGCCGCGGCGAACCTGGGTCCGGACCTGTTCGGTGACGATCATCTCGGGCCGGAGACGGCTGAAGGACCGAACACCGGATGACGGTATCGCCAGACGAAGCTCACCGACCTGAACCACGAGCACGCGTTCTCCACGGCGGGCGACGGGAACCTCGACGGTGACCCGCGTTCCCTCGCCGGGGGCCGAGCGAATCCAGATGTCACCGCCGCTCGCCCGGAATGAGGCCGCAACCGCATCGAGCCCGACTCCGCGGCCCGAGACGTCGGTTGCGAGATCGCGGGTCGTGAATCCGGGCAGCTCGAGCAACTGGTAGGCTTCGTCGGGTGCGAGCTTGGCGGCGGCCGACGGATTGACGAGTCCCCGCTCCACCGCGACCCGGACCACCTCTGCGGGATCGATTCCGCGGCCGTCGTCCCAGACGACGAGTTGAACCCGGTCGCCGTCGGCCTCGGCCCCGAAGTGAATCCGCCCCCTGCCGGGCTTGCCGGCGCCGCTGCGGGTCTCGTGATCCTCGATGCCATGGTCGACGGCGTTATGGGCCAGGTGGAGCGCCGCTTCGCGCACGGCTTCGAGGATCCGGCGATCGAGTTGGACATCGCCGCCGGAGGTGGTGACTTCGACGTCCTTGCCGAGGGATCGGGCAAGCTCGCTGGTGTGCCGCGCCAGGGTCCGGAGAAACGGACGCAAGGGCTGGACCTGGAGTCGGAGGGCAGCCTCGAGCTGCTCTTCGCTGAGGCGGTGCAACGTCTTTCCGATGGTCTCCAGCTCGAGCGCGGCGCGACGGAGCGAGGCTCCGATCTCGGCCAGGACATTCTCGGGAAACTCCTCTGCGTAGGCGCTTTCGGCGCTGGTCGCGAGATCGAAGAGCCTCTGAACCGGGGCGTTCCCGGCCTTGGCGGCGATGCGCATCCGGGCGCTCCTCTCCGCCAGACCGTCGATGATCTCGGTCGCGACGCGGATTTCGCCGGATCCGCCGCGGATGACCGGTTCCGCGGCGGTCGATGGCGGCTCTGCGGCGAACAACGGAGGCGGCGCGGGCCGGTTGGCGCGGTCGCCCAGCGCATCGACGATCTCGGCCACGAGGTCGGTGATGGAGCGCGCGCCCTCGATCCCGGCGGCCCCCTCCCCCACCATGCAGTCTTCAGCCCGGTGGCAGAGATCCGCGATCTCGGACAGCCCCATCAAACGTCCCGCGCCCTTGAGCGCGTGGAGCTCTCGTCGAACCTGGACGGCCGCCCCGGGATCCGTCGTCGCCTCCTTGAAGAGAACCGCCAGGCGATCGAGGCGTGAGGCCGCTTCCTCGAGAAAAAGCGGCAGCAGCTCGTCGAGATCACCTCTCATTTGAACTCAGATGTTCGTCCAGCTCTGGACGTTGATGTCGATCCCGAGAATCCCGATCATCGAGCCGGAACGGTTTCGGACGGCGGCGGCGATGGTGAAACAACGATCATCGGTCAGGAGCGAGACATAGGTCGGCGTCACCGCGGTGCGTTGATCGCGACTGACCGCTTGGAACCACGGCCGGTCGGCAAAGGTCTGGCCGACGGACACCGTGCCCTTGACCCGGTGGTCGTCGACCACCTCGCGGTTGACCTCGAACGCGACCATGGTGCCGGTCGTGTCGACGAGATACGCAAGCTCGATATACGGGAAAACCCGCACGACATCAGCGAGGGTGCCCTCGATCACCTCGAGGTTCGAGGTCGAGTCCCGCAGCCGATTGCTGAGACCGATGATCTGGTGCTTGAGCGAGTGGACCGAGTCGATTCTGAAGCTCTGGGTGAGGAGTTGGATGGAAAGCGCGAGACCGGTCAGGCGTTCGGCCGAACTGGTGAACTGCTGGAAGCTGTCGGCGGTTCGCTGGATCAGCTCGCTGATCTCGCGCAACGTGAGGACCACCTGATCCGAGGCGGTGCGCTGCTCGTCGGTGGCGAGGGAAATCTCCAGGGCCGCGTTGGCGGTGTCGGCGAGCGCCGAGCGCAGCTGCTCGATGGCCTCCTGGGTCGACTGACTCTGTTCGAGCACCCGATCGGCCGACTTGGATCCCTCCTCGGTCGCCACGACCACCGACCGGATGGAACCCGAGAAACCGTCGAGAAGGGATCGCACCGAATCCACCGATTCGCGGGATCGTTCGGCAAGACGCCGGACCTCCTCCGCGACGACGCCGAACCGGTCGCCGTGCTGACCGGCCGCCGAGGCCTCGATGGCGGCGTTGAGCGCGAGGATATGGGTCTCCTGCGCGATCTCGGTGATCAGATCCAGGACCCGGTAGATCTCGCGCGACCGCTTGCCGAGGACGTCGGCACGGTCGGCGATGGCCTCGATGCCGTCGCGCAGCTTCCCGACCCCGCGGACCGCGCCCTCGAGGGCGGTTGCGCCGGCGTTACCGGCTTCCTGCGCCCGCGCGACAAACCTCGCCTGTCCGGTGGCGTTGACGGCGATCTGGCCCGCGGTCCGCGCCAGCTCCTCGGTGGTGGCCGTGATCTCGACGACGGCTGCCGCCTGTTGCGATGCTGCTTCGACGAGCTCGGCGGATGTCAGGTGGACCGTGCTCGCGCTGGTGGCGACCTCCACCGACGACCCCTGAATCTGCTGAACCAGGGCCGACATGGCGTGGGCCGCGGCCTCGACCGCCTCGTTCATGGCGCGCGGCAATGCGTCGATGGATTCGAGACACTCGACGAGGTCTCCGTGACGCATTTCTTCCAGCGACTTTTCCAGGGCTCTGCTCTGAACGGCGTGGCGTTCCTCGAGCTCCTGGTGGGCTCGCTCGAGCCTGCCCCGCGGCAGCGAGACCAGAAGGAGATGCGCCACCAGAGCGGAGAGCCCCAGCACCAGCCAGGCATCCGTGTACCACTGTTCCTGCTCTTCGTCGGACGAGAGCTCGAGCAAGACTCCGCCGACGAGGATCACGAGAATCAAGATCGCCATGCCGAGCCACTGCCGGAGAATCGTCGATCGCCTCTCGTCCTGCATGACCACCACCCCTCTCAACCGACTCTCGGCGCGACAAAAAGTTGTTCCGGGTCCAGGATGAAGATGAGCCGATCGTCCACCGTACTCGTACCCGCGACCCAGCGCGGGTCATCCGGTCGCGGCGGCTGCGGATTCGCCACCCGGATCACGCCGAAGGCCTCGTCAACGGCCAGTCCCAGCGACGATCCTCCGCCCGGTTGACCGACGATCACCGTCAGCCCATGACCCCCGCTCGCCCCACCCTCCTCATCGAGGAGGGCATGGAGATCAACGACCGCGACGGGCTCACCCGCGACCTGGGCAAGCCCGAGCAGCCGCGGATCCGAGCCGTGGAGCGGGTAGACCCTGGGCGCACTGATCACGAGCTTCGCGGCATTGACCGGAATCGCGCAACGGTGACTTCCGCTGCGAACCAGCAGATGGTGTGCTTTGCTGTCTGGATGTTCCGCATCGGTGCCCATGCCCGACCAGCATAACATCGGGACGAATCGATCAGACCGGCGCCTCGGAGGAGTCGTGGTGCAGGACCGCTCCGGTCTTGACCTCACCCGCGGACCAGTCCATTTCCGAGCCGCGGAAACTGTGAGGGATCAAAAAAACCCCCATCATCACGATCCACCCGACGACGACGGCGGCCAGGAGCCTGCGACCACGCATGGCGAGGATCGTTGCAGGAAGCCACGCAATGCAGGCGATGAGCGTCTTGTTGTCGGTCAGGTCGTGGCCGAAGGGCCAGCCGGTCCAGTAGGCCCCGAAGGCGAACTTCTGGACCACCGGTCCGAGAAAGAGGCCACCGACGACCAGCAGCCCCATGGCGATCACGACCTGACGCCTGGGATCCGGAGTCGATGGCCGGAGCACCTCCAGGAGGACCCAGGTCGCCACCAGCATGCTGCCGAACATGGCCAGGATGTGGGGAATCAGCACCCAGGCCGGGACACTCGCACGAAAGCGCGCCACAACCGCTTCGTCGGCAGGGATGAGCACCTCGCCGCCGGTCGTGTCGAGCACCAGCCGGTACTCTACTTTTCCGGCGGGGGGTTGGTGCGGCACCGTCGCCTCCAGGCGCCCGTCGCCGGTTCGGCTCATGGCTACCGATGACCACGGCTCCGATGTCGGATACCGGCGCCACTCGAGCGACCCGTGCCCGATGCTCTCGGGTACAACGAGGTTGACCGCGAGACCACCCTCCCCACCGTGGCTGCGCGGCAGACGAAAGCGGATCTCGGTTCCGTCAGGCGTCAGCGCCTCGCCGCGTTTCGGATGGCTCGGGCCGGTCATGCGTTGAAAGAGGGCGAGAATCACCGTCAAGATGAAGGCGGCGATCCAGAAGGCAACGGCGGTGCTGCGTGTAGTCACACACGAGATTCTACACGGCCGTCGAAGGAAAACGCCCGCTCCGGTGCGGAGCGGGCGCATTCGAACATCGGTTCGAGTCTCAACGACCTACTACAAGACCGCCTTGACCATCTTCTCGATGACCCCCGGCTCGACCTCCTCAAGCTCATAGCGAACGTTCGCGATGGGTTTGTTGACGGTGATGATCCGTTTGAGATCGATGGGGGTTCCCTCGACCACGACGTCGGCGGGCGTGGCGTTGATGGTCTCCTGAAGATCGGCGACCTGCTGGTCGCCATAGCCCATGGCCGGCAGGATCGCCCCGGCGTTGGGGTACTTTTCATACGTCGCCTTGATGGTGCCGACGGCGTACGGTTTGGCATCGACGATCTCGGCGGCGCCGGCCTGTTTGGCGGCGAACCAGCCCGCGCCGTAGGTCATCCCGCCGTGGGTCAGGGTCGGGCCGTCCTCGACCACCAGCGCCCGCTTGCCCTTGATGAGCTTGGGCTCGTCGACGGTGATCACCGACCGGCACTTGATGGTCGTGGCGCCGGGATTGACCCTGCGGCATGTTTCGATGACCTCTTCGACCTTCGCCGGGTCCGCCGTGTCCACCTTGTTGACGATGAGGAGATGGGAGATCCGGAGGTTGGTCTCGCCGGGGTAGTAGCTGAGCTCGTGCCCGGCGCGGTGGGGATCGACCAGGGTGATGTGGAGGTCGGGTTTGTAGAAGGGGGTGTCGTTGTTACCGCCGTCCCAGAGGATGACGTCGGCCTCCTTCTCGGCTTCGCGGAGGATCCGCTCGTAGTCGACCCCGGCGTAGACGACAAAACCGTTGTCGATGTGGGGTTCATACTCTTCGCGCTCCTCGATGGTGCACTGGTGGCGGTCGAGATCCTCGTAGTTTTCAAACCGCTGGCAGGCCTGCTTGGCGAGATCGCCGTAGGGCATGGGGTGGCGGATCGCCACGACCCGCTTGCCGAGCTTCTTGAGCAACCGCGAGACGTAGCGGGTGGTCTGAGATTTGCCGACGCCGGTGCGAACGGCGGTGATGGCAACCAGCGGCTTGGTCGACTCGACCATGGTCCGCGTCGCCGAGCAGACGCCGAAGTGGGGGCCCCAGCCGATGACCTGGCTGGCCTTGTTCATGACATAGCTGTGCGGCACATCGGAGTACGAGAACCACACTTCGTCGACGTCATGATCGCGGATGATTTTCTCGAGATCCGCCTCGGGGAGAATCGGGATGCCGTCGGGATAGAGCGAACCCGCGATCTCCACCGGGTAGACCCGGTTCTCGATGTCGGGGATCTGCGTCGCGGTGAACGCGACGACGTCGTACTTCTCGTTGTCCCGGAAAAGACAGTTGAAATTGTGGAAATCGCGCCCGGCCGCACCCATGATGACGACCTTGGTTCTTTCCATGGATTTTCCTCCTTGGAACCGCATGCCGACGTTCCCTCCGAGGGATCGGCAACCGCCGGGTGAAAAGCTGAACCGGCGGGCGAGCGCATGATACCACCACGACGATTCGAAATGGATGGGCATGCAGACCCGGAAGAGAATTATGAATTATGAGTTATGAATGACATCGCAGGGCTTCGGCCGGTTTTGACGACGCACTCCACTATGGATGATGAATCTCGAACCCGCCTTGCGAGGCCTCGGGACCATGTGCGATGGTGCGATGAAATTCATAATTCATCATTCATAATTCATCATTGAGGACTCACTCCCACTCAATCGTTCCCGGCGGTTTCGAGGTCACGTCGTAGACGACGCGGTTGATTCCGCCGACCTCGTTGACGACCCTGCGGGCGATCCGGTCGAGGGTTTCGGGCGGGAAGCGGTACCAGTCGGCGGTCATGAAGTCGGTGGTGGTCACGGCGCGGACGGCCAAAACCTCCTCATAGGTCCGGGCGTCGCCCATGACGCCCACCGACCGAACGGGAAGCAGGACGCAGAGCGCCTGGGAGATCTCGTCGTAGAGGCCATCGGCGCGGATCTCTCCGATGACGATGGCGTCGGCCTGCTGCAGGGTGGCAACCCTTTCGGGGGTGATCTCGCCCAGGATCCGCACCGCGAGTCCCGGCCCCGGGAACGGGTGGCGCCAGACGAAATCACGCGGCAGGCCGAGCTCCTCGCCCACCCTGCGAACCTCATCCTTGAAAAGATCGCGAAGGGGTTCGACGAGATCGAGACCGAGGCGTTCGGGCAGACCGCCGACGTTGTGATGGGTCTTGATCACCGCCGCGGTGCCGCGGACCCCGGAGGACTCGATGACATCGGGGTAGAGGGTGCCCTGGGCGAGGTACGCCGCATCCGGAAACCGGCGCGCTTCGGATTCGAAGACCTCGACGAACTCGCGGCCGATGATCCGGCGCTTCTCCTCCGGGTCGGTGACGCCGGCCAGCGCACTGAAAAACCTCTCGCCGGCATCGACCCGGTCGAGATCGATGCCGAAACCGGCGAAGTTCCGCATCACGGTGTCGCCCTCGTCCTTTCGCAGCAGACCGGTGTCGACGAAGATCGGCACGACCCGCTCTCCGATGGCCTCGCGGAGCAGGACGGCGGTCACCGACGAGTCGACGCCGCCGGATACGCCGCAAATCACCCGACCCTTCGGCAGCGCCGCGCGGAGCTGGTCGACGAGTTCGTTTCGGATCGCCACGGGGTCCCAGTCGCGACGGGCCCCGGCGAGCGCGATGAACCGTTCGAGCATGGCGGTGCCGTTGGGGGTGTGGCGAACCTCGGGGTGGAACTGGAGGGCCACCAGTCGGCGTTCCGGGTGGAACATGGCGGCGACCGGCGTGTTGGCGGTTCGAGCCAGCACTTCAAAGCCCTCCGGGACACGGGTGACGAGATCGCCGTGGCTCATCCAGACGGTCTGCGACGCCGGGGTGCCCTCGAGGATCGAGGCGTCGGCGATGACATCGAGCTCGGCGAGACCGTACTCGCGGTGGTCCGACGACTCGACGGAGCCGCCGAGGTCGCGCGCCATGAGCTGCATCCCGTAGCAGATTCCCAGGACCGGCACTTCGAGGTCGAAGACGGCCCGGTCGATCTGAAGCGCGCCGCGTTCGAAAACGCTCGCCGGGCCGCCTGAGAGCACGATGGCGATGGGATCGACCGCGCGGATCTCGTCTGCGGGGATGTCGCCGCGTTCGATCATGGTCTTGACCCCGAGCTCGCGCAGACGCCGGGCGATGAGCTGGGTGTATTGGGAACCGAAATCCAGGATGAGGATGACCTCGTGGCGCATGGGCTCTCCATCGGCGGCAGACCGCAATGTACTGCAGCGGAGGATAACAGACGTCATGAGTCGCGGCTCCGACTCTTTGGTTGCACGCGGTGGATTTCAGGTCTAGAATCGAGCTTGTGAAATTGCCCACATGGTCCGGACAAACGAATTCCAGCCGCGACCGAGAGCTGAGGAAGACATGACCGCCTACAAACGACACATCGACAACTCCGCGATCTCCGATCTCACCGTAGCTCGTCTATCGGTCTACCTCAGGTGCATGGACCGGCTTCTCGAGCTCGGGATCGAAACCATTTCGAGCCAGGCGCTGGCGGACCGTTTCAACCTCAACTCGGCGCAGATTCGAAAAGACCTCGCCTACTTCGGCGAGTTCGGCGTCCGTGGCGTCGGTTACAACGTCCGCGAGCTCCGGCAGTATGTGATCGAAATCTTGGGTCTCGACCGCGAACGCCGGCTCGTCATCGTCGGCGCAGGCAACCTCGGGACGGCTTTGTGTCACTACTCCGGATTTTCCGGCGGCAATTTCCTGGTCGTCGGGATCCTCGATTCCGACCCGAGCCGAATCGGCGACCCGACCCCAGCGGGGCTGCTCGTCGAGGACGCCGCCCGGCTCGGCGAAATCGTGGCTCAACGGCGGGTGGAGATCGGGGTGATCACGACGCCCGCATCGGCGGCCCAGGCGGTCAGCGAACAGATGGCCGCGGCCGGGTTGAAGGCGATTCTGAACTTCGCCCCGATCAGGGTCCGCGGCAACGAGGGTATTCTCGTCAAGACCGTGGATCTCGGCGTTCACCTCGAAGAGCTGAGCTTTCACCTCACCCACGTGTGACGTGAAGGTGGCGGTTTTCCAGAAACGGCCGTCGATTGTCGCCGGCGTCGAAACCGGTTAGAGTGAGCCCATGGACACCCCTAAGAGGATCGGCAAATATGAGGTTTCGGCGCAAATCGCGGCCGGGGGTTTCGGAGTCATCTTCAAGGGCTGGGATCCCTTCATCAAACGTCCCGTGGCGATCAAGATGTGCGCGTCTCCCGATGAGGAAGTGCGTCAACGGTTCCAACAGGAAGCGCAGTTCGTCGGCAACCTCGTACACCGGAACATCACCCTGGTCTTCGACTTCGGTGTCGAGAACGGCATCCCCTACATCGTTCAGGAGTTTCTGACCGGTTACGACCTCGACCCGCTGGTCCACGCCGGAGTCGTCAAAGACACCCGGACCGTGGTTTCGATTTTGCTTCAGGTCTGCGAAGGGCTCGATTTCGCCCACAAGCGCGGCATCATCCACCGGGACATCAAACCGTCGAACATCCGGGTGCTCGAGGACGGCACGGTCAAGATCATGGACTTCGGGATCGCCAAGTCCCTCGAAGGCGGCTCCAAGCTGACCCAGACCGGGATCGCGCTCGGCACCGCCGGATACCTCGCTCCCGAACAGATTCAAGGCGGCTCGGTCGACCCGCGCACGGATATCTTCTCCTTCGGCGTCGTGGCCTACGAGCTGGCGACCGGCAAACGGCCGTTCGAGGGCGCCTCGCTGTCGAACGTCCTCTACCAGATTCTCAATGACGATCCCACCCAACCGACGGATCTCTCGGAGGAGGTCTCGCCCGAGCTCCAGCGGGTCATTCTCAAGTGCATGGCCAAGGACCCGGCGAATCGTTTCCAGACGGTGCGCCAGATCCTGGACGCCCTGCGTCTGGTCCCGGGCGCTATCGGCGCTGACGGTGATTCCCTGGTCGAGGTCACCACGGGAGTGCTTCGGGTGGCGGTATCCGCCATGCCTCACGTCAACGGAGGCGACGAACCGCCGACCCGCGATCTCTCCGGCATCGAAACCGGCAATGAGCGCACCGAAAAGGTGCCGACCGGCGGATCCGTCACCCAGCTGACCCGGACTCCCGAGATCGAGGAGGAGGAATCCGATCGTCGGAGCCCGGTTTTCGTGATCTTCCTCCTGCTGCTGGCCCTGGTGTTGGCCACGGGCGCAGCTCTCTATCTCTCAAAGGACGTTCAGAACCTGGTGTTCGGCGCCGAGGGACCGCCGTGGATTCCCACTCCGACACCGACTCCGACCGCAACACCGACCCCGTCGCCGACCCCGACAGAGACCCCGACTCTGGTCCCGACCGAGACCCCGGCGCCGGAACCGACCCCGACGCCCGCGCCGATCAGCGTGCGTCTCCACGTCGATCCGCCGGCGACGGTGGAGATCGACGGCCAGGTCTTCGACGGCGGCAAGAAGACCAGCGGCGGCCAGGTGGCGCTGCTGCCGGGGATGCACACATTCACGGTCTCGGTGCCCGATTTTCCGCCCAGAACCATCACCCGGCAGATCACCGGTTCGACCGGAACCATCGTGCTCAACCTCGATCTCGGGTGGCTGACGGTCATGGCGGACCCGGCGATCCGGCTGCCTGGGGGCGAGGTCTTCATCGACGGCAACAAGATCGGGTCGTTGCCCCTCATCCGCAAGAAGGTCTCGGCCGGAGCGCACGAACTGGCGGTGCGGTGGCCGGGATCGGACAAGGCATTCCGACGGAACATCGAGATCCCGCAGGCGCCGGCGGAGCTGCGGTTGACGGTGGCGCCCGGGGGGAGCTGAGGACGAAGAGGCGCAGTGATCCGTCGCGTCATCGTGCGGTTGAACCGCAAGGACGCACGGGTCGCGAAGGCATCCGGCATCGTCATACGACTCCCCTGCTTGCGGCGAGGACCGCTTCGCAGGTAAAGTTGTCCGATGATCAGGAAAGCTGCGCTCGTTTTTTGCCTCGTTGCCGTCATCGGCGCCGCGCTGCCCGCCTCGGCTCAAGAGAGCGCGACCACTCCGAGCGAGGAGGCCGCGATCCAGGCCTTTCGCCAGGGTTCGTTTTCAAAAGCGGTGGATCTCTACCGCCAGGGCCTCCAGGAGACCGATGATCCCGGTCACCGGGCCCGTCTCCACATCAACATCGCGTGGACGCTCTTTGCCCTCGGCCGGGAGGCCGAGGTCCAGACGCACCTCCGCGCGGCGTTGGTCGAAGATCCGAATCTGACGCTGCTGCCGGACTACTACACCCAGGAGTTCATCGACCTCTTCGACCAGGCGCGGATGCGGGGCGTGACCGTCGACCCGTCGTCCCCACCCCCCGACCTCGAGGTCACCATCGCCGCGGTCGAGGCTCGAATGCTCGAGCGGAGCGACCTCGAGGGCGCCCTCGCCGATGTCGACCGGTTGCTCGTGAGCTATCCGGAGGACGGCAGGTTGATCCCTCTGAGGGCCGAGATCCTGAGAGATCTCGGGCTCGAGCAGGAGGCCGATGATCTTCTTCGAACCTACGGCGGCAATTTCACGCCGGGTACGTACGGAGATCGGATGTCGATCCCGGATCTGATTCTCCGCGCCAACCGCCTTCTTGAAGAGGGGGACGCCGGAACCAGTCTCGACCTCCTCCGCCAGGCCGTCGCGCGCCAGCCGAACAACGTCGCCGCCCTCGAGCTCATGGCGGAGGCGGCCCAACGCGGCGGGCATTGGGACGAGGCCGAGTTCGCCCTCAAGTCTGCGCTCGGCATGCAGCCCGGCAACGTCGGCCTCCAGCTCCGGCTCGGTGAGGTCTTCATCGCCAAGACGGAGCTCTCCGCCGCTCGTGACGTGTTCCGCGAGATCACCGAGCAGTCGCCTCACTCCGATCGCGGCTGGGCGGCGCTCGGTCTGCTCGAGGCACGGCTCGGTAACCGCGATCGCGCGCTCTCCCATCTCGACCGCGCCATCGAGGAGAACCCGCTCCTGCCCGAGGTTCAGCTGGCCAGGGGCGAGCTGCTCCTCGCCGTCGGTCTGGCGGCGCCGGCGACCGCGGCTCTCGAAGCCGCTGCCAACCTTCTCCGCGACGATGCCCAGCTCGAGGCACGGCTCGGCCAGGCGCTGCTCGCGTCCGGTCGGAACGCGGAAGCCCTCGAGCACCTGAGGACGGCCGTCGCGAGCGGATTCGCGCCCGATGATGTCGAACGCGCCCTGGCGCTGGCCCTCGCACTCAACGGCCAGAATGCCGAGAGCGAGAGGGTCCTCAGCCAGTCAGGGATCGCCAAGAACCTGGACACGGAGATCATCCGAGGCCTGCTGATGCTCGAACGATCGAGCTACGCCGCCGCGGAGGAGATTCTCCGCCCGGTCGCGACGGCCCGCGCAAACGAACCCGCGGTGCTCAATCTCTTTGCCGCCACGCTCTACAACCAGCGCCGTTATGCCGATGCCGTGGGCTATCTGGCAGGCGCCGAGGAGCTCAACCGGTCCATCGCGGACATCGTCTCCAACCTGGCGGTGGCGAGGGCGGCGCGCGCCGCCGAATTGCTTGCGGAAAACGCCGCCACGGTCAAGGCGGCGCCGCAGTAGGTGAAGGTCGGCGGGCGCCCCGCCCCGTCCGCACGAGATCTCAGGCGATGGTGCTCAGGAACGCGAGGATGTCCCGCACCGCCTGTTCCGGCCGGTGCGATGCCTCATAGCACCTTCGCGCCGAGGTGCCCCGGTCAGCCCACATCGGCTCCCCCACCCGGGCCAGGATTCTCGCGAGTTCGGCGGCGGCGGACGGCCCCGGTGTCAGCCGAGGCGCAGCCGGCTCGGGCCACTCGAGAAACTGGCGGACCCCGCCCACGGCGACCGGAACGGAGCAGGCGAAAAACCGGAGAACCGCGGCGGAGGTCTCGCCGGCTGAAGGTGTTCGGAAGACGATACCGAGGTCCGCAGCGGCCGGGAAACCGGGGAAATCCGCCGCCTCGACCCAGCCGGTGACGACCAGGCAGTCCTCGACGCCGGCGCTGTTCGCCGCCCGCCGGAGGGTCTCCATCGCACGGCCCTCGCCGACCACCACGAGACGTACCGGCACGCCGGACGCATTGGCGGCGGCGACTCCGGTGAGGATCTCGACGAGCCCTTTCTCCGGGGTCAGAAAGCCGAGGTGCATGAGGACCACCTCATCGGGCCGCAACCCGAGTCGCGCCCGAACCGCCCCCCGGTAGGTCGGCCCGGGATCGGCGACCGCGAGACCGACACGTCCGACCGGGACTTCCGGCAGTTCGCGGCGAATCAGTTCTTCAGCCCAGCGCGAGTGGACACAAACGGCGTTCACCGAGTCGAGAAAAACCTGCCGCGCCGGGAAGAGAAACGGATCGAGATGTCCCTCGATCCCGACCGCCCTGGCCGCCGCGAGCGCCTGTCCCGCGCGGCCGTGGGCCGAAGCCAACGCACTCGAGTACGCGGTTTGGTCGCCGAGGCCGAGGGTGGATTCCACCAGCAGGTGGTGGAGCACGGCATCGTGCAGCACGACGACGGTGCGGCCTTCGAGCCGCAGCCGGTCGAGCAGCCACAGGTGGTACGGGTTGTTTCCCAGGTGGAGCAAAGCGATTTCGCCGGGGCGAGCGGCGGCGTCGGTCGGCACGAGATCGAGATCTCTCGGCCAGTCGGCGGGGGCCGTCCAGTCCGGCGGTCTGAGAACCCGGACCGTTGCCGACCTCGCGAGATCGGGAAGCACTTCCATTGCGTAGTCCGCAACCCCGGATCGGGTCGGAGGCAGCGGCGATCCCCAGAGAATCCGGGCGGGTTTGACGTGCGGGTCCATACCGAATTCTACCCTCCCCTTCGCGGACCGGGCTCGGAGGAGGGAAACAGGCAGGGTATGATCATCCTCGTGGCGGCCATTCGTATGCTCGTGACGGTGATCTATGCCTCGTATCTGACCAATGTCGGGCTGCTCTTCATCCTCCTGCCGTGGTCGGAAGGATGGTCGCGTTTCGTCCTGCTTCTCTCCCCTCGGATGGGCTTCTTTCTCGACAATCCCGCGGTCCGCGGCGTGGTGAGCGCGTTCGGTTTTCTCCATCTGGCGCTCCTGGTCGGAGAGCTCTTCGTTCCGGGCCGGTGGGTCGATCGGCGATCCTAACCCGAATGCGCGGGGCCGTCCGGGCGTCCTGCGGCAGGCTTCTCGGCGAATGCGGGAGCGATCGGAACCACCCTCGGCTTGCCGGTGGATTTCCTCGGGGGTAGACTCGGTCGATGGAGGGACGGATTCTCATCGTCGACGACGAAGCCTATCTTCGTCGCATTCTCTGCTTCAAACTCGAGCGCGCCGGTTTTCAGACCTTCGAGGCGCCATCGGCTGAGGCGGCGGAGAAGGTACTCGAAGAGCACGAAGTGGATCTCATGCTCCTCGATGTCGGGCTCGCGACGCCGACCAACGGTTTTGACCTCGCCGCCCGGTTGCGGCAAAACGCGCGAACCGAACGACTGCCGATCATCCTACTCACCGCCCGCGGATTTGCCTCAGATGTCCTCCGGGGCCGGGAGATCGGCGCCGCCGGTTACATCACCAAGCCCTTCTCCACCGATGAGGTGGTCAGCAGGGTTCGGGCGATTCTCGGCAGTTGACCTCGGCTGCCGCGCCGCGTAGGCTCTGCGCCGGAGCATTGACGTGGCACCATCAAGATCATTGACCGAAATGCGGAAGTCCTGATGCGCGGCTGGGTACCGTGGCTGGTGGCGCTCACAGTCGTCGTGGCCGACCGGCTCACCAAGATCTCCGTGTTCGAAAATATTGAAAACGGGAGCTGGCACCACGTCGTTCCCGGTCTGACCCTCACCCACGTCCGCAACCCCGGCATCGCCTTCAGCCTCTTTGCCGACGGCGGACCCCTGACGCGGGTGCTTCTCCACCTGGTGATTTTCACGGCGGTCGTCGTCATCGCATGGATGGTGCTCCGTCACGGTCGGCAGCGGATCATGTCAGGTCTCGCATTCGGACTCATCCTCGGCGGCGCGGTCGGCAATCTCCTCGACCGGATTCTCTACGGTTGGGTCCTCGACTTCATTCACGTCTGGGTCCGAATCGGGGATCGGACGTGGTCGTGGCCCGACTTTAATGTCGCCGACAGCGCGATCACCGTCGGCGCCGTCTTCGTCATCTTCACCGAGATCTTCAGCCCGCAGAAGGCCGCCGATGCACCCGATTCTGATTGACTTAGGGTTCTTCGCGCTCCCGGCCTACGGCGTCATGCTCGCGACCGCGGTGCTGATGGCCCTGTGGTCGGCCAAGGTTCGGGCCGAACGGGCGGGGATGGACTCGACCAGGGTTGTCGACTTCGGGCTCTGGCTGGTCATCTGGGCCCTGTTGGGGGCCAAGATCCTCCTCGTCGTCGTCGAGTGGAGGCGCTATCTCGGCGATCCCGCGCAGCTCATCGGTCTCGTACGGGCAGGCGGGGTGTTTCTCGGTGGCTTTCTCGCCGCCATCGTCGCGGCCGCGGTCATGCTTCGGCGGTACAAGCTCGAGGCGCTCCCGACTTTCGATGTCCTCGCCCCGTCGCTGGCTCTCGGGCAGGCGATCGGCCGGCTGGGCTGTCTTCTCGCCGGCTGTTGCTGGGGCCGCGAGTGCGATCTTCCCTGGGCAGTCACCTACACCGACCCCGCGGCCGCCGCCAACGTCGGCACCCCGCTCCACGTCGCAGTCCATCCGTTCCCGGCCTACGCCGCCGGGTTCGACTTCACGCTCTTTCTGATTCTGAGCCTGATCTATCGCAAACAGCTCGCCCCGGGCCGGGTCTTCGCCAGCTACCTGATCCTTTACGGGGTCGGCCGGTTCCTGCTCGAGTTCACCCGCGGCGACGCGATCCGGGGGCTCTACTTCGGCGGGATTGTCTCCACCTCCCAGCTCATCTCGGCCGCGCTCGTCGGCATCGGGTTCGCCATGCACTGGTGGATCGGCCGGCGTCAGCCCCGGTGAGCCCGGTCCACCGGTTCATCGTGACCGACGAGTTCGCAGGGATTCGTCTCGACCGCTGTCTTGCGCTGCTCAACGAGAGCTGGTCGCGATCGCAGGCGCGACGCCTTATCGAAGACGGCCGCGTGAGCTGCAACGACCGCCCCACGAAACCCGCCACCCAGGTGGCTGCAGGCGACACGCTCACCGTCGACGAGCCCGAACCCGAGCCCCTCGACCTGGCCGCCGAAGCGATCCCGCTCGATGTCGTCTATGAAGACGGTGATCTCCTGGTCGTCAACAAGCCGGCGGATCTGGTCATCCACCCGGCCGCCGGGAACCCTTCCGGCACCCTGGTCAACGCGCTGCTCCACCACTGCTCCGATCTTTCGGGGATCGGAGGCATCGCCCGCCCGGGCATCGTCCACCGACTCGACAAGAACACCACCGGCCTCATGGTGGTCGCCAAGAGTGATCGCGCCCACCAGGCCTTGAGCCTGGCCTTCCGCTGGCGGAAGATCGACAAGACCTATCTCGCCGTGTGCTTCGGCGAGTTCGCCGACGATGAAGGGGTGGTCGATGTACCCATCGATCGCAACCCACGCCACCGCCAGCAGATGGCGGTCGTCGAGGACGGCCGCCCGGCGCGGACGCTCTACACCGTCGTCGAGCGTTGGCCCGGAGTGTCGCTGGTCCACTGCCGGTTGGTGACCGGAAGGACGCATCAGATCCGGGTTCACATGGCCCACATCGGTCACGCGCTCGTCGGCGACCCGCTCTACGCCGGCCGGCAGTGGCGCAACCTCCCCGATCCGCAGGCGGCGGCGACCTGCCGCACCTTCCCACGGCAGGCGCTGCACGCCATGCGGCTGGGCTTCGTCCATCCCGTGACCGGGGAGCTGATGAGCTTCGAGGTCGGGCCGCCGGAGGACATTCAGGGTTTGTTGGAGGTCCTTCGCACAACGGTGAGATGAAGCGCGGCCGGTCGGCGATTCCAGCCCATCGCATTTTCACCGCGAAGACCGCCATGGACATCGCAAAGAACATCGCATGATTGACTCATCGCAGCATCTCATCGCACGCTGCACGCGAAGATCCACAGAGGACTCACGAAGATTCTGAAAGAGCCATCACAGGGTGATTCGACCGCCTCCGGCCGGAATGGGTCCGGGTCAAGCGTGCGATTCGCTGGTGGTCACCTCGTGGGTCTTCGACTCGATTGTGTTTCAAGACGATTCCCTCGAGGATCCGAATACACCGTCCATCCGGCAGCGGGATCATCGGTCGGAGTCGGTCAGGGCTGAAGTGAGCTTTCTCCTCAGGGCTTCCGACACCCGTGGATCTGAGATCGCGCGTCGGAGATCCTCCGCGGTGTCGACGTCCGGGAGGGTCTCGAGCTCGTGCCAGCTGATCTCGAGGTTCCTCAATCTCTCTCTGGTCGTCTCGAGGGTGTCCGGACTCGACCACGGCACCCCGGTGAAGAGGTCCGCGCCCGGCAGGCGTTGACCCACCAGCCAGTAGCCGCCGTCCTCGGCGGGGCCGAACACAACCGGAAGGTCCTCGAGAGCCGCGAATGCGGATCGAATGTGGTCGGGTTGGAGACGCGCGTTGTCCGAACCGATGATGACGACCCGATCAGAACCCGTCGAAAAACGACGATCGAACGATTCGGCCATTCTGCCGCCGATGTCTCCCCCACTCTGGACTTCGAAAGGGAGGTCGAGTTCAGCGGCCCAGCGAGCCGTCGGCGCCGCCGCGAGCGAGAGCGTCGCCTCGATCCCGGCTGCGCGGGCGGTGTCGACGGTGTGCTCGAGCAACGCCGAGTAGACGGCGGCGGCCGCCTCGGCGCCGGTCCCCCGGGCGAGACGGGTCTTCACCCGGCCGGCCAGCGGTTCGCGGGCAAAGACCACCAACCGTGCGCTCATCGGACGATCCCGTACCACCGGGCGAGCGTCGCCGGCGGCACGCCGAGACGAAAAAGGATCGGGAAGACGGCGACGATCAGCCGGGAACGAATCGGGTTCCGCTCGAACCGCCGGGCGCTGGTCCGCACCTCGAGCGGCAGCCGCCGGATCCGGCCGTGACGCCGACAGCTGCGGGCAAAGGCAAAGTCCTCCATCAGCGGGATGTTGGGGAACCCGCCGAGCGATGCCAAGACCTCGCGACGCAGGGCGTAACCCTGATCGCCGTAGGGGAGGCCCCAGCCGCGGGACCGCAGATCGAGAAGCGACAGCCAGAATCGGCGCCGGGCACCCGGGACGCCGCCATCACCCGGCACGGTGCGGAGTCTGAACGTCGCCAGGAGACAGCGTTCATCGTCGAGGGCGTCCATGACCGCGTCGAACCATCCGGCGGGCAGCACACAGTCCGCGTGGACAAAGAGCAGACGCGCTGCGGACGCCGCTGCGGCGCCTCGATTGAGCTGCCCGCCGCGCCCGGGCGACCCGTTCACCACGACGGCATCGGGCCGGGTGGAACGAACGATCTCCACCGTCGCATCCGTGCTTCCCCCATCCGAAACCACGACCTCGACCTCACTGTTCGTGCCGACGGAGGCCAGACACGCTCCGATCCTGAGCTCCTCATCGAGGGTTGGAATGACGACCGAAAGGAGTGCAGCCGCGTTCTCGGGAAGAGCGGAATCCAGGGTCATCGCCCCAAGTGTATGATGCCCGCGGGAGGCGCGTTTCATGGAACCCATCGCGAAACTCGACGAGATCCCCTCCCAGGGAATCATCTTCGACTACAAGGAAGGGCCCTTCGACGAGCAGGGCATTCTCCTGCACACCAGGAGCGGGGTCCGGGCCTACAAGAACGAGTGCCGCCACCTCCCCATGCGGCTCGATGATCGCGAACCGGCCGAGGTCTGGGACCCGCACAAGCGCTACCTCGTCTGCAACTCCCACGGCGCCCGCTATCGTCCCGACGACGGGCTCTGCGTTTCCGGTCCCTGCGAGGGGTCGCACCTGAGACAGCTGCCCGTCGTCGTCGAGGACGGCGTGGTGTTTCTGGAGACCGACAAGATCGGTGGGTTTTTTGACGTCTAGGGTCGATTCAGGCCAAAGCGCTACAGTCTCTCGACGAACTCCGTCATCCTGTCGAAGGCCTCGCGGATCGAGCGCACACTCCACAGCAGCGGTTGGTAGGTCGTGATCGGATAGGTCGTGTCCTTGGCGACCCACGGATCGAAGGGCCTGATCTCGACCTTTCCCGAGAGCGCGTGCTCGAGCTCGCCGAAGCTCGACAGAAGCCCGGCGCCGTAGGCCTTGAGGACGGAATCCTCGATCAGAACGCCGTACTCGATGGTGAACCAGTAGAGGGTCGCCAGCTGGTCGACCTGGGCATCGTCGGCTCGCAGCGAGCCCTCGCCGATCTTCTGCGACAGATCGGCGAACTCGGGGATGGCGAGCATGGGGGCGTGGCCCATGAGCTCGTGGACGATGTCGGGTTCGGGGGTGTAGAGAGGCTCGGAGTGGTGGCGGATGTACTGGGTCGCGCAGAAGACGCGCCGCGACAGCGCGCCGAGGAACTCGCGCGCCGAGACCAGACCGGCGACGGGCTGGAGCGAGAAATTCGTCCTGCGGGTGAGGAACCGGCTCACCTCGGCGAGCTGGGGTACGGCGTCCCGTCGATAACCGATGTCGTCGATGACGGCGACGAACTCACGGCAGGCGTGGGTCGGATAGAGCGCGGTGAGCGTGTCGAAGGCCGTGGCCCAGGTCTCGCACTCGCTCGGTGAGTACTGGACGATCCTGGGCGGCTCGCCCGAGTTCAGGGGCGGCGCCATGAGGGCGATCTCGTCGCGCCGACGGCGGTAGTCGAGGTCCGAAAACCCCGGGTGGTCGGCGTCGAGCTCGACGATGTGTCCGGTCATCTGGCCTCCGATGGAATGCGGGTTCGCAGGCGAAACTATGGCACGGAGCCGGCCGGACTGACAAGGGAGATTGCGGCGCGGTGGGGTCCTCGTCTTTCGCACCTGACCGCAGATCGTGCAGGACCCGAACCCGGCCGCACGATTTGTTCTTGAAACACGAAGCACACATAGACCCACAAAGGCGCCACAAGGGCATCGCAGATCAAACCCGGGCCCCAATCAACGCTTCCTGCGGCTGGGCAACGAAAACTCCTTTGTGCGTTTCTTTGTGGATCCTGGTGATCTTCGGGTTTCAAAAACCGACGTCTCTTCTTTTCACTTCAGGTTGAAGCCGTACGACCGAGGATCTCGGCCCAGGGGATTCGGACTCTCGCCCTTTTCGGTGTGAATCATGGACAATCATGGAGTGATCATGCGAAAAACTCCTCGGATCGGTTAATCCTCCACGCGGAAGGGCGTTTCAATGGTTGATGAGAGAGAATCGGAGGAACCCGTGCACGCAGTGATCGCGAACACCAGACCCGATCCGACGGAGTGGCTCGAGCCTATCTATCGGGAACACTCGAGGGCGGTCATACAGTCGGCCTACCGGGTGACGGGCAACGCCGAGGACGCCGAGGACGTGCTTCAGACCGTCTTCATCCGGCTTGCCCGTCGGGCGACGCCGCCCGACTTCTCCGGCGGCGCCCTGCCCTATCTCCGACGGGCGGCCACCAACGCCGCCCTCGATATCGTCCAGTCGAAGAGAGCGAAGACCAGCGTCGCCTTCGACGAGATCACCGAAGCCGTGACCCGCGATGACGCACCCCTGCCCGACACGATCCAGCACGGCCGAGAGCTCCAGGCGCGTCTCCGCAAGGCGGTGGCGGGTCTCAGCCGCCGGTCGGCCGAAATCTTCACCCTGCGCTATTACGAAGGACTCGACAACAAAGCAATCGCCGAAGCCCTCGACACCTCGACGGGCACCGTGGCGGTCACGCTCCACCGGGTCCGCGAACGCCTCAAGACCGAGATGGCCCCTCACATGGGAGGCACCCAATGACCGATCCCACCAGGAAAACCGACCTCCTCGACCGCGTCGCGGACGAGATTCGCAACCAGGCTCTCGATGACGATGTCGTCGCCGCCGCCACCGAACGGGTCTGGAACGCGATCCACGCCGAGTTCTCGGTCGATGCCCCCCTGCGTTCGTGCGCCGATGTCCAGGCGCTGCTGCCGGCGTTCGTCGCCGAGGAGCTTCCCGAGGGCAAGGCCCTCCTCGTCGGCGACCACACCCGGGAGTGCGTCCCCTGCCGACGCGTGCTGCTCGAGCTTCGCAGCGGCGGCGACCGGGCGAGCGCCCCCAGCGCGCCGCTGCGACAGCACCGCGGCATGCCGGCGTGGCTCAAGCTCGCGGCCGCGGTGGTGCTCGCCGTCGGCGCCGGTTCCATGGCCTGGGTGACCGGCGGCAATTTCCTCGCCGAGAAGAACCTCGCGGCGCAGGTCGCCTCGATCGACGGATCACTCCAGCTCGTGACCGACCAGGCAACCGTCGACCTCGCCGAGGGCGACACGGTCCACGCCAAACAGCGGGTTCGCACCGCCAAGGAAACCGGCGCCTTTCTCCGGCTCGCCGATGGATCCATGGTCGAGATGGCGCCGCGCTCCGAGATCGCCCTCCGCGGGTCCCGGCGCGGCACGACCATCGAGCTCGGCCACGGCAACATCATCGTCCACGCCGCCGAGCAGGGCCGCGGCCGGCTCGGCGTGACCACCAACGACTGCGAGGTTGCCGTCAAGGGCACGATCTTCGCCGTCGATCACGGTCTCAAGGGGTCGCGGGTCTCGGTCATCGAGGGCGAGGTCGAGGTCCGCCAGGGCGGCACCGAGTCGATGCTCCTGCCGGGCGACCAGATCACGACCGACAAACGGCTCAAGACGGTGGCCATCGAAGACACGATCTCGTGGAGCGTCAACGCCGACGAACACCGCCGTTTGCTGGCCGAGCTCACCCAGCTCCAGCACGCGGTCGCCGAGGCGGTCGACATCGCCGCGCCCCGCACCTCCACCCGTCTGCTCGATCTGAGCCCGGCGGACACGGTGCTCTATGTCGCGATGCCGAATCTCACCGAGGGCCTCGGCGCCGCCCGGCAGATCTTTTCGAGCCGGCTCGCCGAAAGCGACGTGCTGCGGGACTGGTGGCAGCGCGAGATCGTCGCCAGGAACATCGACACCCAGATCGAGGACAGCCTCGACCGACTCCAGTTTCTCGGCGATGCCGTCGGCGACGAGGTCGTCGTCACCCTCGGTGCGTCGAGTCTGGCCGGCGCGGGCGCACCGCTCATCCTCGCCGAGCTCGACGATCCCCAGCGCTTCCGCTCGGCGCTCGAAGAGCACCTGGCGAGCGACCCGGACGGCATGCGGTCGGTTCAGCTGCTGACCGATCCCGACCAACCCGTCGGCGAGGGAGTCGAGGTGCTGATCTGGGTGGCCGACGATGTCGTCGTCGCGGCCCGCACCGCCGATCTGATCCAGGGTGTCGCCGCCCGTCTCGCTGCAACCGGACCGAGCGCGTTCGTCGGCACCGAGCTCCACCAGCAGCTCGGCGACCGTTACGCGGCGGGAGTCGAGTGGCTCTTCGGCCTCGATCTGCACAGGATCTTCGTCGAGGCCGCCGGCGGCACCGATTCCGAGAACGCGGCGATGATGGAGCGCCTCGGTCTGTTTGACGCGACGACCATGGTCTTCGAACGCCATCGCGACGAGATCGGCTCCAAGATCGACGCCGACATCCGCTTCAGCGGACCCCGCCGCGGGGTCGCCGCCTGGCTCGCCGGGCCGGCGCCGCTGACAACGCTGGACTTTGTCTCTCAGGATGCCTACCTGGTGTCGGCCGTGGCCGCCAAGGACGGGATCGAGCTCTTCGACGAGCTCATGGGGCTGGTTTCGACGATCGGTGCCGATGCCCAGAACGAACTCGAGAGCTTCCAGACCGAGATCGGGATCGATCTGCGGGAGGATCTCGCGGCCGCCATCGGCGGTGAAGGCACCTTCGCCATCGACGGACCGGTCCTGCCCCTCCCGACCTGGAAGCTGATCCTCGAGGTCTACGATCCGGACACCCTGGGCCACTCGATCGGCGAAATCGTCCGACGGGCCAACGCCGAGCTCGCGAGCAACGGCGCCGAGCCGATCTCGGTCGAGGTCCGGACCGTGGACGGCCGAACGCTGACGACCCTGCGCCACCCGTCGAGCCCGGTCGCCTTCACCTATACCCTGACCGACGGCTGCCTGATCGCCGGTTCGAGCCGCTGGGCGGTGGAATCCGCCATCGCCGTCAAGCAGTCGGGCATGGGCCTGGCGTCGTCGACCGCCTTCCGCGAGCTGCTGCCGAACAACGGGTTCACGGACTGCTCGGCCCTGATCTACCGGAATCTGTCGCCGATCGTCGGCGTCCTGCCCAGGGGGGCGATGGGCTCTCAGTTCGGCGAAGTCGAGACGCTGCTCAAGGAAAGCGCCGCACCCGGTCTGTTCTGCGCCTACGGTCTGGAGGACCGGATTCTGGTCTCGGGCACCGGTCCGAGCCTGGTCGGTCTCGCTCCCCTGCTCGGAATTCAGAGCCTGATGGATTTCGACGGGATCGTCGAAAACGGCCCGGACCGAGTATCATCACCCGAATGAAAACCTCTCCCGACCAGGGCGCGCCCGTCCTCGAGCTTGACGGCCTGACCGTCAAGCTCGGCAAGCGGACGATCCTCGATCACCTCGAGGCCTCGTTCTCCGGCCGGGCCATCGGTCTGCTCGGACCCAACGGCGCCGGCAAGACCACCCTGCTGCGCACCCTTCTCGGCTTCTATCCGCCGACCGCGGGGGGCGCGCGGGTCTTCGGCCGCGAGCTGTCGGTCGCCGCCAAAGAGATCCGTGCCGAGATCGGCTACATGCCCGAGTCCGACGCCTTCATCGCCAACATCACCGCGGTCCACTTCGTCCGGCTCATGGCCGAGCTCAGCGGCCTGCCCTCCGAGGCCGCCCTCGAGCGCGCCCACGAGGCGCTCTTTTATGTCGGCCTCGGTGAGGCGCGTTATCGCAGGGTGGGGACCTTCTCCACCGGGATGAAGCAGATGGTCAAGCTCGCCCAGGCCCTGGTCCACGGGCCCCGGCTGCTCATGCTCGACGAACCCACCAACGGGCTCGACCCGCCGGCCCGCAAGCGGATGATCGATCTGGTCTGCGACATCCGCAATCGCGGAACCAGCCGGATCATCCTCTCCTCACACCTTCTCGGCGATGTCGAGATGGTCTGCGACGAGGTCCTCATTCTCAAGAACGGGGCCATCGCCGACTCCTGCGATCTCGCGGCCGACCGCCAGGCCAACAAGCACTTCGTCGAGGTCGATCTCGAGACCCCCAACGCCGAATTCGACCGCGCGGTGGCGGCGCTCGGATGCGAGATCGCCTCGCTCGAGCCCGGCAAGCTCAAGCTGGTGATGCCGGCCGAGGTCTCCACCCGCGAGCTCTGGATCGCGGCCGAAAAGACCGGTGTCGGCATCCGCCGCCTCGACCTCAAACGCGACTCGCTCCAGGACATCTTCATGCGCGCCATGGAGGGCAACTGACCATGGCTGTCTACGAACGGATCTGGCGGCGCTACGACGGCAACCTGTTGCCGTTGAAGTGGCGCGCCGCAGTGGTCACCAAGTACGCCCTCGCCGAGGCCTTCTCGTCGCGGATCTTCGCCGCGTTCTACGTCCTGTGCCTGCTCCCCACCGCGATCGGCGTCTTTCTCGTCTACCTGAGCCACAACGTCGGCCTGCTCCAGAAGGTCGGGCTCACCACCGAGTTCATGGGCGGTCTCACCGCGGTGTTCTTCCAGTTTCTCTTCCTGTGGCAGGCGCTGCCGGCGTTCTTCGTCGCGGTGATCGTCTCGCCGAGTCTCATCGCGGCCGATCTTTCCAACAACGCGCTCTCGCTCTACCTCAGCCGCCCCATCACCCGGCGCGACTATGTCCTCGGCAAGATGGCGGTGCTCGCCATCCTTCTGTCCCCCATCACCTGGATGGGAGGGTTGCTGATCTTCCTGCTCCAGGCCTATCTCGAGGGCAACAACTGGGGCATCGAGAACTGGCGGATCGGGATGGCCTACCTGGTCGGCCACGTCGCCTGGATCGTGGTGATCTCGCTGTTGACCCTCGCGATCTCGGCCTGGGTTCGTTTCAAACCCGCGGCCAGGGGCGCCCTCTTCGGGATCATTTTCATCCTGGCGGGGTTCGCCGAGGCGATCAACGCCGTCACCCGGACATCGGCCGGTGATCTGATCCATCTGACGCGCGCCATCGCCAACGTGGTGCTGTCGATCTTCGGCGGGCCGACCGAGGGCGATCTCCCCATCGCGTTCAACTGGTTCACCCTCATCGCGACCTGCGCTTTGAGCATCTGGATGCTCCACCGCAAGCTGCGCGCCCACGAGGTGGTCGAGTGACCGCCGGCACCATCTCCGTCAGCAACGTCTCGAAGTTCTACGGCGAGGTGCTCGGCGTCAATCGGGTGACCGTTGACATCCAACCCGGCCTCACCGGTCTCGTCGGGCCCAACGGATCGGGCAAGAGCACGCTGATGCACCTACTGTGCGGCCTGCTCAGGCCGACTCGGGGCTCGATCAGCGTCCTCGGCGTTTCCCCTGACCAACCCGAAGAGCTCTTCCGAACCGTCGGCTACTGCACCCAGTACGACAGTTTCCCGAACGGTTCGACCGGCTCGAGCTTTCTCAACCACACTCTGGCGCTGCACGGCCTCGACCGCGCCCAGGCCGACCGCAGGACGCGGGAGATCCTCGACCGTGTCGGTCTGACCGAGGCCGGCAACCGGCGCATCGCCGGCTACTCCAAGGGGATGCGGCAGCGGATCAAGCTCGCCCAGGCGATCTGTCACGATCCGCAGGTCCTGATCCTCGACGAACCGCTCAACGGGCTCGACCCGATGGGGCGTGCCGAGATGATCGACCTGTTCAAGGAACTCGCCCGCGGCGGCCGTCACGTCATCGTTTCAAGCCACATCCTGCACGAGGTCGATCTGATTTCCGACGGCGTCATCATGATCCACGGCGGTTCGGTGGTGGCCGAGGGATCGATCCGCGCGGTCCGTGGCGAGATCACCGCCCAGCCGCTCCAGATCCTGGTCCGCTGCGACCAACCGCACGCCATCGCGGCGCGCGCCTTCGCGATGCCGCACGTGGTCGAGGCGCGGATCGTCGACGGGGCGACCGGGGTCCTGCTGCGCACCACCAACGCCGCGGCCTTCTTCCCGGAGCTCGGCAGACTCATTCTTTCAAGCGGGGTCGAGGTCGAGACGGTGACTCCGGCGGATGAAAGCGTCCATGCCGTCTACGACTATCTGATCGGCGAGGGCGGAGGCGGGCGATGACCGGCGGCAACTCCCACGGATGGCCGCTGTGGCGGCGCCAGATCACTGTCCTCGCGGTGCAGGAAATCGGCCGCAGCGTGTTCAGCCGGCGGGCGCTGCCGGTGTACCTGCTCGCCGCCATGCCCATCGCGCTCGCCCTGCTGCGATCGATCTTCATGTCCGAGAGCGAACGCGCCCACCCGACCCACACCACCACCGAGTTCGCCCAGGTCTTCCACTTCTTCCTGCTCCGCTTCATCGTCTTCTTCTCGGCCGCGGTACTCTTCGTCAAGCTCTTCCGCGGCGAGATTCTCGAACGATCGCTGCACTACCACCTGCTCGCGCCGGTACGGCGGGAGGTCCTCGCCGTCGGCAAGTACCTCGGCGGCGTGGTCGCCTCCGCTTCCATCCTCGGCGCCACTGTGGTGGTGACCATCGTGCTCTTCTACCTGCCGCACGGACGCGCCGGATTGAGCGCGCTGACCAGCGCCTCGGGGCTTGCCGAGGTCGCCGCCTATGTCGCCACGACCGTCCTCGCCTGCGCGGCCTACGGCTCGCTCTTTCTCCTCGCTGGGCTCTTCTTCAAGAACCCCATGGTGCCGGCAGTGCTGTTCCTGGGCTGGGAGGTGCTGACGCCCTTCCTGCCGGGCTTCCTCAAGGTGCTGAGCGTGGTCCACTACCTCGGGTCGCTCGAACCGGTGCCGATCTCGCAGGGGCCCTTCGCCCTGCTCGCGCAGCCGATCCCGGAGTGGCTCGCGGTGGCGGCGCTTGTCGCCATCAGCGGCGGGCTGCTCGCCATCGGCGCGTGGAAGACCCGCGGCCTCGAGGTCACCTACTCCGCCGAGTGAACGGCAAGTGAACCGCGAAGTGCGCAGAGGTCGGCCATTGCGACGGGCGCGGAAGAAGAACACCGCACGGACTGAATCGTGTTGAAACACGACGCACACAAAGACCCACGAAGCGACCACCAAGACATCGCAGGATCAACCCGCACCCCAATCGACCGTGAACGGTCAACGCTCCCTGCGATGGACGATCACTCGGTCGGGTCGTCGCGATCGAAACCCCAGAAGACGGGCTCGGGTTTGAGATCGACCCCGAGGTGGGCCCGCACACCCCGCCGGATGTCCCTGGCAAATTCGATGAGCTCGCCGGTGGTCCCGTCGCCCCGGTGGACGAGGGCGAGGGCGTGCTTCGTCGACAGCCCGACCCTGCCGCGGACGGCGCCCCTGGGAAAACCCGCGTGCTCGACGAGCCACGCGGCCGAGAGCTTGTACCGTTCCTCCCCCACCGGGTGCACCGGCGGCTGCTGATCGAAGCCGAGAACGCCGAGCACCCGCGCCGAGGCGATGACGCTCTCGAGGTTGGCGCCGTCGACCACCGGGTTGACGAAGAACGAGCCGACGCTGCGCCGGTTCGGGTCGTCGTCGTCGATCACCATGGATTTCGAGCGCCGTAGATCGAGCACGGCGGCGCGGAGCTCGCCGAGGGTCGGCGTGGCGCCGGCGGCGAAACCCTCCGCGACCTGTGCGTAGCCGAGATTGGGCGCTCCGCCGGCAACGAGGCTGAACGCGACATCGAGGATGATGTACGGGTTGTCGGCTCGGCGGAAGACGCTGCTGCGGTAGCCGAAGCCGCACTCCGTGGCGGTCATGACGGTCTCTTCGAGGGTCTCCCGGTGGAGGACCCGAACCCTCGCCACGACCGAGGCCACCTCCTGGCCGTAAGCGCCGACGTTCTGGATCGGGGTCGCACCGGCGGTGCCGGGAATCCCCGACAGACACTCGATGCCCGCCAGGTTCTCCGCCACCGTCGTTTTCACCACCTCGTCCCAGGGCTCGCCCGCGGCGGCGGTGACCAGGGCGACGTCATGGCGGCGGTCGATGTCGAGCCCTCGCGTGGCGATCGTGACGATCAGACCGCGAACCCCGCGGTCGGCGACCACGACGTTGGAGCCGCCGCCGAGCACGCTGACCGGGACCCCGCGGTCGACGGCCCAGCCCAGCGCGTCGCGGATCTCCGCCTCGCTCCCGGCTTCGACGAGCCACTCGGCGCGCCCGCCGAGCTCGAGGGTGGTTCTCGGGGCGAGGGGTGCGTTCGGAAGCGGTTCGATCATCGGCCACAGTCTAGCCCCACCGGCGAGCGTCACCAAACAACCGGTGATCGCCGAGGCTGTAGGGCGGGCGGCTCTGAATCACCGGCCGTTCTACCGACCTCCATGACAACAACGCCGGCGGGGGCGCCGGCGCCACAACATCGCACCTTTCCCGGAATGCCAGGCGCCATTGTGGGGCCGGCGCCCCCGCCGGCCCGATCCCCCGCTTGGTGCCCTGAGCCGGAGACCGAGTACAATCACCAACCGGAGGTCCGCATGCCGTTCCACGCCCTCGGTCTCGTACTCCTCGCCACCGCCGCAGCGGCGGCTCCCGCCGGTCCGCCGGAGGGCGTCTTCGAACCGCCGCCCGCCGTCCGCCACCAACTCGAAGAGGGCGCGAGCAAGCGTGCGGCGTTCCAGGACTTGATTCGGATCCGCGGCGCGCAGGCCAAGAACTGGGCCGGGGAGCTGCCGCCGGCGGTCTACGATGTCACGAGCTACGAGATCGACGTCGATGTCGATCCCGCCCGGCAGACCCTCTCGGGTTCGGTGACGATCACCCTCGAGGCGATCGCCGACGGGCTCGCCACCGTCGATCTCGATGCCGATCTCGGGCTCCGGATCCTGTCGGTCCTCCAGGTCGGGGAGCGGCGGTTTCAGTACGACAGTCCGCAGGAGGTCGCCTTCGAGCACGTCGGTGATCGTTTGACGGTGACGCTGGTCCGGCCCTTGCCGGCCGGCGAAACGGTCACGCTCCGGGTGACCTATGGCGGCCACGCCTGGCGCGACGGCCTCATCGGCGCGACCGGCGTCAACTGGTACTCCAACGGCGGCACCCCGGTGATCCACACCTTTGCCCAACCCTACGGCGCGCGGGTGTGGTGGCCGTGCAACGACCGGCCCGACGACAAGGCGATCGTCTCCCTCAGGGCGACGGTCCCCGACGACCTCGATGTCGCGGCCAACGGCGTCGAGCGGTCGAGACAGGACAACGGCGACGGCACCGCGACCAGCGTCTGGTCGTCCGCCTACCCGGTCTCCACCTATCTCGTGGTCATGCACGTCTCGGACTTCGTCTACTCCGAATCGACCTACGCCGGCCTCGACGGCACCAGCATGCCGGTCGGTCTCTGGGCCATGCCTCAGGTCGCCGAACAGGCCGAAACCGATCTCGCCGTAACGGTGCCGCAGATCGAAGTGATGGCCGATCACTGGGGCGAGTACCCCTTCCTCGACGAGAAGTTCGGCAACGCCACCGTCTTCTTCGGCGGCGGGATGGAGCACCAGACCCTGACCACGCTCTCGGTCTATTATGTCGGCGACCCCTGGATGGAGTGGCTCAACGTCCACGAGCTCGGCCACGAGTGGTGGGGCGACTGGATCACCATGGACGACTGGCGCCACACCTGGCTCAACGAGGGCTTCGCCACCCACACCGAGTGGCTCTGGGCCGAGCACCTCGGTCCGGATGTCATCGAGCAGTACCTCGAGGATGAAGACTGGCGGGGCTGGTTCAGTGGTTCCGTCTTCGACAACCCCACCCCATTCTCGTGGACCATCTACGCCAAGGGGTCGTGGGTCGCGTGGATGCTGCGCCACGTCATCGGCGACGAGGCCTTCTTCGACGCCATGGCGGCCTACCGTGCGGCGCACGGCGGTGGGACCGCCACCACCGAGGATCTCGAGACCGCCATGGAGGCCGCGTCCGGGATGGAGCTCGGCTGGTTTTTCGACGAGTGGGTCTACGGTCGCTACCGGCCGCGGTACATTTATGACTGGAGCAACGGCCCCGGCTCGCTGTTCGAGCTCACGGTCCGCCAGGTCCAGACCAACACCGGGCTCTTCAAGATGCCGATGACCATCCGGGTGACCACGGCGACCGGATCCGAGGACCACCGGGTGTGGCTCGAGGCCCTCGCCGAGCAGACCGTCACGATCCAACTCGCGGCCGACGCCACCGCGGTCGAGCTCAACCCCGACACCCACGTCCTGTGCGAGATCGCCCACGTGTCCGAACCCGATCTCGAGCTCGGGCCGCTGTTCCCCGACGGTTACGACTTCGGGATCGTTCCCGGTTCGCAGACCGCGACCCGGGAGCTCCCGCTCACCAACACCGGCGGCGCCGATCTCGTCATCGACGGCATCTGGCCGGACAACGGCAGCGCCTTCGAGCTCGATGACCCACCCGGCTTCCCGCTGACCATCCCCCCGGGTGAAACCGTGACCGTGACGATCCTCTTCGACCCGTCCGGGCTCGGCAGGTCGACCGACACCTTCTACATCCAGAGCAACGACCCCGACCGCGAGGGCGGCGCGTGGGTCCCGGTCGCCGGGAACGGCTCCCTCGTCGAGGACGCCCGGTTGGCGGTTCCCGCCTCGACCTCGGTGGGGCGGACCTCGGTCGGAGGCACCGCCGAGGGCCGCTTCGACGCCATCAATCTCGGCGGCCAACCGCTGCCGGTCCAGACCACCGTCGTGGGTGAGGGGTTCTTCCTCGGCGCGACGCTCCCACCGATGCTGCCGCCCGGGAGCAGCAACCAGGTCATCGTCCGCTTCCACCCGACCGCCGCCGGTCCCGCAACCGGTTCGGTGATCTTCCACCAGGGCGATCCGGGGAACCCACTCAAGACCGTCGCTCTCTCCGGCACCGGTGACGCCGCGCCCCGGCTTGAAATCGATCCTCCCGCGCTCTCGCTCGGGGTCGGCGGTGACGACATCACCGCGACCCTTCGCCTGATCAACACCGGCGCCGAGCCGCTCTGGATCACGGTCCTGGATACCGCGATTCCGTACCGATTCGTCGACACCATCGAGCTGCCGGCGGAGATCGCTCCGGGATCGGCGCTGGATGTCGAGGTCGGTCTTCTCCCGGGCGCCTCCGGCACCATTTCCGGCGATCTCTCGATCCACAGCAACGACCCCGCCGTTCCGGTGGCGAGGGTCCCGCTCCGGGCCCATGCCACCGACACGCCGCTGCACCGGGCGAGCTTCCCCGCCGCGGCGAGCGGCCCCGGTCTGGGCGACACCTATTGGTCGTCCCGAGCCTACCTGTTGAATCCCACCGGCGACGCTCTCTACACCGATCTGGTCTTCCGGCCCAACGGCGAGCGAGCGGGCGACCACCCGGATGCCGGTTACGAGGTCCCGCCCCGATCGCAGCGGGTGATCCCCGATCTCGTCACCGCCACCGGCGCCCAGGGCAGCGGCGGCGTCAACCTCCGCACCAGCGATGCCGGACTGGTTGCGATATCACGCACCTTCGCCTCGGACTCCGCCGGCACCTACGGCCAGTTCATCGGTGGCTGGGACCACGCCGAGGCCCTCGCCGGCGACAAACGCTATGTGCTGGCCGGGCTGGCGGGCAACGGCGGCTTCCATACCAACCTCGGCGTTCTCAATCTCGGTGATGAAGACCTCGCCGTGGATGTCGCTCTCTTCAGTTCCACCGGCGAGCACCTGGGAACCCGGAGGATCAACGCGGTCCCCGGCGGGTTCAAGCAGGTGGTCTCGCTCATCGCAAGGCTCACCGACGATGTCGTCCGGGGCGGCTATGCAACCCTGGCCGCGACCGATGCCGGCGCGAGCTTCCTGGCCTACGCCTCGGTGGTCGACGACGCCTCGCACGATCCGACGCTGGTGCTTCCCCGTGACATGGCCCCCGCGGTTGTCGCGCTCGAACATGCCGTCCCGGCGGTCGCCTCGTTGCCGGGATCGGGCGGCACGACCTGGCGCTCCCAAGTCGATGTGGTGAACGTTTCCCAGGACGAACGATCCGTGACCATCGAGTACTATCGCGAAGACGGCTCCTCGATCGCCAGCATGCCCATGGCGCTCGAGCCCGGAAG
>JAHECW010000190.1 GCA_024641545.1 Acidobacteriota bacterium
CAGAGATTCCGATTGTCGGAAACGACACCTTTCGCGCCTGGGGTCGGGGCCTCGACGGGTGGCGGCGGGGCGGTTGGAGGAGGAGGCGGCGGTGCGCTGTCTCCGGGATTCTGAGGAGGGGTTCCATCCATCATCGTGCACTCCTTTCGAGTGGTTGCGTTCGGCGACTGAGTTGACGGTGGAATCTTACCTGAATGGGGCGCAAATACGAATCCCCGTCTCAGAAAAATCGATCATCATGACAAATTTACGCCCCGCAGTCGTGTTCGACTGCGGGGCGTAAATTTGCATGGTAGCCCGTACGGGATTCGACCGCGGGCAGACATGCGGGAGCTTCAAGTTACGAGGGAAGAAGCGGCGGAGACCGCACTGATGGCTTTTCGAATGAAAAGCATGGTAGCCCGTACGGGATTCGAACCCGTGTTACCGGCGTGAGAGGCCAGCGTCCTAGACCCCTAGACGAACGGGCCACGCGAAGCGTCAAATTAACACACGATTCGGCGACACGCAACCAGGTCGAACCCAACGGTGGTTTGCTATACTTTCGCGCTGACTGCAAAGCGGGAGGTAGTGAATGAACATTCGTGTGGGCATCAACGGTTTCGGACGCATCGGTCGTCTTGTGGCGCGTCACCTGAAAGCTCGTGACGGCATCGATCTGGTCGCCATCAACGACCTGACCTCACCGGAGATGCTCGGGTATCTCTTCAAGCACGATTCGGTCCACGGGCTCTACAAAGGGACGGTCGAGGTCGACGGCCAGACCATCACCATCGACGGCGACGCAATGAAGGTGTTCGCCGAGCGTGATCCGGCCAAGCTGCCGTGGAAAGAACTCGGTGTCGACTACGTCTTCGAGGCCACCGGTCTGTTTCGCGATCGTGAATCGGCGGGCGCCCACCTCACCGCCGGCGCGAAGAAGGTCATCATCACCGCTCCGGGAAAGGCGGTCGACGAGACCTTCGTCATGGGCGTCAACAACACCAACTACGACCCCAACGCCCACCACGTGGTGTCCAACGCCTCGTGCACGACCAACTGTCTGGCCCCGATGGCCAAGGTGCTGCACGAGACCGTCGGCATCAAGCACGGTTGGCTGACCACCACCCACGCCTACACCAACGACCAACGGATTCTCGACGTCCAGCACCCCAAGGACATGCGCCGTGCGCGCGCCGCGGCCATCAACATCATTCCGACCTCGACCGGCGCCGCCCGCGCCATCGCCCTGGTCTACCCCGAGCTCGCCGGCAAGCTCGACGGCGCCGCCATGCGGGTTCCGGTTCCCGACGGATCGGTCTGCGATCTCATCTTCGTCGCCGGTCGCGACGCCGGCGTCGACGAGCTTCGTCAGGCCATGATCGAGGCCGCCAACGGCGAACTCAAGGGCATCCTCCGTGCCGCCACTGAGCCCCTGGTCTCGACGGACATCATCGGCGAGAGCCACTCGTCGGTCGTCGACCTCGAGCTCATCTCACAGGTGGCGCCCAACTTCTTCCGGGCGGTGAGCTGGTACGACAACGAGAACGCCTACTCGCTGCGCTGCGTCGACCTGCTCACGTACATGGCGGAGAAAGACAACTCATGACCCTGCCGGTCCTCGCGGACCTCGATGGGGTCGAGGGCGCCCGGGTCCTGACCCGCCTCGACCTCAACGTGCCCGTCGACCACGGCGCGGTCCAGGACGACACCCGGATCGTCGCCGCCGCGGCGACGCTGAAGTGGCTGGGCGAGCGCGCTTCGGTGATCGCCGCCTGCTCCCACCTCGGCAAGGCCAAGGGGGTTCCGGACCCGGTTTACAGCCTGGCCCCGGTGGCGCCGGTCCTCGCCGACGTCCTCGGGCGGCCGGTTCGGTTTGTCGCGGACTGCCTCGACCCCTCGATTGCCGACGCCGAGCCCGGCACCGTCCTGCTGCTCGAAAACCTCCGCTTCCACCCGGGCGAGAAAGCCGACGATCCGGCCTTTGCAGCGCGGTTGACCGCGCCTTTCACGCACTATGTCAACGACGCCTTCGGTACCGCCCACCGGGCGCACGCCTCGGTCTCCGCCGCGCCGCGCGATTTCGCGCACGGCAGGAAAGCCGCCGGTTTTCTCGTGGAGCGTGAGGTTGCCGCCCTGTCGCGGCTGGTGACCGACCCCGAGCAGCCCTTTGTCGCGGTGGTCGGCGGCGCCAAGATCTCGACCAAGACCGCACCGCTGGAGGCGCTCTTGGACCGGGTCCGCACCCTGCTCATCGGCGGCGGGATGGCGAATACCTTCCTCAAGGCCCAGGGCCGCGAGATCGGCCGGTCCCTGGTCGAGGATGAGATGCTCGCAACCGCCCGCGCGGTGATGGACAAGGCCGCCGAGCGGGGCATCGAGCTTCTCATCCCCATCGATCTGGTCGTCGCCGACGGCCTCGACGGTGCATCGCGGGTCGAGGTCGTGGCGTCGGATGCGATCCCCGCCGACCTCATGGCGGTCGATCTCGGCCCCCGGACCTGCCGGCGCTACGCCGCGGCTCTCGCCGGGGCGAAGACGGTGTTCTGGAACGGCCCGATGGGCGTCTTCGAGGTCGACGAGTTCGCCCGCGGGACCCTCGCGGTCGCCACAGCCATGGCCGAGTGCCCCGGTTTCACCGTGGTCGGCGGTGGCGAGTCGGTGCTGGCGATCCGCCGCGCCGGGGTGGTCGATCGCATCGGTCATGTTTCCACCGGCGGCGGCGCGTCACTGAGCTTTTTGACCGGCGAGCTGCTGCCGGCATTGGCAGCCCTGGAGGAATGATGCGGCGGTTTCTCATTGCCGGGAACTGGAAGATGCACAAGGGTGTCGGCGAGACCTCCGCCTTCATCGAGGGCCTGCTCGCAACCGATCCCTCGCCGGCGGTGGACGTCGTCGTCAGTCCGCCCTTCACTTCGCTGCCGACTGCCGCCATGCTCCTGACCGGATCCAAGATCGGTCTCGCCGCCCAGAATGTTCACTGGGAAGCAAGCGGCGCATTCACCGGCGAGATCTCGGGCGAGATGCTGACCGAGCTCGGCGCCGAGTGGGTCATCGTCGGCCACTCCGAGCGGCGCACGTTCTTCGGTGAGACCGACCGAACCGCCCGCGACCGCGCCCGCGCCGCCCAGCAGGCGGGCCTCAAGGTCATCTACTGCATCGGCGAGACCCTGGAAGAACGCGAGTCCGATCGGACCTTCCAGGTTCTCGAGAGTCAGACCGACGGCCTCGGCGGCCTCTCGCACGCCGGGTTGGTGGTCGCCTATGAACCCGTGTGGGCCATCGGCACCGGTCGAACGGCCTCGCCCGACCAGGCGCAGGAGGCGCACGCGTTTGTCCGCGGCTGCCTCGAGCGGGCCTTCTCAGCCGTCCGGGCCGAGGGGATCCGAATCCTCTACGGCGGCAGCCTCAAACCGGGAAACGCCCATGAATTGTTGTCCAAGCCCGACGTCGATGGAGGCCTCATCGGCGGGGCCAGCCTTGACGTAGAGTCGTTTTCCGCTATCATCCGCGCTGCGGCGGTCTGCGCCGCGGGAGAGTGACGTGACAGTTCTACTTGTTGTTCTATATGTTCTGGTCTGCATTTTTCTGATCCTGGTCGTCCTGCTCCAGCAGGGCAAGGGAGCCGATCTCGCCGGTGCTTTCGGCGGCGGCGGAAGCCAGACCTCATTCGGACCCCGTTCGGCGTCCAACATCATGCACCGCATGACGACCGGTTCGTTTGTCCTCTTCGTCGTGCTCTCGCTGGCGTTGGCGATTCTGTCGGGCAAACAGCGGTCTTCGGTCATGGAAGCGGTGGAGGTTCCGCCGGTTCCGGTCGTCGAAGAGGGCATCCAGCCGGAGGCCGTCGAGCCTGCGGTCGAACCACTCGTCGACGAGGTCCCGCCGGCGGACGGGGCGACCACCGACGATGGTGGTGGCACAACCGAAAATGTACCGCCCACGGGCGAGTAAGGGCTTGCCTTTCGAAGGCAAGATCATTAAGATCTTTTGCGCTGCCGAAGTGGCGGAATTGGTAGACGCGCACGGTTGAGGGCCGTGTGGAGCGATCCGTGCCGGTTCGAGTCCGGCCTTCGGCACCAACTTCAATTCGAGCCCGGTCTCACGGAGACCGGGCTCGAATTGCGGTAGGGGGGCGCGCCCCCGGCCCTGCCATCCGCCGAAACTGTGACGCCCGTCTCACCTCCGGCGACCGCGATCGGCCACAAACGAGCTATGATCTCGAAATGATGTCTCGACGCTTCGGCGCCGTCACGATCCTGATCGCCGCCGGGCTCGCCTTCGGTTCGGCGGTCCGTGCGGATTCGCCGATCTCGCAGCGCGACGACGAGACCCGATCCCTGATCGAACGGATCAAGCTGTATCGGGAGCGCCACGGGCTTCGCGGCGAGCTCGATTCCGGGCAGATGCTCGAGCGGGCCCGGTGGGGCTACGAGCGCTGGCTCTCAGCCGAGCGCTCCCGCGCGACAAAAGGTGCGACGGCCGATGGCTGGATCAGCCTCGGACCGAGCAACGGTGCGGGTCGGATGACCGCAGTGGCGCCGCACCCGAGCGTCGATGGAACCATCCTCGCCGGGGGGGCGAGCGGCGGGGTCTGGAAGACCGCCGATGAGGGCCTGAGCTGGCGGCCCCTCACCGATGGTCTGACCGATCTCTCGGTCGGCGCCCTGGCCATCGCGCCGTCGAACCCGGACGTCGTCTACATCGGCAGCGGCGAGGGCGGGCTCGGGAGTTTCTTTGTTCCCGGGATCGGTCTTCTGCGGTCGGATGACGGCGGCGAGACCTGGTTCCTGCCTCAGCCCGGTGAGGTCGTGGCCGAGCAGTTCTTCGCCCTGTCGGTGGATCCGAGAGATGAGGACCGCGTGCTCGCGGCCACCGAAAAGGGGCTCTTTCTCAGCACCGACGGCGGGCTGAGCTGGGACCTCCGTCTGGCTCATCCCGAGCTCTACGGCGTCACCGAGGTCATCCGGTCGGCGGCCGATCCGGACCGGCTCTGGTCGGCGCTGTGGTGCTTCAGCAGCTGTCCCGATCCCCTGACCAGGGTGATGACCTCGGCGGATGCGGGGATGACCTGGGCGCCGGCCGCCGCCGGTCTGCCCGAGGCCGTGCTCAACAACCCCAACGTCAACCGCATCGCTCTCGCCGTCGCGCCGTCGGACGACCGGATCCTCTACGCCGCCCTCAACACCTCGCACTACACCCCCCAGGGACCCGAGGCGGCGATCTACCGATCCTCCGATGGCGGCTCGACCTGGACCGACACCGGCGATCCCGGAGCCTACCTGCTCTTTCAGGGCTGGTATGACAACGCCATCACCATCGATCCTGAGGATCCGAACACGGTGGTGGCAGCCGGGGTCTGGTACGTCCGGTCAACCGACGGCGGCGCCAACTGGACCACCATGGACCCCGTCGCCGCGGGCGACTGGATGGGCACCGAGACCCTGCCCCACGTCGACGGTCACACCTTTGCCTGGCAGAACGGCGCCCTGTGGCTGGGCTGCGATGGCGGTCTCTGGCTCTCCGGTGACCGCGGCGCGACCTGGGACGGCCGCAACCGCGGTCTGGTGACCCGGCAGTACTACGGCCTCGACATCGATCCGATCCGCGCGGACCGGGTCCTCGGCGGCACCCAGGACAACAAGACCAATCTGCGACTCGGCCCCGGTGAGGACGATTGGGAGTGGGTCCTCGACGGCGATGGTTTCGACTGCGCCATCAATCCCCTGGTGCCCGACATGGTCTACGGCACGATCTACGGCACCCTGGTCTTTCGCAGCACCGACGGCGGCTTTGAGTGGGAGAACATCTCGCCGACCACCGGTGGCGACCTCACCCCTTTCGCGACGCCCCTGGTCATGCGCCGGGACGCCCCGTGGCAGCTCTTCACCGGCTCGAGCCGGGTCTGGAAATCGGTCGACGCGGGCGCGTCGTGGCGGGCCCTTGGCACCGAGGTCGAAAACGGCGAGTGGTCCATCGAGGTCGTGCGCTCGGTGGCGATCACCCCCGCCGACGAGACCCGTCTTTTCATCGCCAAGGGATCCGAGGTCTATGCCAGCTCGGACGGCGGCTCGTCCTGGTGGGCCGCTCCCATGACGGCGCTCGTCAACAGCGTCGCGGTCTCACCCGTCGATGCCGATCTCGCGGTCGCCGGTCTCGCACGGACCCCGGCGGACGAAGCCCGGCTCGTGCGCACCTCGGACGGCGGCCGCACCTGGCACGGGGCCGACAGCGGTCTGCCGCCGTTCGCCGTCCAGGCCCTCCGCTGGCACCCGTCGGACCCGGATCTGGTCTTCGCCGGCACCGATGTCGGACTCTACCGCTCGACGGACGGCGGTCTGAGTTGGCTGCCCGTCGGCGACGGTCTGCCCGCGGCCTCGGTCCACGAGCTGCGGATCGCCGAGGATGGAACCCGCCTCGTGGCGGCGACCCACGGCCGCGGCATCTGGGAGCTCCCCCTCGCCGACCCGGTGGGCGAACCACCGTCGGTGATCCTCGAGGGGACCGACCTCGCGGTCATCGGCGAGTCGGTCTCGTTCTCCGCCGTCGCCGCCGACGGCGATGGTGACCGAATCGAGCTGCGCTGGCTCAACTCGGACGACTGGCGATTGATCGACGGCGGCGCCGGTGACGGCGCCGTGACCTCGCGGTTCGACCGGGTCTTCGCGGCCGGTGGCGAGGTCCTCGTCGCCGCCAACGCCGTCGACGCCAGCGGCCGGATGGGCTTCGACTCGATCCTGGTGACGGCCTACGAGCCCGGGGACGCCTGTTCGACACCCCGGGTCATCCCCGGCGGCGGACCGTTTCCGCACACCATCCTCACCGAGAATCGCGGCGCCACCGTCGGTCCCGAGGACCCCGAGGTGCCGTGCACCACCTGGCCCGGCGACCCGAACTCCGGCCGTTGGGCGTCGATCTGGTTCGAATTCACCCCGGCCGAGAGCGGCACCTACACCTTCTCCACCTGCGGCTCGACCGCGGACACCGCGCTCTCGGCCTGGACCGGAGGTGCCTGCGGTCCCTACGAGCCCGTCGCCGGGGCGTGCAACGACGATGACCGGCTGCGGAACTGCGGCGGCAGGGACACCGACTCCTGGCTTTCCCTCGAGCTCGACGCCGGCGCCACCATCCGTTTGATGGTCGGCACCACCGAGGACATCGAGGTCGGGGACCTGCGGATCACCACCGATTGCCCGTCGTGCCGGCCGCCGCCGGATCACTCGAGCCTGCTGGTTGCGGCGGCCGCCCGCACCGCCGGTTCACAGGGCAGCTTCTGGACCTCGAGCCTGCAGCTGGTCAACACCGGCGATGCGCCGGCCACCACCTCCGTCGAGCTCCTGCCGGGTCCCGCGTCCCCCGCCGCCACGGCGAGCTACGAGCTCGCTCCCGGCGCGGCGTTGGCCCTCGAGGATGCGGTGGGCGACCTGCTCGGAGGCCGGGGGTCCGGCGCCCTGCGGCTGACCTCAGACCAGGCCATGGCCGCGACCACGCGAACCGCGACCGCCGGCGACGGCGGCAGCTACGGCCAGGGAATCCCGGCTGCCGATGACCGCGTGGTCGCATCTCACGGAGCGGCGGTGCGGCTCTTCGGTTTCCCGGGCGACCCCGCGTTTAGAACCAACCTCGGTCTCGTCAACCCGGGGACCGACGAGGTCTCCCTGATCCTCCGTTTCTACGATTTCGAGACCACCAGGCTCGCCGAGGACCACCGGACCCTCGCGGGCGGGAGCTGGATCCAGCTCAACCGGGTCTTCGAGGGTCTCGGCATCGCCGACGAGACCGCGATGGTGATCATCCGCCAGACCTCCGACCGGGGAAGTTTTTCGGGCTACGCCTCGGTGGTGGACGAACGGACGGGCGACCCGACCTACCTCGGCCCCACCGGCGTCGGTCGGGTCGGGGATCCGTTGTGGATCCCCGCGGTCGCCCACACCACCGGCGTCGGCGGCGCCGACTGGCGCACCGACCTCACCATCTTCAACCCGGGCACCGGGGATCTCATTACCAAGGTCGAGCTCCTGGGGCAGGACGGTGTGCTCGCCTCGACCACCGTGCACGTGCCCGACGGCTGGGTTCGAAACTTCCCGGACGTGGTCGCCGAGACCCTCCGGTTCGACGGCGCCGGGGCCCTGCGGATCACCCCGACTCTCGGGTTGGTGATGGCGGCCAGCCGCACCTATGCGACCACGCCGGGCGGCAGCTACGGCCAGGGCATCCCTGGGGTGGCCGAGAGCGAGGTTCTCACCGAGGGCGAGCTCGGGTTCCTCCCCGGTCTGCGGCAGGACGATCGCTTTCGAACCAACATCGGCTTCGCCAACACCGGCGCCGGTCCGATCGAGATCGTCGTCACCGCCCACGCCCTCGACGGCGACGATCTCGGAAGCTCGAGTCATCTCATCACGGGCTCATCCTGGATCCAGGTCAATCAACCGCTGCCGCAGGGGACCGCCTACGCCACCGTCACGAGCGCGACGCCGGCTGCGGCGTACCTGGCCTACGCCTCGGTCGTCGACCGCCGGACCGATGATCCCACTTTCATCGCCGCCGTCCGCGCCCGGGAGTGAGCCGCGGGGACGCAAGGCGCACAAGGGACATCATCAACGTCGATCGCGCTGCCCGGCGATCCTCGCGTCCTTGCGGCGACTCACTTCTGCTGCGGCTGCTTGTTGATTCTCGCCCAGGTGTCTTTGAGGGTGACGATTCGGTTGAAGACCGGCGCCCCCGCGACCGAGTCGGGATCGGGGGCGAAATAGCCGAGTCGCTCGAACTGGACCTGGTCGCCGGGTCCGAAGGCGGCGAGGCTGGGCTCGAGCTTGCAGCCCGACCGGATCTCGAGCGAGTCGGGGTTGAGGTCGGCTATGAAATCGCCGTCGGCGCCGGGGCTCTCGACCGCGAAGAGGTGGTCGTAGAGTCGGACCTCGGCGTCCACGGCGTGGTCGGCCGAAACCCAATGCAGGGTCGCCTTGACCTTGCGGCCGTCGGGCGCGTCGCCGCCCTTGGTCGCCGGATCGTAGGTGCAGCGGAGCTCGACGACTTCGCCGCGGTCGTTCTTGACGACCTCGTTGCAGGTGATGAAGTAGGCGTAGCGCAGCCGGACCTCGCGGCCGGGGGCGAGGCGGAAGAACTTCTTCGGCGGGTCCTCCATGAAGTCGTCGCGCTCGATGAAGAGTTCCCGGCCGAAGGGCACCATGCGGGTGCCGGCGGCGGCATCTTCGGGGTTGTTGACCGCCGCGAGCTCTTCGCTGCCGCCCTCAGGGTAGTTGGTGATGACGAGCTTGAGCGGGTCGAGCACCGCCATTCGCCGCGGGGCGCCGGCATTGAGGATCTCGCGGATGCAGTGCTCGAAGAGGGCGTAGTCGACGACGCTGTCGCGCTTGGCGAGCCCGACCTTGTCGATGAGGTTTCGGATCGCCGCGGGCGGGACGCCGCGCCGGCGGACCCCCGAGAGGGTGGGCATT
>JAHECW010000034.1:0-18350 GCA_024641545.1 Acidobacteriota bacterium
GCTCGTTGAGGAGCGACTCATCGAAGACCGTGAGTCCGGAGTTGATCATGCCGTTGCTGGTGGTGACCACGAAAAGAGCCAACATGGCGACCAGCCACGAGTACCCGCACCAACCGCTCAGCATGACAGCCGGCGAGCGGTTCATGGCGCCGGCCGCCTTTCCGCGTCCGGGTCGATGCGGACCATCCGCACCCCGGCGTTGGTGCCCTCGTAGAGGCTGATCAACGCGGCGGGCATCTGTTCCAGTCCTTCGAGGATGTCCTCGAGCGGTTCGATCCGTCCGTCGCGGATCCACTCGGCCAGCCGATCTTCGAATTCGTCGAAGCCGGCGACGAAATCGTAGATGAAGAAGCCCTCGATCTTGGCGTCGAGGAGACCGATCCGCCAGAGATTGCGATGGCGGTGGTACTCCTCGACCGGCAGCAGGTACTCGGAGATGCGGCCGCAGACGGCGATCCGGGCCCGACGGCGGATCCGGCCCATGACCTCATCGAGGAGCTCGCCGCCGACGTTGTCGAAGAAGACGTCGATGCCGTCCGGGAAGAGCTCGTCGAGCCGCGCCGGGACATCGTCGTTCTTGTAGTCGATGGCGGCGCCGTAGCCGAGTCTCTCGGTGAGCAACCGGCACTTGTCGGGCCCGCCGGCGACGCCGACGACGGGATCGGCGCCGAGCGCCCGGGCGATGAACCCGGCCTGGCTGCCGACCCCGCCGGCGGCGCCCGACACCAGGACGCGATCGCCGGGCCCTGCGGCGCAGATCTCGCGCATCCCGACCAGGGCCGTGAAACCGCTCATGGCGAGGCTCGAGACTCCGTGCGACAGCGCCAGGTCCGTGTGCCGCATCCGGTACGCCATGAAGTACGGCGAGTCGTCGATGACCGCGTACTCGCGCCAGCCGAGCTTGGCCTGGTAGATCTCTCCCACCCGGAAGGCGGGGTTGCGGCTGGCGACCACCCGACCGACGCCGCGGCCGATCATCACGTCGCCGATCTCCAGGGGCTTTTCGAAGCTGGTTTCGTTGGTCATGTAGCGCAGCATCACCGGCGCCACCCCGAGATAGAGCGTTCTGAGCAGGGCCTGGCCGTCGTCGATCTCCGGCACGCCGACCGTCACGAGACCGAAGTCCTCAACGACGGCGAGTCCGTCGGGGCGGCGCGCCAGAACCCACTGGCGCATGGTGGCGGGGAGACGATCAGGCACGGGGGATGTCCATTATCGAGGAGCTCTCTGTCACTCGAGATGGTAGACCACCACGGCGTGGCCGTCGTGGTCGAAAAACGCGCCCTCGGTTCGTGGCGGTCCCTTTTCCGGTTCCAGCGTCGTGCGCGCCTCGCAGACCCGGAGACCGAGAGCGGACGCCCCCTCGAGAGTTGCCGGCACCGACGCCACCTGGAGCACTGTCGCAGTCCGGGGACCACGCTGCTCCCTGCTGGGGAACCCCGGCGCCTCGATGAGGGCGAGGGTCCGTTGCTGGCTCTCCGAGCTCAGCGCGGCGAACCTGGTCCGGATGGTCTCCGGGATGGCGAAGATCTCATACGTGAAGGAGTCGGGCTTGTCTTCGCCGACGAACTCCAGCCTCAGACCGAGCAGGTCGCGGTAGACCTCGAGGGCGCGGTCAAGATCATCGACCACGAGGGCGGCGCGCTGGAAAAAGGGCAGGTGCCGCTCGGCGGCTGGGATCATGGTTCTCTCCCGTCATCGGGCGGCCGTGTCCGGGCGGATTTCGGCTCAGCTCAGAGGTTGCTCCACGGTCGTCGCCGCGGACACGTCGCGGAAGAAGTACTCCTGGCCCTCGGGCTGCTTGAGGTTGAGCAGGGTCAGGATGCTGATGGCGATGACCAGGGCCCAGACCACGAAGACCGCCGGCATGGCGATGTTCATGTGGTGTTTGATCTGGTGGTTGAGTTCGTCGACGTTCTCGGCGCCGGCCTTGATGGCCTTGAGGTTCCTCACCGCGGTGCCGGAGATCGGGATCAGGCAGAGCCCGTCGATGACGATCACGGCATAGAGGAAGTGCTTCCAGGTCAGCCAGGTCGAGGAGAAGGGCGGGTTGTCGGTGAGGTAACACAGAATGATGCCCACCGGCAGCGTCAGGATGAAGATGTAGGCGACGATGCGGTCGATGCCGTGCATGATCTTGGCGCGTTCGAGCCGCGCCTCGAGGGGCACCGCCGGGTTCTTGACGTCGAAGTGGAGCCAGTAGACGAGGAAATCGAAGAGCAGCCATCCGGCGACCATGAACGCGTGCAGCCAGCGGAACGAGGTCTCGATGACGTTGATGCCGAAGATGTTGATGTCTGGCATGGCGTTCACCCTCTCTTGAAGACGAACTTGTAGAGCTTGGGCAGACCGTAGAGGGCAATGCCCAGGTAGCACAGCGCGTTCAAGGCAACGGCGATGCTGAACCCGTGCTCCTGCATGAATGCAATCGCGACGATTCCCATGAAGAGACCTCCCGCGACGAAGGTGACCCACAGCAGGTAAACCATGAACATCTGAACCTCCCTCTCAGACTCGTTCGGGCGCGTGGCGGCGAACCCGGGTTGCCGCCAGCATTGCGAGGAGAATCAAGAACACCAGGACGGTGAACGGAACCTGGTAGCTGCCGGTCCTGTCGTAGAGCAGCCCGGTGAGCCAGATCCCGAGACCTCCGCCGATGGCGTCGAGGACCGTGATGGTGCCGAGGATCTTGCCCGTCGCTCTCAGCCCGAAGCAATCCACCGTCAGGAGCTGGAGCATCGTATAGAGCCCGCCCCAGCCGAGACCGAAGAGAACGACCGCGATCCAGAACAGCTCGACGCGGACGGTGGCGAGAAGAACGGCGCCGGTCAGCATGACCGCGAGGTTGCCGTAGAAGACCCTCTTGGCCGGGACCCTGTCGGCGAGGTAGCCGAAGCCGAACTTGCCGAAAAGAGCCATGCCGAAGAGGACGCTGATCCCGGTGCTCGCCACCTGCGGCGAGAACTCGAGGTCTCTCAGATAGAGAAAGAGGTGGGCCTGGGCGCCGAGGATGGAGTAGAAGGTGGTCATGGCGACGAAGGCCAGGGCCCAGAAGGTGCCGGTCCTGAGGGCTTCGCCATAGCTCAAACCGGTAAGCTCGATGTCGGGTTTTCCGGTCGCGATGTCGGCGGCACTCCGCGGCTCGACGCCGAGCGCCAGCAACCCGCGGTCCTTCGGCGAGTTGCGGATGACGAGCGCGATGACGACCAGCAGGCCGATGGGGAAGACGGCTTCCCACATCATGGCCTTGCGCCAGCCGAAGCTCGAGACCAACCAGGTGCCGACCTGGGGGAAGAAGATCCCGCCGAGGCTGGTCCCGACCAGGGCGATGCCGATGGCGGTGCCGCGTTTCTTGACAAACCAGTGCGACACCAGCATCACCGCGACAATCAGACCGCTGGTCACCAGCACCAGCGCGAAGAGCGAGTGGATGAGGTACATGTGGGTGATCGACTGGATTCTCGAGTAGAGGAGGAAACACACCACCAGCAGCGCGGCGCCGAAGGCCATGAGCCTGCGGACGCCGAAGCGGTCGGCAAGGGCGCCGGCGAGAGGGCCGAGAACCCCCGCCAGGGAGAAGGTCAGGAGATCGCGGAACTTGAGGCTTGAACGGCTCCAGCCGTACTCTCTCAGGAGCGATTCGTCAAAGACGTTGATCCCGCCGATGATCATTCCATTGGTGACGAAAAGAACGGCCATCGCACAGAGCGCGATGACCCACCCGTAAAAAACTCGGGACCTCACACCCACTCCTCGAGGCCGTAGACCCGGATCGCGTTCTCCCAGAAGAGCTTCTTCATGACATCCTCCTTGAGGCCGAGTTCGCCGATCTCGTTGACGGCGCGCTCGAAGTCGATGACCGGCCAGTCGGTGCCGAAGAGTACTTTGTCTTGTCCGCGTCTGGAATTGATGAAGCGGATGAACGACGGGTCCCAGTACTTCGGAGAATGCGCGTCGCACCCGACAAAGACGTTGGGGTGCTTCCAGGTCACCGAGATCATCTCCTCGACCCACGGATAGCCGATGTGAATCCCGACGATCTTGAGCTCGGGGAAGTCGATGGCGACCCGGTCGAGGGTCATGGGGTTGGCAACGGTGGGCAGGAAGTGCTGGGCCGAGTGGCCGATCTGGATCTGCAGCGGGATCCCGAGCTCGGCGCACTTGGCGTAGAACGGGTAGTAGATTCGATCGCCGGGCTCCTTGCCGAACCAGTGGGGGTAGAGGTGGGCGCCGACAAAACCGTACTCCTTGACCGCCTCCTCGACCCGCGCAACCCAGGGGACGATGTTGGTCGGGTTGATCCCGACCACTCCCTTGAACCTGTTCGGGTGCTCGGCCACCACCTCGGCGATGCGCTCGACGGGCTTCTCGAAGAAGATGTCCGAGCCGAGCCAGCCGCCGGTGGTGGCGATCATGAGCCCTTTTTCGATCCCGGCGGCGTCCATCTTGGCGATCTCGTCGTCGAGGGGGATGCCGTCGCCGGTCTCGCCTAAGATGTGGATCTGCTTCCAGAAGTGGTTGAGCTTGGGGGTGTAGTTCTGAGTCAGGTCGGGGGTCCAGAGGTTGACGACGATGTCGATCTTTCGCATCGGTCTCTCCTTAGGCTGGTGTGATTCGGTGGCCGGGTGCGCTCGCCGCCGGGAGACGCCGACCGGGTATCGATGTGAAGCGGGAATTGGCGACTTGATCTCCTGGCATGCCAGAGTATAATGTCGGAACAATAGGACAAAGTCAAGCGCCTTTGTCCCGCGAAACCGGCCCATGCCCCGAGGCTCTTCCGGGGGGTCTGGATCAGAAGAGGAGGCCAGATGTCGGGTCCGCTTGAAGGTGTTCGAGTCATCGAAATGACCAGCGTGGTCCTGGGGCCGTGGGCCTGTCAGATCCTCGGTGATCTGGGGGCCGATGTCATCAAGGTGGAACCGCCGTTCGGCGACAGCAACCGCCAGCTCGGGCCGGGACGCAACCCGGGAATGTGCGCCCTCTTCATGACCTGCAACCGAAACAAGCGCAGCGTGGTGCTCGACCTCAAGCAGGAATCGGGCCGGGCGGCGCTGCTCAAGATGGCCGCGACCGCCGATGTCGTGGTCCACAATCTCCGCCCGCCGGCGATCAAACGGCTCGGTCTCGAGTACGGCGAGATCAGAAAGACCAACCCGCAGATCATCTACTGCGCCACCTACGGCTACCGTGCGGACGGACCGTACAGCGACAAGTCGGCCTATGACGACTCCATACAGTCGGCGAGCGGGATCGCCATGCTCAAGGCGCGGGCCGGGGCCGAGCCGAGCTACCTGCCGGTCATCGTCGCCGACAAGACCACCGCCATGGCGGTGGTCTACTCGGTGACCTCGGCGCTGTATCACCGGGAGAAGACCGGGGTCGGTCAGGAGATCGAGGTGCCGATGTTCGAGACCATGGTCAACTACGTCATGGCCGAGCACCTCTACGGCCGTGCCTTCGAGCCCGCCGCGGGCGAGATGGGCTATGCGCGGCTCCTGAGCCCGGACCGGCGTCCCTATCAGACAAAGGACGGCTACATCGCCATCCTGCCCTACCTCAACAAGCACTGGGAGATCTTCTGCAAGGCCGCAGGTCGGCCCGACCTCATCGAGGACGAGCGCTTTGCGAGTCTGAGCTCGCGGCTCAAGAACATCGATGAGGTCTACCGTGAGGTCTCTGTCATGGTGGCGACCAAGACAACCAAGGAGTGGCTCGACATTCTCACCCCCACCCCAGTGCCCACCATGATCGTCAACACCCTCGAGGATCTGCTCGAGGATCCCCACCTCGTGGAGACGGGTTTTTGGAAGACCTACGAACACCCGACCGAGGGCACCATCCGGCTGCCCGATCTGCCGACGCGGTTCTCCGAGACCCCGGGTTCGGTTCGGCTCCTACCGCCCCGGTTGGGTGAACACAGCGTCGAGGTTCTGCGGACAACCGGCCTGAGTGAAGATGAAATCGAAGCGATGCTGGCTTCGGGCGCCACCAGGGCCCCGAAGACGGATTGATGAACACCGGTTGAAGTCCCTCTCCTTCTCCCACTCCCTTCCCCTCTCTCCGATGATCGTTCGCGAACAAGGGAGAGGGAGAGGTTTGGTCTCGAACTCTCTCAGAACATCGACATTCGACGGAGGAAACAAATGAAACGATCGGCCCTGATTCTCGTGTGCGCGTTGTTCGCATCAACCGTCGCAGCAGCCGGCGAAACGCTCGATCTCTCGAACACGATGGACGCCGTCAAGGCGATGCAGAAGATCGTCTGCCACACCGAGGAGGGCAAGCCCGCGACCTACTGGTGGACGGGCAAGGTCTACAGCCGGGTGCCCGGCGAGAAGGACCAGTTGCTCTTTCAGTACCAGGCCATGAACACGAGGACCTGCCAGGTCCTGTCGGATCCCGAGAACGGCTACGGCTTCCGCATGGTGTCGAAAGAGGCGCTGATCTACCAGGACCCCAAGACCGGTGAGATCATCCACAGCTGGACCAATCCGTGGACCGATGAGGAGCTCGAGGTGGTCCACATTTTCAACGATCCGGTGAACTCCAAGTACCCGACCTTCGAGAAAAGCAAGTGGGGTCCCTTCCGATTCCCGGCCACCTTCAAGGACGGCCGCGGTTGGTTCAGCTTCGAGGTCCCGCTCTTCTACAGCAACCCGCTCGCCGGCGATTATCAGGAATTTGTCGGTGGCACCTACCAGGCCATCGAAATGTTCAACTTCTTCTTTGACGAGGCCGAGCTGCTCGACGCCTCCATCACCGGTTGCGACAACACCAACGTCTCCTGGGCGCGGATTTCCCAATGGCTTCCGTGGATGAAGATGGGCGACCGCGCCGGTCAGATGATCTACAACGGCGCGGGCAAGCGGGTCGCGAGCTGGGACGAGCTTCCCGCGGTGCTCAAGGACGAACTGATGCGGGTCAAACCCGAGTACAACACCCCACCGCCGGTGGACGACGACCGCCCCAACGAGACCAGCTGGACCTACTTCAAGAAGGTCATCGACGCCAAACGCGCCGCAGGGGAGTGAGGCTTCGCCCTCTCCCTCTCTCTCTCCTTTCCCATTCCCTTTCCTTGTCCGCAAACATCGGGGAGAGGGAGAGGCAGAGGGAAAAGGTGAGAGTTGAACCAAAGCGGCAGAACAGACTGGAGACCTGATGATGACCACAACCCGCGCCTGGCAGTTCCGCGAAATCGGAGGTCCCGAGCAGCTCGAGCTCGTCGATCACGAGCTGCCGCCGCCGGGGCCGGGCGAGGCGCGTGTCCGCTTCGAAGCCATCGGGCTCAACCGGGCCGATCTGCTCGAGTTGGCGGGGCGGTACTTCGGCCCGCCGCCGAGCCCTTCGTTTCTCGGGCAGGAAGCTGTCGGGGTCATCACCGAGCTCGGACCCGCGGTCGAGGGCGAGGCTCCGGCCGGGGGTTATGAGCCCGCCGTCGGCGACCGCGTCGGGCTCATGGTCGGGCGGATCGACCACCGGGGCATGGGGACCTACCGGACCGCCGGGATCTATCCCCAGCGCACCCTCCTTCCGGTTCCCGAGACGTTGTCGGCCGCTGAAGGGGCGGGGTTCTGGCTCGCGACCCTGACGGCGGTCGCCGGTCTCCACGCCGGAGGCCTGACCCCGGAGACGGCGGAGGGCAAGAAACTGCTCGTGACCGCGGCCTCGAGCGGGGTCGGGGTGGTGACCCTTCAGGCCGCCCGGACCATGGGTGCAAAGACCATCGCCGCCACCACCTCGTCGAACAAGGCCGAGCGGCTGAAGGTGCTGGCCGACCACGTTGTCGTGGCGTCGACACCCGAGGCCATGGTTGAGCGGGTCGCGGAGATCACCGGCCGGACCGGGGTCGATCTCGCCTTCGACCCCATCGGATTCGCCTATGCGCCGGCGCTCATGCAGACCGCCGCCCAAGACGGCCACGTGGTCTTCTACGGGCTGCTCGCAGGCATGGAGGCACCGCTGGATCTGAGGACGATGATCTTCAAGGACCTCGGGGTCCACGGTTTCACCGTTCACCGGATCCAGCGGGATGCGGCCCTTCTCGACGAGGTCGTCGGCATCACCCTGGGGCTGGCCGAGCGAGGGGGGCTGCGCCCGGTGATCGCCGACAGCTACCCGTTCGAGAGGGCGCCGGAAGCGCTCGAAGCCATGGCCAGAAACGAGCACTTCGGGAAGATCGTGCTCGAATTGGCTCAGAGATGAGTGGTGAGACGTGAGGAGTGAGGCCGGCTGTACTTGAGTTGAGCCCGCCCCTGAGCCCCTCGCGGACCTGGTCGGTCTCGGGTACGGCTTCAGGCCCTCATCGGCGAGGTCCCATCGCCGGCGAGACGCCGGCGCTACAAAGGGCCACCGCTGCAGGAGCGCGAGTGCTGCATGCTGCTTCTGTTCCCTGTCGCCGACCGCTGTGGATGATCATTGCCGCGGGCCCTGTCGCGGTCAACTCCGCTGACGCTGCCCCGGCCGCTGTAATTCGGGAGCGGGAGCTGACGCCGCTCAGCTGCCGCCGCCGTCCCCGGGGGGCGGTCCGACGAGGCCGAAGTACTCGCGGTAACCGCAGATCCGCTCGCCGCAGACATCGAGCGAGATGGCGACCTTGTTGGCGTAGGGCTTGCCGAACATGAGTCCGTGGTCGGAGAACTCGAAGACCACACGGGCGCCGTCGGCGGTCACCCCGGACACCTCGTCGATGAAGAGTCCGTCGGCGTAGACCTTGGAGACGAAGGCGAAGAACTCGGCGGCCTTGTCCTTGCCCTTGTTGAGCCCCTGGTATTGGCCGAGGGGAAAGTGGAAGGTGAAGTCGTCCGACAGGCGGTCGAGAAAGGGTCCCCACTCACCGGTGGCCAACCCTGCGCGGAAGTCGACGAACGCCTCCTCGGCCACCGCCTTGGGGGTCCGAACCTTGGGCGTTCGAGCCTGGACGAAGCTCAGGTGGAGCTCGTCATAGGCCGCGTCGCGGTACTTCTCCTTGATCTCCAGATATCTGGGATCGGCGAGGAAGGCCTCGGCGGTCGCCAGGTCCGGGAAGCGGAGGATCGCGTTGACCGGCCACGCCTCGGTGGTGTGTTCACCTGCGACACCGGCGCCCACCGCATCCACGGTGACACCGTACTCGGCCATCAACGGACCGGTACCCTTGATGTACTCGCCGTACGTGGCCTCGCCGCCGGGCTTGAGTTTGCCCTGGATGAAGAGCAGGATCGGTTCCGTCGGCGTGTCGGTGGTGGTGGCCATCACGGGGTCCTCCGATGCTTCAAGGGCGTCGCCGGCCACAGCCGGTGCCGCGAGTCCGATGACTAATGCTGCCACGGCCGGAAAACTGCGCATCACTCCTCCTCGGCCGGGGTACCGCCGGCTCCGTGCGGCTGGTAGAACTCGAGCAGCGCCCCCTCTGGCGCACGGATGGTCATGATCTCGACCTTGCCGTAGGGCTCGATGGTGAGGGTGGACGGACCTTTGAAGGGCTCCACCCCGTGCTCGGAAAGTCGCTGTCGGTAGGCCGCGAGATCGGCCACCGGATAGCGAAGCGCCAGGATGCCCAGGTTGGGCGCGACCGCGTGCTCCGAGTGATCCGCGCCGGTGAGCCCGGCGAAACCGATGAGCTCCACCGAACCCGCGTTGGTTCCGTCGGGGCTCAGGATCACCACCTTGCGGGTGATCTCGGCGGCCAGGTTGTGCGGCAGCGCCAGCACGTTGGGGCCGGGTTCCTGGCTCGGTCCTTGGTGCTCGAGATAAATCTCGAAGCCGAGTTTGTCCCGGTAGAACTCGAGGCTCGAGTCGAAATCGCGGACGATCTGGGTCGAGTTGAAGATGTGGCTGAGCTCGCGGAGATTGGGCCAGCCCTCGAGGGGCGGCTGGACCCTCTCGACCATCGCGATGACAACCCCGTCTGGACCCTTGGCCAGAACCTCCCAAACCACGAAGGGGCCGAAGGCAAATCGAATCGGATCTGAGTAGAACATCCAGCCGCGTTCGCGGAGTTCGGTAAATTTCGCGTGAATATCAAGCACCCGGACGTTGACGTCGAAGATCCCACCGGTGTCCCATGTCTGGGCGTTGGAACGGATCTGTTGCTGTTCAGCGCCGGGGAAGGCGACCAACCGGAGAAAGCCGCGGTCATCGCCGGGATTGCGGAGGAGGACCTCGCTGATCGGCTGGTTCTCGGCCAAGCCCCAGTGGGCGGCGAGGCCGGGGGATGCCTCGCCATCGACGACGACCTCCCACCCCGCGACCTCCCGGTAGAACCGCGCCGAGCCCTCGAGATCGCTCACGGAGAAGACCACCTCACGGAAGCCTTCGGGCATGACGGCGTCATCGGCGCCGGCGCCGCCGGGAGCGATCAGGAGCACCAAAAGGATCAATCCACCACAACCACGAAGACACGAAGACACAAAGCGATGGGCCAAGGTCTTTTCTTTATGGTTGCCTTCATGTCTTCGAGTTTTGGTGGCTGTGACGAGACCGGGCCGCGATTGGTACGCGTGGTGCGTCACCGAAGGGCAAGCAGGATGCTTGCCCCTACAACACCTCAAGCGCGATTTGTAGCGCCCAAGTTTCGTGGGCGACGGCCCGGTGCTCGAAGCAATTGACGCCGACGGGCCGTCGGCACACCATGGAGTCGACCGCCTTTGTAGCTGCAAGCTTCCAGCTTGCCATGCGGTGGGTTTCCCCCCAATAGGTGACATCGCAGCGCTCACTTCTTCGTGCATCCGCCCTGGAACCAGCGCAGGTTCATGCCGACGTTCTTCGAGCTCGGCTCGGCCCAGCTGTAGGCGAGGCTCTCCTCTTTGCCCTCTTCGTAGATGGCGATCTTGAGCACCTCGACCCGGCGCTCGCCGGCGTAGACCCGCTGCTCGAGCTCGAGGCGGAAGTGGCGCGGTTCGGGGTCGTTGGTGACGATGTCGGCCCGGCCCCCCTGGTCGTGCAGGGTGAGGCCCCTGACCACGGTGCCGCCTTCCCACTCCTTCGAGCCCTCCGGGGTGAAGACTCCCCAGCAGGCGAAGTCGTGGCTCCGCTGGAGTCTGTGCGGGATCCCCGCCTTGTTGCCGAAGATGTAGTTCCCGTCCTCGTCCTCGGCGCGGTCGCCGATCCAGATCTCGTTCCTGGTGAGGACCAGGTCGTCGTCGATGACGATGATCTTGCCGGACCGGCGCGACGGCACGCGGCAGGCGCCGTCGGGCATCCAGCCGATGAAGTTGTCGGCCTGCTTTTTCCAGAAGACCTCGCAGCCCGGCAGCGTCTGGACGTCCTCCATGGTCAACCCCTCGAGCTTGGACTCGTCGAGGTGGGCGCCGACCACGGCCTCGTGGTTCTTGAAGGAGTAGATGGTGAGCTGGATGGCCCCGACCTCGTCGTTGATGGAGAATGAGTAGATCCGGTTGCGGTAGATCTTCGTCGGGTCGCCGTCGATGTACTGTTCGACATAGAAGACGTGATCGCCGAAGACCGGGAGGACCACCGGGTGGAAGATCGAGTGGATCCACTCGTGCGGCTGCTCGGGCGGAATCTCAGCCTCGAGCTCGTCGACGTGCTGTTGGTGATTGTCGAACTCACCGGCGAACCACTCCATCATGAGCTCGAGATCGTAGTCGAGGGGGCCGGCCGCGGCCGACGAGGCGACGAGGAAGACGGCGGTCGTGAGCAGGGCGGCGAGGACGACGAATTTCCGCATGGTGATCATCCTTTGTTCGGTGGACGGCGGCGAAGACACCTCACCGTCCCCGTGGTCCGTTTTCCCGCGAAACGCGGGCTCGTGTTCCGAGGTTGAACTTGACGATGATGCATGACATTGTAAGATTGTCATATCATTAGTATGACTCTACCGGCGTCATCATGAGCTGTCAAGCCGACCGGACAAGGGGGGGTCATCGGGCTGCGGTCACGGGCCGTTTCGACGGTGACCGGAGAGTCCACTACAATTCCGCGTTCGATCGGGCCGCGTCCGTCCTATGGGAGGGTCGAGACACCATGAGCAGCGATACGCCACAGCACATCACCATCGAAGAGCAGGGGCCTCGCGATGGTTTTCAGAGCGAGCGGAAGGTGGTGCCCACCGAACGCAAGCTCGAGATCATCGACGCGCTCGCGGACGCCGGGATCACCCGGATTCAGGTCTGTTCGTTCGTCCACCCGACGCGGGTGCCGCAGATGGCCGACGCCGAGGCCGTCTGCCTTGGTCTCCGCCGCAGACCCGACGTGATCTACAGCGGTTTGGTCCTCAACCTCAAGGGGGTGGAGCGGGCCGTCGCCGCCGGTCTCGAGCACGTGGCCGCGTCGATTTCGGCCAGCGACACCCACAGCCGAAAGAACACCGGGATGTCCCTGGGTGAGGCCCAGGGCCGCTACGCCGAGATGGTCCGGACGGCCAAGGACGCCGGTCTGACGGTGCGGGGCGGGCTGCAGTGCGTCTTCGGCTGTCGCTTCGAGGGCCGGATCGATCCCGACGCCGTTCTCGACCTCGTCAAGCGTCACCTCGATCTCGAGATCGACGAGCTCGCGTTGGCCGACTCCACCGGGATGGCCGATCCGCGGTCCATGGCCGAGCTCATGGGGCCGGTGCTCGACCTCGCCGGTGATCGGCCGGTGATCCTCCACCTCCACGACACCGAGGGCCGAGGCCTGGCCAACGCCCTGGCCGCCATCCAGAGCGGGGTCCGGTTCTTTGACACCGCCTTCGGCGGGATGGGTGGATGTCCATTCATCAAAGGCGCGACCGGCAATATCGCCACCGAGGATCTGGTTGCCATGGTCGAACGGATGGGGATGACGACCGGCGTGGACATCCGAGCGGTGGCCGAGATCAGCCGATCCACGGAAGCGTTTTTCGAGGCGCGGTTCCCGGGCAGCATGCACCGCGTGCTCGGCAATCATGAGATCAAGGTGGTGTTGTGATGGCTGGAATGACCGTCGCCGAGAAGATCCTCTCCCGTCACGCCGGCCGACCGGTGGCGGCGGACGAGCTCACCGTCATCGACGTCGATGCCGCGATGATGAGCGACACGACGGCGCCCCTCGCCATCAAGGCCTTCCGCGAGATGGGCGGCACGAAACCGTGGAACCCCGAGCGGACCTTCCTGGTCATCGACCACGCCTCACCCGCGCCCAACGAACGGATCGCCCGGTTGCACGACATCATGCGCGAGTTCTCCAGGGAAACCGGCGCCGTGCTCTACGACGTCGGCGAGGGCATCTGCCACCAGTTGATGATCGAGGATGACCGGGTCCGCCCCGGTGAGGCCTTCTTCGGCGCCGACTCCCACACCTGCACCTACGGCGCTCTGGGCGCATTCGCGACCGGGGTCGGCTCCACCGATCTCGCGGCGGTGATGCTCACCGGCAAGACCTGGCTCAAGGTGCCGCGGACCATTCGGCTCGAGATCACCGGCCGCATCAGACCCGGGGTCGAGGCCAAGGACCTCGCTCTGGCCATGGTCGGCAAGCTCGGCTTTGCCGGGGCCACCTACCAGGCGGTGGAGATCTGCGGCGAGGCCCTCGTGCCCATGAGCCTGGACGAGCGCATGACGATCGCCAACCTGGGTATCGAGATGGGCGCCAAGGCGGCGCTCGTCCACCCGGAGGGGCTCGAGTTGCCCTACGACTTCGACGCGAGCGCGATTTCGCCCGACCCGGACGCGAGCTATGTCCGCGAGCTCACCATCGACGGCGCGGCGTTGCGGCCGCAGATCTCGAAGCCGCCGCGCCCCGACGCGACGGTGGACATCGACGAGCTCATCGGTACCAAGGTCGATGTCGCCTTCATCGGCACCTGCGTCAACGGCCGGCTGCGCGATCTGCACGCGGCGGCGCGGATCCTCGAGGGTAAGCGGGTGGCGCCGGGGGTCCGGCTCATGGTCTCGGCGGCATCGCAGAAGGTCTTTCTGGCCGCCGCCAAAGACGGCACCCTCGCGACCCTGACCGCTGCCGGAGCCACCTTCCTGCCGAGCGGCTGCGGCCCCTGCGTCGGGACTCACCTCGGCGTCCCCGGCGATGGCGAGGTCGTGGTCTCCACCGCCAACCGCAACTTCCGCGGCCGGATGGGCAACCCCGAGGCCCTGGTCTATCTCGCCTCACCATCGGTGGTCGCCGCCGCCGCGGTGGCGGGTGAAATCGTCGATCCTGCGGATCTGGAGGACTGAGCCATGGAAAGCAGATTCACGGGCCGCGCCCATGTGTACGGCGACGACATCGACACCGACCGCATCATCGCCGGCAAGTACACCAAGACCCTCAACCTCCAGGACCTGGCCGACCACGTGCTCGAGGATCTCGACATTGATTTCCGCTCCAAGCTCACCAAGGGTGATGTTCTCGTGGCGGGCACCAACTTCGGCTGCGGCTCGTCGCGCGAGCAGGCGCCGCTGGCGCTCAAGGTGGCTGGCGTCTCGGCGGTTGTGGCCAAGTACTTCGCGCGGATCTTCTTCAGGAATGCCATCAACATCGGGCTGCCGGTGCTCGAGGTCCCGGACCTCGAGGCCGATTCCGGCGACGAGGTCGAGATCGATCTCAAGGCGGGCGTGGTCAAGAACCTCACGAAACACACCGAGTACCGGGCCTCGGCCATGCCCCAGGTCATGATCGACATCCTCGACCAGGGTGGGCTCGTTGCCTATCTGAAGAAAAACGGAACCTACGACGCATCCGCACTGTGATCAACGGTTTGTGATCAACGGAGATCAGAGATGACCGACACCAAGCTTCCCCTCGACGGCATCCGCGTGCTCGACTTCACCCACAACGTCATGGGCCCCACCACCGGAATGCTCATGGGCGACCTCGGCGCGGAAGTGATCCACATCGAGCCTCCGGCCGGTGACGCCACAAGGCGGCTGCGCGGCTTCGGAAGCGGCTATTTCGCCTTCTACAGCCGCAACAAGAGGAGCCTCGCGGTCGACCTCAAATCCGACGAGGGCAGGAAGATCGTCATGGAGCTGGCCCGCGGCGCCGATGTCGTGGTGGAGAACTTCGGCCCCGGAACCATGGACCGGCTGGGCTACGGCTACGAAGACTTCAAGAAGCTCACCCCCGACGTCATCTACTGCAGCATGAAGGGATTCTTGAGCGGCCCCTACGAAAAACGCGCCGCCATGGACGAGGTCGTTCAGATGATGTCGGGTCTCGCCTACATGACCGGCGAACCCGGCAAACCCATGCGCGCCGGGACCTCCATCATCGACATGGGCGGCGGGATGTTCGGCCTCATCGGCATCCTCACCGCGCTTTACCAACGGGAGCAGACCGGGGAGGGCGTCTTCCTCAAGACCGCGCTTTTTGAAACCGCGGCCTACTTCATGGGCCAGCACATGGCCTACGGAGCCCTCACCGACGAACCGGTGCCGCCGATGCCGGCGCGGGTCAGCGCGTGGTCGATCTACCGGGTCTTCGAGTGCCAGGACGAGCCGATCTTCATCGGGATCATCTCGGAGAAGCACTGGCAGGCCTTCTGCGAGGTCTTCGACCGCGGCGACTGGCTCGCCGACGAGCGGCTCGGCAGCAACAACGACCGGATCAGCGAGCGCGAGTGGCTCCACCCCGCGGTGGCCGAGATGATCGCCAAGTACCCGCGCGCCGAGGTGACGGTCCGGCTCGACCGGGCTGGAGTGCCGTTCTCACCCATCGCCCGGCCCGAAGATCTCTATGACGACCCCCAGCTCAACGACGGTCTCGGCCTCCTCGAGACCGTGCTGCCTTCCGGGGTCACCGCCAAGCTGCCGCGGATCCCGCTCGAGATGGGAGACAACGACTTCGGACTGCGCCGCAACCCGCCGCAGATCGGCGAAGACACGGCTGATCTCCTGGCCGAGCTCGGCTACACCGACAAGCAGATCGCGGCATTGGTTGACGGCGGAGTGGTTGCTGTCGAGGGGTGAGGGCGTGAAGTCGTGAGGTCCCGAGGGCGACATCGTTCGCGCCCGGGAGATCCTGATGACGCTTGGGGTCGGGAAATATGGCTTGCGCGTGACCGAGATGGCCACCGCCCTGGGGGTCCGCTACAACAGCGCATGCCTTTGGAGTCGAAGGGGAGCGACGAGGAGCCGCGATGATCGGGGCCTCGCCGGCAGGCTTGATGAAGTCGATGCCATCGTCGCGTCAACCCCTGCGGACACGACGGAACTGGTGATCGAGGTTTGGGTAAATGTAAAAACCTGGAACGGTTTTTGGCACGGTTTCCGTCGTTCAACGGACAATGATTCGCGGTGGATCTCCCGTGCGTCGCCGAAAAGAAAAACGGGCGGGTGACCCCGCCCGTTCGAGTTGGTGACAGGAAAAACTCAGACCACGCGGCGTCCGATAAGCACAAAGGCCGCAACCACCAGCAGAAGCACCAGCACCACGAGCCCGGTGTTTGACGCGGCGGGAATCGGCGCCGGACCCGCCGGGGTCGGCGTCGTCGGTTGGCCACAGACATCTGGCGCTCCGCCGGTGATGGCGTTGGGGTGGGCGAAGGCGATGGCAAGCCCGCTGGCCAGCGAGGCGGCGTCACACGAGTACTCAATGGCGTAGACCGGCGCCGCACTGGGCAAGCCCTGGATGCCGATGGTGGCCGAGCCGCCGTTGTTCTGGCCGGGGTCGCTGCCCGAGGGCTGCTGGTAGAGCATGACCACCGAGCCGTCGTCAAAGAGCACGACCTCGAAGTCCATGTCGTCGCCGTCGGATCCGTCGTAGGGCCTTACGTTATAGAACTGGACCACGGTGCACTGACCACCCGAGCCGACCGGGCAGGCGGCGAAGGATTCATAGTAGATCTCACCGTTTCCCTGCACCACGAGATCGTCGTGATAGGGAGCAATGAACGTGTCGACGCCGTAACTTCCCTGGATGGCAGGCAACGGGCAGGTGTTGCCCAACCCGAGGTACTGGTCGACGAAAAAGACCACCCCGTTGGAGCCGACGTAGAACTCGGTCTGCGCCGTGCCGTAGAAATCGAAGGAAAAGCCCATGGGGAACGGCCCGGCGTAATCGTCGTCCACTCCCGCCAAGCCGGCGCCGGTACCGGTGGTGGTGATGTCGACATAGGTGAAAAGGCCCGCGCAGGCGGCCTCCGCGTTGTCGGCGAAGATGTAGCCGAAGTCATCCGGGCCGCCCGCCGCTTCGGGAATCATGCCGACATTCGACGGCCCCGGGCTCATCGTCTTATCCTCGACAACCTCGGCCGATGCGAGCCCCACGCCGAGCGCAGCAACGAACAACGCAAATACAAGTCTCTTCATGATCTTCTCCTTCGAGAGTCGACTCTCATCGCAGCTCGCTGACACCGGTATTCAACCACAACCGACCATCCCAGTTCAAGTCATTCTCATTTTGGTGGCTTGTTCTGCATTGACCCGGCGGTCTGCGGATCTTCCAGTTGGTCTCAACCCGTTTTCCCCCTACCGCGTTCAATTCGGCCCGGTTGTCGGTGGAGCGCTTCGGACCCGAGTCGCCATCGGCCATGGTGTTGGTCGGATAGTGGCTACCACGGATTGATTTGAGCTTCCGTTCCGATCAGGGTCGCTTCAGAAACTCGATGATGGCCCCGGCATACGCCTCGGGCTGCTCGAGCCCGATGAAGGCGCCGGCGTTTTCTATCAGCGGGTGGACCTCGCAGTTCGGAAAGAGCGTGCAGGTGTAGTCGAGCCGTTCCTGATTGACGAAGAAGTCGCCGTCGCCGCACAGCAGCATGGTCGGAGTCTCGATGGTTCGAGAGTCGGTCCAGCCCTCGTAGCCGAAGATGGCGTGGTGCATGTCGTAGGGTCTGGTGCGGGCGTCGAGACCGATGATGAAGACGGCGAGGACGTCGTCGAGATCGGACGTCGGCGACGCCAGGGTGACATAGTGCAGTTGGCCGCCGCCGAGCGTCACGTAGTGCTTGGTGATCTGCGGCGCAGCCTCGTCGCCGGCGACCGCGACCGGTGTCGCCGCGAGAGCCGAGATCGCGAGGGTGAGTCCGATCAGAGCCCGCCTCGGGTTCGTCATGCTTCTGCTCCGTTCCCCGGTCCTAGTTGAGCCACCGGCTGACCCGATCCAGCAGCTCCTTCATCCCGGCCCTCGTCTGGGGCAGCTCCTCGGGTGGGAGATCCATGTGATTGAGGGGCGATTCCTGGCGGTACTGGGCGAAGACCGGCGCCACCACCTCGATCGGATAACGCGGGATTCGCCGTCCCTCGCGGAAGGCGGCGATGGGGATCTCGGCTGAGATAATGGCCTCGACGTTGCCCGGAGCGTGGGCCAGAATCTCAGCGTTCGGGCTGACGATCAATGAGTCGCCGCCGAGGGGCGCCGCCTCGCTGCCGGGCGGAAAGACGATGTTCGACATGGCGGAGTAGAAATTGTGGAACCGCGCGGTGGCCCTGACGTCCTCTGTTGAGAAAACGGTC
>JAHECW010000034.1:18360-36563 GCA_024641545.1 Acidobacteriota bacterium
TGACGGCGATGTTGCCGTACTCGGTCCGGAGCACGGGGATCTCCTCTTCGATGCCGTAGCGTTCGCGGAACCGGTCGCGGACGCTCTCCACGGTGGTGGTGGGGATCTCGCCGTCGGGGTGGAGTCGTTTGACGTTGCGGGTCTTCCAGAACTTCTTGGCGATCCGACCCTGCCGGTCGATCACCGTGTTGATGCTGAGGATGTGGCCGGGCCACTCGTCGTCACGGGCGTAGCTGCCGAAGATGACGTAGGTGTCGCAGGCCCTGGCGGCCTCGCCCAATCGATCGGTTTCGGGTCCGGGTAGGGTGATGGTGAAGGTCAGCTTCTCGTCGCGCGTTCCGAACGAGTAGCCGGTCAAGGGGAACTCGTTGAAGAGGATGAAGTCCGGATGGCTCCCCTCGGTGCAGGCCCGGTCGACAAACGAGAGCATGATCTCGAGGTTCGCCTCGAGGCCCTCGGCGACGGTGTCGAAGTCCTGCAGGTTCTTGACGCCGTTCTGGACGACCTTGACGACCACCGTGTCCTTCTCGAGCGCTACGGTGGGGTAGGTGCCGTCGGGCCGAACCAATTGCGGCGGCTCCGGCGGGGGCGGCGCGTCGACCAGTTGCGGCGGAGCGGCCGGGCCGCAGGCGACGGCCAGCCCGATCGCCATCGCCAGGAGCGCGGTTGCGGATGGACGCATGATCAACCTCCCCGTTTCAGATGACACCTGTCCTCGCCAGCCGTTCGATGACCGCCTGCTGGGTGTCGGTGAAGTGCTTTCGACCCGAGAAGCCTCCGGCCATGGTGTTGGCCGGGTAGTGGCTGTGTTCGGCGTAGCTGGCGGCATAGGCCTCGAAACGTTGACGTGAGAGCAGGTTCTCCATCCCGGGACGGCGGCGGAAGCGCCGGAGGGCTTCGAGGTCGATGTCCGCATACGCCACGACGGACTCGCCGTACCCGGCTTCGGCGAGCACCCCGCCCTTGTAGTCGACAACGACCGATCCGCCGTCCGCTGACGCGCCGGGGAGATCGAGCCCCTCCATCCCGGCGGTGTTGGCGGAGACGACGTAAACCAGGTTCTCGATGGCTCGTGCGCGTCGGGCGATGCTCTTGGGGGTCGCCCGCGGGCTGCCCACTTCGCAGGTGGAGTGGACGATGATCTCGGCGCCGCGCATGGCCAGGCAGCGGCTGAGCTCGGGGTAGAGGATCTCTTCCGAGGCGACGGCGGCAAGCCGCCCGATCTCGGTCCTCGCCACCGGGAAGACCCCGTCGAGGCCGTAGCGGTCGAGATAGGCGTCCCAGACATCGTGCGGCGTCGGGGAGTACATCGAGTTGAGCCGGCGGTAACGCAGCACGACGTTGCCGGAAGGGTCGAGGACGAAGCTGGTCTGAAAGAAGATACCCGGGAAGTGGGCGTCGAACTCATAGGCATTGCCGGCGAGAAAGACCGAGCTCTTCTGCGCGATGGCGCCGAGGGCTTCGTACTCGCGGCAGCCGTCGGTGAGGCAGGCCTTGGCGATCCATTCGTCGACCGTCTCCCGGGTTGGGAAGCCGGTCAGCAGGTACTCGGGCAGGACGATGAGACGGGTGTCGGGTCCGGTCCAGCCGATGGTCGGCGGGATCTGGCGGCCGACGCGCTCGATGTTCCGGCTGATGAGGGAACGCGCCTCCTCGGTGCTCCGGCTGGCGGTGATGGCGCGGCAGGTGGTCTGCAGCGCGACGGCGCGGTAGTTGGTGGTTTCGGTCATCGCATCCTCCAAGCCGGTTGGTCATTGGATTCTACTGAATCTCGAAGGACCGGAGGTCCAGGGACTTCGAGGGTAAGGAGTGAAGAGTGAGGAGTGGCCGTCCGCCAGTGCCCCAACTCTCGACTCCTAACTCTTGACTCCTAGCCCTTCTCCCACACCTCGAACCGGTGTCCTCCGGGCGTCACCACCGTTGCAGCCCGCGTCCCGGGGTGAACGGGGGTGTCGAGAGTGACGATCTCGCCGACCTTCGCCGGCTCCAGATCCCGGATCGCAGCATCGAGATCGACGAGCTCGAACGCCGGCGCGAGGAGACCCGCCGCCAGGGGCAGGGTCGGCTGCGGCGTCGAAGGCTTGCCGACAAACTCGACGAACTCGACCCGAATGGGCCGGGCATTCGGTTCGTCGGCAAAGACCGTGAGACGCAGCTTGACGTCCTCGTCAGGCGCTCCGACCAGTGCACCGAGGCCGGGTGTCTCCATGACCACGTCCATCAATGTCCGGAGACCCCGTTCGGTCCAGTAGCCGATATGTTCGTCGAGATTCGTGTCGCTCCAGACAAAGGCGTGAACCTCGGAGTGCAGGCGGTCGGGGTCGTCGTCGAGGACGCATGGGCGGCGTCCCGCGGACGGCTCGAGCAGGGTCACGACGAGCTTGTCGGGCCCGGTGATCTCCACCTCGCGGATGGTGACGGGGCCGAAGTGGTGATCGGTGATGGGGCTCGAGTGGTACCCCGCCTCCTCCGCCAGGGCGACGCTTCGGCCCATGTCGGCGGTGAAGAGGTCGATGGCGAAGGGTCGAGCGTCGAAAGCAGCGTACGAACGCGCAGGGTTCGGGGTCGAAACGAGCCGGACCCGGCCGCGCGGCGCGCCGGGCACCGCCATGACCAGCTCGTCCGCGGGCCCGTCAAGACCGTAGAGCGCTCGTGCGGCATCGGCCGGCAACCGGCCGGACACGCCCTTTTCGAATCCGAAGTGCACCAGGAAATCTGCGGTCGTCTCCATGTCGGAGGCGCCGATGACGACGTCAATCGGGCTGGGGAACATCAGTCACCTCAAGCGAGTCGGTCGATGATTTGATTTGCGGCACGTTGCGCGGTTTCGATCGTACTCTCCATGCCGGGGGTCGTCACGGCCGTGTGCTCGCCTGCGAAGTGGATGCGATGCCAGGGCTCGGTCATGGTCGGCATGAGCCGCGAGACCTGACCGGGCAGGAAGTTGGCGTAGGCGCCCTTGGCGAAGGGGTCGCTGCCCCACGAGACGATCTTGGCGGTCCTGAGCGTCTCCGCGGTGGCGGGACGGATCTTGGCGAAATCGCCGAGGACAGTGGCGACCTGCTCCTCTTCGGGCATGGCGTCGAGGATGTCGGCGTTGGAGCCGTCCACCCAGCAGGTGAGGGACTGGATCTGGCCGGCCGCGTCGCGGTTCGGGAAAACCCGCTCGATGATGGTGTCGGTCCACACGGTGGGCGGGAGTCCGTCCGCGTCCCAGAATGGTTCCTCGGGGATGAGGAAGTACTTGGTGATGGCGGTGTAGGGCAGCTCTTCGACCGCCTCTTTCTGAGGCCCCTGGAAGGGCGGGTCGACGCGGATCCCGCGCAGCACCGAGAACGGAACCGTCACGACGCAGAACTCGGCGCCGTGCACGGTCCCGTCGGAGCATTCGACCTCCACCCGATCGTCGAGGGAACGGATGGCGGCCACCGGTTGACCGGTCAGCACCGGTCCCCGAACGGCGGCGGCCATCTTCTCGGCGAGCCGCGAGTTGCCGCCGACGGTGGTGACGATGGCGCCCTTCTTGCCGTCGCGTCGGCGTTGCGCGTTGCGCAGCGCCCACAGCGTCGAGGTGGTGGAGATGTCGGTGCAATTGGAGGAAACGTTGATGAGCCGGAGAGCCTCCTCGGAAGCCCCCTGCCGGCGCAGGTACTGGTCGAGCGGGATGTCGAGGGCGGCAAACTCGGGCGAGACCCAATCGTCGAAATCGGCCAGCGGCAGGTCTTTGGTGGTGTAGTAGCCGAGCAGGAGCGGAGGGATCATCGGTCTCTCGGGGCCGACGAGCCTGTTGGCCGGTGACGCCGCCCACTGGTCGCTCGTGACGTTGGCGCCGCCGACGTTGAGCAGCATTGTCGGCTCGAAGCCGGGGCCCGGCCCCATGGCGGCGCCGACCGCCTTGGCGATCTTGACCAGGCGCTCGTAGCTCTCGCTGATCACCGGGCCGCCGCCTTCCGGGACTCCGGGGACGTCGTCGAGGGTGAAGACTCGTCCGCCGACCCGGTCGCGGGCCTCGATCACCGTGACCTCGAGACCCCGTTCTTCGAGCAGCATGGCGGCGGCGAGGCCGGAGAGACCCGCGCCGACCACGATCACGCTCCCGGTGACGTCGGTCGACGACGGCCGGCACCCGAGCCACGGCACGGCCATGGCGGCGGTTCCGGCGACCTTGAGAAACGACCGCCGGTCGAGGGGCGAGGGCCGGGCGGCCCCGACCGTCGCCAGCACGTCGGAGATCGGGGTCGGAGCATCGGGGTCGAACATCAGGCGGCTCCTTTCAGTCTTGGCGGGGCGCGACCGTGAGGCCGCTCTGGGTTTTTGAGATCATCGACGATGGCAATTGTACTAAAGTTATGATAAAGATACAACAAGGAGAAATCGAGTGTCACCAAGGCTCCGATATTCGCTGTGTGCGGCTGTTGGTCGGGAGGTTCTCGACACGGATTGCCGCGCGGATCCCCGGCGACGACCCTCCGTGCGACGCATCGTCACCTGGGTCTGGACGGTCCTCCTCCTGGTGGTGGTCGGTTGCTCTGTCGACCTCGATGAGGTTCGAACCGCCGACGACGGCAGGGTGCAGCTCAGCGTCGAGCGGCCGCTGATGGGAACGATCTTCCGCATCGACGTGATCGTGGCGGACAAGGTGGCCGGCCGGCAGGCCGTCGATGCGGCATTTGTCGAAATCGAGCGCGCCGAAGAGATACTGAGCAACTGGAGCGAGACCAGCCAGATCAGCGAGATCAACCGTGCCGCCGGGGTCCAACCGGTGGTGGTGAGCGACGAGTTGATCGCCGTTCTCGATCGGGCGCTGGACATCTCCAGGCTCACCGCCGGCGCCTTCGACATCACCTTCGCTTCGTGCGGCGGGCTGTGGTCCATCCGCGAACGACGGATTCCCACCGAGGAGGAAATCGCGGCATGCCTCCCACACGTCGACTATCGACGGGTGGCACTCGATTTTCAGCAGTCGGCGGTCTTCGTCGCCGACCGCCGCACCCGACTCGGCATCGCCGGTCTGGCCAAGGGCTATCGGGTCGACCGCGCGGCTCGGGTCCTCGAGGCCCGGGGGATCATGGACTACGTCGTGGACGGGGGAGGCGATATGAGGGTCTCCTCGGCCACCAAGGGCGGACCATGGAACATCAAGGTGGCCCACCCGCGACGGCCCGGTGAAGCTCTGGGAACCGTCGGCCTCGCGTCGGGGGCCATCGCCACCTCCGGCGACTACGAGTGGTTTTTCGAGGCCGATGGTGTGCGCTACCACCACATTCTCGATCCCGCGACCGGTCGGCCGGCGCAAAAGTGCGTCTCGGCCACGGTCATCGCCGAGAGCGCCGTGGACGCCGACGCCCTGGCGACGGGTCTCTTTGTCATGGGGCCGTCCGAGGGGCTCGCCCTCGCCGAGCGGCTGCCGGGGGTCGAGGCGTTGCTCATCGCACCGGATCTCTCGGTACGCACGACCTCGGGATTCCCGGTCGTGGTCATCCTGGGGACCACCGCGTCATGAACAGGCTCGACCGTCGTTTTGATGAACCCGATCGGATCAATCCTCATCTCAGACAAGGAAAAGGAACCCTGACATGATGACTGGCGCCTCACCCGTTCTCGTCCCGAGGGAAGACCCCGTGGGCAAGATCCTCTTTGCCGTGGTGGTGATGATTTTCGGACTTGTGTTCTTCGTCGCGCTGATGACCCTCTTCGCAGCGGTTTTCAAAGGACAGACCGAGCGCTGCCGGACCATCCTGCGTGAGACCCCTTACCGGGTGTTGACGGTCGGGTTGGTCGGCACCGGAGTTCTGGGTGGGCTCGGCTATTTCTTCTGCCAGCGTGCCTTTATCCATCGGTTGCTCGAGACCGAAATCGTCATCGGCCCCCTGGTGGCTTCCATCGTCGTCACCGTGATCCTCGCCGCGCTCACCCTCATGGGAGCACCGGGGACCTTCACGGCGGTCGGCGATCGGCTGCAGGCCCTCCACGGCCGAGAGCTCTCGGGTTTGGCAAGGACATCGCTCGGCACCACGGTCGCCGTCATGTCGGGCTGGTTCCCGGTCATCGGCTGGCTTTTCGTGGTCCCATCGCTCGTCCTCTTTGCGCTTGGGTCGGGGGTGTTGGCGACGGTCGGCAAGTTCCGACCGGCATAGGTTCGCTGCCGCTGATCCTGTCGCGGTTTCGTCAGGTCCTCAACGCCTCCGCCAACTCGACCACGGCCCAGGCTCGTTTGACCACCGCGATATCGACGAACTGCCCGCTCCCGGTGACCTCTGAGCCCGAGGACGCTTCCAGACCCTTCTCGTAGGCCGCGATGATCTCGCGGGCCTTGGCCACTTCTGCGGGACTCGGGGTGAAGACATCGTGGATCGCGGCCAGCTGTTTCGGGTGGATGCACGAACGGCCGAAGAACCCGAGATTGCGGAATCTCTCGGTGCTTGCCCGCAAGGCGTCCGCGTCATCGAGCCGGGTCTGGACCGGCGCGATGGGCGGTTGGATCCCGGCCACCCTGGAAGCGAGGACCACGCGGGAGTGGGCGTAGAGCGCCGCGAGCCCGTCCTCGCTGTCACGGGCGCCGATATCGGCGAGGAAGTCGATGTTGCCGAAGCACAGATTGGTCACCCGTTCGCATCGCGCCAGTTCGCCGCAGCGCTCGACGCCCTGCGCGCTCTCGATGGTCAGGGTGAGTGAGACCGACCCCGGCGCCATCCCCGACGAGACCTCCCGGAGAGCGATGAACTCAGCAACCCGCTCGACCGCCCGGGGCTCCTGCGCCTTGGGGATGCGGATGCCGGAGAGCCACGGACCCACCACCGCGGCGAGGTCGTCGCGCCACAGGCCGCTGCCCACCGCGTTGATGCGGACCCAGATCGGAGGTCGACCGGCAACAGACAGGCTCTCGAGCTTGCTGCGGAGGGTCTCTCTCGCGGCGACCTTGGCGGCCGGTGCGACGGCGTCCTCGAGATCGACCACCACGGCGTCGGCGCCGGCAGTGAAGACCTTGTCGAGGATCCGCCGGTTGTCCGCGGGGGCGAAGAGATAGCTTCGGAGCGCGTGTGTGGCCATCGATCCATCCTTCCAGGCAAAAAACTGGCGGCCTTTCGGCCGCCAGCGTACACCGACAATCGGTGGGTTGGTCAGCGTTTGTCCTGATCCCGGACCCGCTTGAGCGCATCCTCGGCACTCTCCATCTTGGCCCACGGCAGGGGTGCCTGCAGGACCGGCGCCGGCAGGCCGGTCTCCTCTTCGCACCTGGCCAGGATCTCCTCGAGGGACGGCCCCATGTCGAAGTCCTTGACCACGGGCCGTTCGGCGCGCATCTTGGCGCGCAGCGCTTCGGTGGCCGCGCCATCGCCGACGACGACTCCGTACTCGTTCTTCGCCTTGTCGGCGGAGATCAGGCCCTTGGCGACATCGCCCTCGACGAGCTTGGCGGCTCGATCGAGCGGGTCTTTCCAGCCGCCGCCGCCGGCGGTCCGATAGATCAGCATGTCACCGGGTTTGACCACGACCTCGTCGCATTTCGACGGCAGCCGCTCTTCGGTGCCGTCGGCACGTTTGAGGATCTTCTCGGAGCGGGCGCCCGGGGTGCCGCCGAGAATGCCCCACGGGTAGGTGAGCCAGCGGTCGTCGTGGATCGAGACCTCGCCCGGCTCGAGATAGACATAGCGCTTCTCGATGCCGTTGCCGCCGCGGTGGAGCCCGGCGCCGCCGGAATCCTTGACCGTGGTGTAGCCGTCGACCCGGATCGGATAGTACGACTCGAGGTACTCGGTCGGGATGTTTTCAAACAGCGGCCACCACGAGTGGCCGTCCATCCCGTCGCCGATCGGTCGGCCGGGGATGCCGCCGTAGGAGATCTCCATGAGGTAGAAGAAGTCGCCGTCGCCGTCCCACCCCGAGTAGAGCATGTAGGGCGAGGTTCCGTACCCCGCTGCGGTGGTGTACTCCGGCGCCTTGCGCGCCAGGGTTCCGCCGAGGACGTCGAAGAGGCGGGTCAGCGCGTGGGTGCGGCACCCGAGGGCCGACGGGAACCTGGGGTGGAGCAGCGACCCGTCCGGGATGACCACGTGGAGGAGCGGGTAGAAGCCGTCGTTGAAGAGGATCTGGGGGTCGAAGACCATGATCAGGTAGACCCCGATGAACATCTTGAACATCTCTTCGTTGAGGAAGAAGTTCACCGGACCCATGGCCTGGTGATCGGTCCCGCTCCAGTCGAAGTAGGCGTGCTCGCCTTCGCGCCAGATGGTGAGCTTCATTTTGAACGGACCGTGGCCGAGACCGTCGTCGTCGATCCAGTCCTCGAAGGACTGCGGTTCCTCGGGGATGTTCTGGACGATGAGCTGCGCCATGGCGTTGTAGGTGCGTTGGAGCATGGCCTGGCAGGCCGCGAGATAGGTGTCCTTGCCGAAGCGTTTGCAGATCGCCTTGACCCGGTTTTCCGCGGTCCGGCAGCCGGCGATGATGCCCATGAGATCGGCTTTGCTCATCTCGGGCATGCGGACGTTGTTGAGGATCAAGCCGATGACGTCCTCGACGGGTTTGCCTTTCTTGTAGACCTTGATCGGCGGGATCCGCAGACCCTCGCCGAAGACGGTCTTGGCGCCGGTGGGAAGCGATCCCGCGAGCGGGCCGCCGGCGTCCATCTGGTGGCCGAACATGCTCGACCAGCCGACGAGTTCGCCGTCAAAGAAGATCGGGACCAGCACCAGCCAGTCGTTGATGTGGGAGATCGCCCCGCCGCATTTGTACGGGTCGCTCGTGAGGATGACGTCGCCCTCCTCGATGGTCTCGTCCCAGGTCTCCATCATCTCGTTGATGTAGGAGCCGAACTGCCCGACGACCATCCGCCCCTTGGGGTCGGTGATCATGGGGAACTCGTCGTGCTGCTCCCGGATGACGGGGCTCATGGCGGTGCGGAAGAGCACCGCGTCCATCTCGTGGCGAGCGTTCTTGAGCGCGCCCTCGATGATGTCGAGGGTGATGGGGTCGATCTCGATCGACGGAATCTCGGCAATTTTGACGTTCTTCATTGCCTCACTCCTCCCTCGAGCTGTCGGGGTTGATGAGAATGTTCGCGAAGCGGTCGATTTCGGCGGTGAAGCCGGGCAGGACCACCGTCGTCGAGTCGAACTCGGTGATGATCGCCGGGCCGGAGACCCGGTTCCCGGTCTTGAGCCTGCCGCGGTCGTAGATCTTGGTCGGGATCCACTCGCCTTTGCGGTAGATCTTGTGCTCGTCGACCACCGCGGCCGATGCGTCGGCCGATTCGGCGGCGCTCGCCTCGCGCACCGGCGGCTCCGGCACTTTGCCGACGCCGACCGCCCGGAGGTTGACGATCTCACACGCGGTGCCCTCCATCCGGTAGCCGTAGTACTGCTCGTGGAGCTCGTTGAAGCGCTGAACAAGGAGTTCCTTGCTCCCTTCGGTGAGGTCGGCGAGCGAGACCTCGACCGGGATCTCATAGCCCTGGCGGTAGTACCGCAGATCGACGTTGTAGGCGAGCTCGCGGCGATCCTGTTTGATGCCTTCCCGCTCGAGCCAGGCGGTGGCCTCCTTGCCGAGGCCGGTGAGGATATCGACGATTTCGCCGGTCTCCACCGACTCGACGGTGCGGATGAAGGTGCGCGAGAACTCCTCGCGGAAGTCGGCCACAAGGTCACCCTCGGCGCAGAGAACGCCGGGCGCCGGCGGCACGATCACCGGGAAGGAACCCATGAGCTTGGCGACCGCGTTTGCGTGCATGGGACCGGCGCCGCCGAAGGCGACGAGGGCGAAGTCGCGGGGGTCGTACCCTCGTTGCACCGAAACCAGTCGGAGCGCGCCGGCCATGTTCTCATTGACGATGTCGAGAATCCCGGCCGCGGCCTGGTAGACGTCAAGGCCGAGCGCGTCGCCGATGGTTGCAACCGCGGTCTTCGCGGCGTCGACATCGAGCACCATCTCGCCGCCGAGCAGTCTCGGGGGCAGGTGCCCGACGACGACGTTGGCGTCGCTCACCGCCGGGGCGGTGCCGCCCTTGCCGTAGCACGCCGGCCCGGGATCGGCGCCCGCCGAATCGGGGCCGACCCGCAATGCCTTGGTGATCTCGGGCACGTGGGCGATGGATCCGCCGCCCGCGCCCACCGAGTGGACGTTGACGCTCGGGACCTTGACCCGGAAGTGGCCGAGCTCGGTCTCGCGGGCGAGACCGGGCTGTCCGTTCTGACAGAGCGCGACATCGGTGGATGTTCCGCCCATGTCGAAGACCAGGATGTCCGGGTATCCGGCCCGCTTGGCCACTTCGAGCGCGCCTGCGACCCCGCCGGCCGGGCCGGAGAGAATCGCGTAGACCGGTTTCTCCTGGGTGACCTCGGAGGTCATGAGACCGGCGTCGGAACGGAGGATGTTGAGCGCGCCGGCGACGCCCTGCTCGGCCAGCGAGGCGCTGAGGTTGCGCAGGTAGCCCCCGACCTTCGGCCGGACATAAGAGTTCATGCATGCGGTCAGGGTGCGTTCGTACTCGCGGAACTCGGGCAGCACATCCGATGACAGGGTGACCGGGAAACCGGGGTAGAGCTCTTGGATGATCCTGCCGATCTCCCGCTCGTGGGCGTCGTTGGCGAAGGAATTGATCAACGAGACGGTCAGCGATTCGGTGCCCGACTCGACGAGGTCGGTGACGATCTTCTTGATCTGCTCGGGGTCGACGGGTTTGACGACCTCACCCTTGGCGCTCATCCGTTCGTGGGCCTCGCGGGTGTCCTCCAGCGCCGCCGGGGGATCCGGTTTGATCATGATCATCCACCCGGCGAGGGGGCCCGGGGTCTGCGACCGTGCGAGGTGGAGGATCTGACCGAAGCCCTCGGTGGTGATCAGCCCCACTCGTGCGCCCTTGCTTTCGAGCACGGCGTTGGTCGCCACCGTCGTGCCGTGCATGATGCTCACCACCTCGTTCGGCGATGCACCACTCTCCTCCAGAATCCTCTTCACGCCGACCAGCACGCCCTGGGACGGATCAGCGGGGGTTGAAGGGGTCTTGACTCGATTCGAGGCACCATCCTCGTTGCGGACCAGCATGAGGTCCGTAAAGGTGCCACCGACGTCCACTCCTAAGCGATAGGACATCACGCCTCCTTTCGGCACATAGCATTCATTGGCCAAAGTTCTTGAAACCTGGATTCTGCGTACTGATTCAAAGTTCGTTCACGCGACCGATGGTCAACCGATTGCGGGCGCGGCATGGTCATCCCGACTCCTTTCGGATCTTGGCGTAGAGCTGGCCGGGGGTGCCTGCCAGCAGGACACGGCTTGGGAGTTGTCTTTGCAGGAACGCCTGCATCTTGCCCGAGATCGCCTGGACCGCCTCGATGTCGATTCCGGTCGAGATGCCCATTTCCTCGCACAGGTTCGCCAGGTCTTCGGTCGCGATGTTGCCGGCGCCGTTTGGGAAGACCGGGCAGCCGCCGAGGCCGCCGATCGAGGCGTCGAAGGTGTCGATCCCGACCTGGAGCGCCGCCACGACATTGGCCAGACCGAGACCACGGGTGTCGTGGAGATGGAGCGAGAACGCGATCTCGGGGAGCTCCGTGCGCAGCCGGGTCATGGTCGCGGCGACCCGGTTCGGATTGCCCAGTCCCACCGAGTCGGCAATCGAGAGCTCCCGCACCCCCATGTCGACGAAGCGGTGCGCGAGCTCGGCCACGCGGTCCTCGCCGACCGGGCCCTCGAAAGGGCAGCCGAAGGCCAGCGCGATGACCGCCTCGACGGCCATGGGCTCACCCTCGACCCATTCGAGAATCCGGCGGCAGACCGCGAGCGATTCGTCGACGCTCATGCCGACGTTCTTCCTGTTGTAGGTCTCGGTCGAGGTCACGACCAGCCGGACGCCGTCGGCGCCGGCCTCGAGGGCTCGTTCCGCGCCCTTGAGGTTCGGCACCAAGGCGGTGTAGCGGGTGTTGGGCCGGCGATCGAGTCCAGCGAAAACCTCGGCCGCATCGGCGAGCTGGGGGACGAACCTGGGGCTGACGAAGGACGAGGTCTCGATCTTCGCCACGCCGGCGCGGGCGACGGCGTTGACGACCTCGATCTTGAACTCGGTGGGGATGAACACGGGTTCGACCTGGAACCCGTCCCGGGGGCCGACCTCGACGATGGTGACGTGGGCGGGGTAGGTCATGTCTTCTCCGGGGCTTCGACGAGCTGGATCATCGCGCCGAAGGTCTCGTCGAGCTCGATGTCGATGAGCTTCCATCCGTCGATGCCGGTCCGGGGTTCGGTGGTGACCAGGCGGACCCCTCGCGCCGTCAGGGAGCGCGCTTCGTTTTCGATGTCTTCGACCTCGATGGCCATGTGGAAGAAGCCCTCGCCGTGCTCGCGGAGAAAGGCGGCGACCGGGCTGTCATCGGCGGTGGGCTGAACCAGAATCAGCCAGGTCTCGCCGATCCGAAAGCGGACGAGATCGATCCCGCGGCCGGGCAGGCTCTCGCGGGGCAGCGGCTCAATCCCGAGAACTCGTCGATAGCGATCCTCCGCCTGGTCGAGATCGCGCACGACAACGTCGATGTGGTGAACTCGACGGGGAACGGCGGGGGTCATCTAGGGAGTTCCATCCAGGCCCTCGAGGGCGCCGATGACATCGGCCAGGTCGATCACGTCGCCGTACTTGCCGTCGATATCGATGAGGTTGGCGGCGTGCTGCTCGGATGATCGGTCACCGACGCACTCGATCGGCACGATGGCCCGGAACCCGTGTTGCAGCGCATCGACCACCGTCGCGCGGACGCACCCGCTGGTGGTGCACCCGGCGACGATGAGGGTGTCGACGCCGCCGGCGGTCAGGGTGGACGCCAGCGGCGTGCCGAAGAACGCGCTCGCGTAGCGTTTTTCGATGACGGGCTCGGACGGCCGCCGCTGAAGTCGGGGGTCGAGTTCGACCCAACGGCTGCCGCGGACGAGGATCTCGAGCGACGGGATCTTGGCGATGAACAAACCGGCATCGGTCAGATCGGGCTCGTAGGCCGTGGTCGTGAAAAACACCGGAGTCGATCGTGATCGGGCGGCGTCGAGGAGGGCGCAGGTGGCCTCGATCTGTGGATCGAGCGCGCTGGCGAGGGGGGAAGAAAGATCGGTGAAGCCGACGATGAAGTCCACCACCACGATCGCGGGGCGTCGCCCGAACCCGACCCGGCCGGCAAGACCCTTGGAGCGGTAGCCGTCGAGTACCGAATTGCCGGTGTCGTTCTTCGTCGTCATCGTTCAGATGATTCCCTTGTCGGAAAGCGTGCCGATCTCATCATCGCTCAGCCCGAGGACCTCGCCAAGGACCTCTTTCGTGTGCTCGCCGACGGTGGGACCGGCCCACTCCGTCCTGCCCGGCGTCGTGCTGAGCCTTGGAATGATCGCCGGCAGCTTGAGCGGCCGGCCTCCGGCCTCGACCTCTTCGAACAGCCCCCTCGCCTGGAAGTGGGGGTCGTCCACCATGTCGGCGACACTGTAGATCAGGCCGGCCGGGACGCGGGCTTCTTCGAGGACCGAGAGGACCTCGGACGCGTCCAGAGTCCGGGTCCAGTCGGCGATGGCCCCATCGACCCGTTCCTGATGCTCCAACCTCCCCGCGTTGTCCTGCAGCCCGGGATCGTCGGCCATGTCCTGCCGTCCGGCAGCGGTCATCAAACGCCGGAAGATCGAGTCGCCGTTGCCGCCGATGATGACGTATCTGTCGTCTCGGCAGGCGTAGGTGTTGGTGGGCACGACGCCGGTGATGGTCGTCCCGGAAGGGCCGCGGACCATGCCCAACCGGTCGTACTCCGGCACCACCGCCTCCATCATGTTGTAGACCGCTTCGAAGATGCCGACATCGACGATTTGCCCGGATTTGACCTCCTGGCGGTCGCGGTGGAAGAGCGACAGCAGGATGCCGAATGCCGCGTGCAGACCGGTCAGTGAGTCGCCGAGGCTGAGATTCTGCCGCACCGGGGGTTGGCCGGGGAAGCCGTTGACATAGCGCAGACCGCCGACGCCTTCGCAGACCGAAGCGTAGCCCGGGCGAGACGCGTAGGGACCGTCCTGGCCATAGCCTGAGATGCGGGCAAAGATGAGGCCGGGGTTTGCCGCCTTGAGATCCTCCGGTCCCAGTCCCCACTTTTCGAGCGTGCCCGGGCGGAAGTTCTCGATGAGCACATCGACCTGAGCGGCGAGGCGACGCACGATGCTTCGCCCCTCCTCGCTTTTCAGGTTGACCGTGACCGATCGTTTGTTGCGGCCCAGACTGTACCACCAGAGCGAGGTGTCGCCCTCGACCGCCCGCCAGCCGCGGACGGCGTCGCCCTTGCCCGGCGGTTCGATCTTGATGACGTCGGCACCGAAGTAGGCGAGCAAGGTCCCGGCAAACGGGCCCGCCATGAGCTGTCCGAGCTCGAGCACCTTGATGCCTGAAAGTGCCTTTTCGTTCATACTTGCGACCGCCCCTTCCTGTTTGCGCGGCCGACGCACAAGACCCTCAGCGGCCCGTCAGTCAGGGTCGGTCGGCCGGTCATCGGTTGCGTGTGTCTTCGTCTTTTCAAACGCGGTTCGGGCGAGTATCATGGTGTTAATGTTATATTGTTCGTGCAATCTGTCAATATGCTTATTGTCCGCACCATGGTACGATCGCGGCGGAAGGTCAGAATGGTTGGTTCGCAGCTGGAAGTTCCACCATGTTGGGTGTGGAGATTTCCCCTTAGGTTTAAAGCGGTTTTCGCTGTGAGGATGGAAAAAATCCACACCGCCCGACTGTCAGGCCGGTCAGAAATTGCAAAGGTGAACGAGAATGGCACCACACAACCCGGCGCCCGAAGACGGCCAGAGCAACGTCCAATTCGTCGACAGCAGCGTCCCGCTTTATTACCAACTCGCCACGATTCTCCGTGAGAAGATCATTTCCGGACGTTTTGTCGTCGGGGACAAGTTTCCCACCGAGGCCGACCTGGTCGTTCTCTATTCGGTGAGCCGGGCGACGGTTCGGGGCGCCCTCCAGAGTCTCAAGGATGAAGGGCTCATCCGGAGAGAGGCCGGGCGCGGAACCTTTGTCTCGGGAATGCCGGAGTTCACCGGAACGCTCAAGATGGACGGCACCCTCAACGGCCTCATCGCCATGGGGTTGGCGACCTCGCCGCGGTTGGTCGAGCTCCAGCAGGTCACGGTCACCGCGCAACAGGCCGAGGTGCTGGGCATGGAACCCGGGACCCCGGCAATCCGTGCCTGTCGGGTGCGCTACTACAAGGACCACCCCTACTGCTACATCATCAACACCCTTCCCGTCGATATCGGTGAGAAGCTCAGCGAGGCGGATTGGGAGAGTGGATCGATTCTCCAACACCTGCAGACGGAACACCATATTCAGCTGGGAGATGCGGACGAGTATGTTCGGGCGACGGTCGCCGACGCCAATCTCGCCCGCTGGCTGCAGGTCCGAATCGGGGCCCCGCTCCTCCAGGTGGACTATCTGATCCGGGATTCCAAAGGCAGGCCGGTGGAGTCGCCCACCATTTTCTACCGCAGCGACATGCACGCATTCACGCTGCGTCTCACCTGGTCTCCGGAAAGCCCGGGGAAGGCAGAGGGATGGTCGCTACGGGACGAGTAGCGCCGCGCGCCGTCGGGCTTCCACCGATCGACATCCGCGGGAGGTGAGGCGTGGCCCACACCCTGGCGGAGAAGATCCTCCTCGACCACACCGATGCGGGTGATCTCAAACCCGGAGACATCGTCCCGATTCGATGCGATCTGGTGCTCGCCAACGACGTCTCGGGGCCGGTCGCGTTCGGCGCCATGGAGCAGATGGGCGCGGCCACCGTGTTTGACCCGGACCGGGTCGTCATGGTGGCGGATCACTTCATGCCGGCCAAGGACATCCGCTCCGCCGAGCTTCAGAAACGGCTGCGCGAGTGGTCGCACGAACACGGGGTCCACTTTTTCGACCAGGGCCGCGGTGGGATCGAACATGCCGTCCTCATCGAGGAGGGTTTCATCCTGCCGGGGATGGTGATCACCGGCGGCGACTCCCACACCTGCACCTATGGCGCCCTCGGCGCCTTCGGCACCGGTCTCGGCTCCACCGACATCGCCGGCTGCCTCGCCCTCGGTGAGTTCTGGCAAAGTGTGCCGGGGACGATCCTCGTCGAGGTCTCGGGGGCCAAACGGCCCTTCGTGAGCGGCAAGGACATCATCCTGGAGGTGTTGGGGCGGATCGGGGTTGCCGGTGGAACCGACATGGTGCTCGAGTTCGTCGGTCCGGGCGCCGAGGCGCTGTCCATCGACGATCGGCGAGCGGTGGCCAACATGGCGGTGGAAGCCGGCGCCGAGAGCGGAATTTTTCCGGCCGACAGGATCACCACCGACTATCTCGCCGGGCGAACCGATCGTCCGTGGTCAGCGCTCCGCTCCGATCCCGATGCGATCTTCGCCCGCCGGCTCCGGATCGATCTCGAAACCCTCGAACCGCTGGTGGCCCTGCCGCCTTCGCCGGGGAATGTCGTGCCCATCGGTTCGGTGGCGGGCAGGAAGATCCACCAGGTCTACATCGGGAACTGTGCCAACGGAACCATCACGGACCTCCGGCAGGCGGCGACCGTATTGCGGAACCGAAGGGTTCACCCCGGCACCCGGGCGATCATCGTGCCGTCGAGTCAGCGGGTCTATCGGCAGGCGCTCGAGGAAGGTCTGCTGGAGGTCTTCATCGATGCGGGTGCGGTGGTCTCCACGCCAACCTGCGGGGCGTGTTTCGGAGGCCACACGGGGATCCTGGCCCCCGGCGAAGCCGCCATCGCGACCACCAATCGGAACTTCACCGGCCGGATGGGGTCCGATCGTGCCGATGTCTATCTCGCCAGCGCCTGGGTGGCCGCGGCCGCCGCGGTGACCGGTGAGATCACCGACCCGGCCGATGTGGTGGGGGAGGGCGGCCCGTGATCATCGAAGGTGCCGCAGTCGTCATCGAGGTCGACAACGTCAACACCGATGTGCTCTACCCGGGGCCCTACCTCAACATCGACGATCCGGAAGTGATGAAGCTCTACCTCTTCGAGGGTCTCGATCCGTCACTCCGCGACAAGCTCGGTCGGAAGACCATCCTGGTCGTCGGTGAGAACTTCGGCGGCGGTTCGTCCCGAGAACACGTGCCTCTGGCGATGAAGGCCTCGGGCATCGGCGCCGTGTTGGGCCGGAGCTTCGCCCGGATCTTCTTCCGGAACTGCATCAACCTCGGTCTGCCGGCCATAGTCTGCGCCGAAGCGGTGGCCGCGGCCGCCGACGGTTCGGAGATTCGGATCGACGCGGGAAAGGGGAGAGTCGAGGTCGACGGGCGTTCATACGACACCCCGGTGCTTCCTCCTTTCGTGATCGACATGATTCGGGGCGGCGGGCTGGTGAACTATGTGCGGCGGCGGCTGGCGGAACGCGCGGCAAGTGAGGAGTGAAACGTGAGACGTGAGACGTGAGGAGTGAAACGCGTAACCGTCACACGTCTAACGTCTAACATCTAACTCCTAACCTCACCAACGAGGTCGGGTTCGACGCCGTCTACGGTTCCGGTTACTGGATGACGGTTTCGGCCCTCGGACTTCCCGATCTGGGCCTCGCGGCCTACACCGAGATGCTCGACCGGGTCGCCCGAATCGCCGAGTTCAGCCGAGCGCCGGTCATCGCGGATGCCGACACGGGTTATGGCGGTCTCATCAACCTCCACCGGACGGTGAGAGGGTATAAGAAGGCCGGCGTCAGCGGCTTCCAGCTCGAAGACCAGATCTTCCCGAAGAAGTGCGGCCACACCCCCGATCGCCCGGTGATCCCCCTCGAAGAGATGGTGCAGAAGATCCGCGTGGTCCTCGACACCCGCACCGACGAGAACTTCCTCGTCATCGCGCGCACCGGTGCCCGGACTGACTTCGGCGTTGACGCTCTGCACAATGGCGTGCCCGGCACGCCCCGGTGAGCGGTGGCCGCTGCCCCGGTCGCTGTCGCGGCCGCACCGGGGGGCGGGGTCCATTGTGGGGCCGGCGCCCCCGCCGGCCTGTCCGGCCTTCCGGTTGGCCCATTGTGGTGCGGGCGTCCCGCCCGCAGGATGGTCTGTGTCTTGGCACCATCGGGCACTGGCGCGGGCAGGGCACGCGGCTTCCTTCGGCTCCGGCCTTCCGGGCCGCCTGCGGCGGCCCGGCGTCGCGCGATCAGCGTGGTCGGAGAGCGGAACGGGAAGGGCTGCG
>JAHECW010000035.1 GCA_024641545.1 Acidobacteriota bacterium
GGGCCACCAAAAGGCAGTGTTCACCGACCTGGACGTTGTGCGCAACCTGCACCAGGTTGTCGATCTTGGTACCCTTCCCGATTCGGGTTTCCCCCATGGTCGCCCGATCGATCGTGGTATTGGCCTGAATCTCGACGTCGTCCTCGAGGACCACAATTCCCACCTGGGGCACTTTGTGATGGACTCCGTCCACGGTTGCGAAACCATAGCCGTCGGATCCGACCACGACCCCGGACTGAAGGATGCATCGATTGCCGATGACGCAACCATCCTCCACCACGACCCGCGGATGCAGATGCCCATCGTTTCCGATCCGGACCCCATCGCCTACCACGCACCCGGCGCCGATGACGGTCCGTTCCCCGATGCTGACGCACCTGCCGACGACGACCAGCGGTCCGATGGTCGCGCCCTCGCCGAGGGCGAGATCGTCGGCCACCACCGCACTCGGATGAATCCCGGGTTCGGAAGGCCGCCGCGGGTGGAAGATCTCGAGGGCCCGCGCCACGGCGAGGTAGGGTTGAGAGCAGACCAGCAGGTCGCGTCCGGGCAGCCCGTCCGCGCTGCCGACCAGAATCGCGCCCGCCCGGGACTCCAACGCCTGAGCGACGTACTTGGGATTGTGCAGGAACGACAGATGCTCCGCCCCCGCTCGATCGAGGGGGCGAATGCCTTCAACCATCCGTCCGCCGTCACCGACCACCTCGGCGCCGAGATGGCCGGCGAGATCGGCGAGGGAGAATTGCGGGCTCAAGGTCACTGCGTGGTGTTGAACCGCCGGATGACATCGTCGGTGATATCGACGGCGTCATCGGCGTAGACCAGCCCTGACTGGAACTTGTTGAAGATCAGGGTAAATCCGCGCTCGGCTCCGATCTGATTGATCACCGGGATGATCCGACCCTCGAGACCACCGAGCTCGCGGCGGCGGGCCTCATCCAGTTCGCGCTCGGCGTCGTCTTGAAACCGCTGCAGGGCGATCTGCTTGTCTTCCATCTGTTTGGTCATCTCGGCCAGACGCTCTTCAGAAAGCGTGAAACGCTGCTTCGACAGCTGTTCCTGGAGGCTCGAAAGGCCCTGCTGCAGAGTCCGCCCTTCCTCGATCTTGGCGTCCTGCAGATTCTTGAGTTTTTGCAACGCCTGTTTTCCCGGATCCGATTCGGTCACGACACGTTGGACATCGATCACCGCGATGCTGAGCTGCTGCGCCGCCGCGGGCAGGGCCGCCGCGAGCATAATCACCACGATCCCGGCGAGATTTCTGGAACGATGCATTTGAAGAACCTCCATCATCAGTCTGTTGAGTTTGCTTGGGCCTCGGTCAGAACGTCGTGCCGATGGAGAACTGGAAGTCGCTCTTCGACTCCTCCGGCCACGGGTCGAGATTATAACCATAAATGAATCGAATCGGCGCCTGGAAGATGGGCAGAAGGACGCGAAGTTCGACCCCGGTGGTCCGCCGCCACAACGAAAGATCCCAGCCCTGGTCCTCGTGATAGGTGTTCCCCATGTCGATGAAGAAGACCAGTTTCACCGGTCCGCCGACGGCGAACTGCTGTTCCAGGTTGAGCTGCCAGTAGCGGTCGCCGCCCTCTCGCACCCCGGAGGGGCTGAGGAAGTACTCGCCTTCCTTCGTCCTCGGCAGGACCGTGTAATAAGGGATGCCGCGCAGGGTTCGGTCGCCGCCGAGCCGGTAGCGTTCGTAGATCGGAAGCTCGGAGTTGTTGTACGGGAAGAACATCCCGGCCTGAACGTTGAATGCGAAGATAAATTTCTGTTTCTTGTCGTACGGCGTCCACTTGGTGAGCGAGACCTCCGGTTTGATGTAGTTGAAGTCACCACCGAGCGGACCGCCGGCCAACCTCACGCGGGCGTTGAACCGTTTTCCGCTGCTGGTGTCGAAGGGATCGTTCCGGTTGTCGATGGTGAACGCCGGGGTGATGGACGCGGTGCGGCCGTCAAACTCTTCGTAGTACCGCTCGAGGGGAACCGGATCCACCGGCGGCACCACGACCGGCGGAACATGGCCGCCCGTTGGATTCGTACCCGGAATCCCGAACCGAGACACCGCGTACCTCGAATGGACGCTCTCCCACGAGTACACGGCCGTCAGCGAGGTATAGGCCCGAAGACCCGTTCCCAGGGAAACCGAGAACCCTACCGTTTCCCGGAAGTAATCGGCGACCTGCTGGTTGGTCTTGAAGATCGAACCACCCAGGAGAATCCGGCGATCGAGGAAATAGGGCTCGGTGTAACTCAAGGTGTAGAAGTCGGACCGGCGGCCGATCTGGAGCGACACGCCCAGGGTGTTGCCTCGGCCGAGAAAGTTGCGGGTGTTGAACTGGGCCTGAGCGAAGACGCCGTCGAGCTCCGAGTACCCGGCGCCGAACTGGATGTCGTTGCGGCCGACCTCCGTCCCCTTGACGTTGACGTTGACCTTCTTGTTCTCTTCGTCGAAATCGAACTCGAGGGGATCCTCCTCGAGCTTCCAGTACCCGAGGGCATTGACCTTGAAGACCGAGCTCTTGAGGGCGCCCATGTTCATCCAATTGCCTTCGATGATCCGGAACTCTCGCCGCAGCACCTTGTCTCGGGTGTTCGGGTTGCCGACGAACTCGATCCGCCCGAGGTGGAAACGCTCGCCCTCGAAGACATCCACCACCACATCGACGGCCTGGTCCTTGCCCTCGATCCGTTCGAAACGCTCATTCGCATAGGCATAGATATAGCCTGAGTTGTGATAGAGCTCGGTGACCTTCTCCTTGGCCGAGTCGAAGTCCTTCTTGCTGTAAGTCCTGCCGATCTTGACGTCGAAGAACTGCTTCAAGGCATCGGCGTTGAAAATCTCCACGCCCTGGACATCGAGTGAGTCGACCGAATAGGGCAACCCCTCCTCGACCGGAATCGTCACCCTCATGCGGTACTTCTTGCCGTCGAGGGTCTCGGCGTCGGGGTTCCTGGCCACCAGCTCGAGATCCGGTTCGCCGATCTTGATGTCGAGATAGCCGTTATTCAGGTAGAAGTCGCGCAGATTATCGCGGTCCGCCTCCCAGTTCTCCCTGGTGTAGATGATCTTCTTTCCCCACTTGCGATAGAGGCTGATCGACTTGACCTCTTTGAGCGCGCCGCGGAGCTTGCTGTCGGAAAAGACCTCGTTGCCGACAAATTCGATGTCCTCGATTTTGACCTTTCCACCCTCTTCGATGAGGAAGGTCACCTTGCGTCGGTTTCGGCCCTCGTCCACGATGTCATAGGACACCTGCGCCGATCGGAAACCCTCTTCGTCGTAGATCTCCTTGATCGCCGCCTGGATTCGCGAGAGATTCGACAGCTTGAGGGGGACGTTGCGCGGGACTTCCACACCCTTCTCGTCGAGTTTGTCCTTCATGTCGGAGGTGCTGACCTTCTTGTTGCCCTCGAAGACCACGGTGCTGACAAACGGACGTTCCGTCACGACGATGTAGAGCGCGACCTCGCCGTCCTCCGTAGTCTCGCTCTCGATGCGCACCGACTCGAAAAGTCCGGAATCCCAGAGCCGATGGAATCCCTCGGCGATCACCTCGAGATCGAGCGGGTCACCCGCCTCGAGACCGAGGTAGTAGGTCACCGTATCGAGAGTGACCGTCACGCCGCCTTCGACGAAGACCTCGGAGATGTAGATCTCGTCGTCCTGGCCGGCGGCGGGGAGCGCGAGCCCGACGACCAGCAGCGCAATGAACACGACTGCGGTCGTCCTCATGAAACCTCCTGGGGCTGGGTCAGTTGATCGACAACCACGGCCTCGGGCCGCCCGTCGCCGATCCGGACCCTGATCTGAATCTTCTCTGTGGTTCGGCTATCGATGAGGACATCCGCCACCGCGTCCTCGACCCAGAGCTTGATGAGCCGACGGAGCGGCCTGGCGCCCGCCTGGGGATCCAACCCACACTGTTCCAACAACCACCGTGCCACATCGGGATCATAGTCGAGCTCGACATGGCGGCGATTGAGATTCTCAACCGTCTCGTCGAGCAGGAGCCCGGCGACGCGAAGCATGCTCGCTTCGTCGAGGGGCTCGAATACGATGATGTCATCGAGGCGATTGACGAACTCCGGCGGGAAATGCCTCCGCAGCTGTCGATCGACGATCTCGCGCAGGCGCGCCGACTCGAGCGCGTGTTTGCCGTCGGCGAAACCGACCCCCGCCTCGGCGACAAAGTCGCGGCTGCCCAGGTTCGACGTCATGATGATCAGGGTATTGGTGAAGTCGATGACATTGCCGTAGTTGTCGGTCAATCGACCGTCCTCCAAGACCTGGAGCAGCAGGTTGTAGATGTCGGCGTGGGCCTTCTCGATTTCGTCGAGGAGGATGACCGAGTACGGGTTTCGCCGCACCTGCTCCGAGAGCTGCCCACCCTCCTCATAACCGACGTAACCGGGAGGCGAACCGATGAGTCTCGATACCGTGTGCTTCTCCATGTACTCCGACATGTCGAATCTGAGAAGGTGACGTGGGTCCTGGAACAAGAAAGTGGCGAGCTGTCTCGCGACCTCGGTCTTGCCGACACCCGAAGGTCCGAGAAAAATAAACGACCCGATCGGCCGATGTGGGCTGGTCACACCGAGCCGGCTGCGGCGGATCGCCCGGGAGAGCGCCTCGATGGAATCATCCTGACCGACCACCCGCTGGCGGAGCAGTTCCTCCATGCGGCGCAGCCGATCCGCCTCATCCTCCTTGATCGAGGTCACCGGGATCCCGGTCCACGACGCCACAACCTCTTCGATGTCAGCGCGGTTCACGGTGATTTCATCCGTCGAAACGGCGGCATGGTTCTCGAGCATTTCGAGCTCTTCACGCAGCCGAAGCTCTTCCTCGCGCAGCTCGACCGCGATCTCGAACCGCTTGTTTGAAATCGCATCCTTCATCCCGCGGACCGCATCGCGAATCTCGCGCTGCACCCGCCGAAGCGACGACGACGACGAGACCTTCCGCAGCTTGACCCTGGCCCCGGCCTCGTCAAGCACGTCGATGGCCTTGTCGGGGAACGCGCGGTCGGTGATGTAACGCCCCGAGTGGGACACCGCCGCGTGGATCGCACCTTCGGTGTAGCGGACGCCGTGGAACTCCTCGTATCGGTTCTGGACGCCGCGCAGAATCTCGATCGTCTCGTCATCGGACGGTTCCCTGACGGTCACCGCCTGGAACCGGCGCGACAGCGCGCGGTCCTTTTCGACGTACTTGCGGTACTCACGCACCGTGGTCGCCCCGACGCAGGTGATCTCGCCCCGCGAGAGCGCCGGTTTGATGATGTTCGCGGCATCGAGGGACCCCTCTGCCGATCCGGTACCGATGAGCGAGTGGATCTCATCGATGAAGATGATGATCTCGGGGTGATCCTGGATTTCTTTGAGCAGCCCCTTGAGCCGCTCTTCGAACTGGCCCCGGTACTTCGTGCCCGCGACCAGCAGCGAGAGATCGAGGGCGAGGATCCTCCGGTTCGCGAGCGGCAGAGGCACCGATCCCTCGACGATCCTCGTCGCCAGGCCTTCCACGATGGCGGTCTTCCCGACCCCTGATTCGCCGAGGAGCAGCGGACTGTTCTTCGTCCGCCGGCTGAGAATCTGGATCACCCGCTCGACCTCGATGTCGCGCCCGATGAGGGGATCAAAGCCGCCCTCGACCGCAATCTGGTTCAGATCCCGAGAGTACTCGATGATGTGCGGCGTCGCGCTGGCCGAGGCCGCGGCCTCGAGTTCGTGACCTCGCCGAATGACTTCGTCGCGCAGTTGAAAGAGCTCGAACCCCCTGGTCGTCAGATACTTGGCGGCGTTCGATTCCTCGATTCTCAGCAGTCCCAGGAGCAGGTGCTCGGTCCCGACCCGTCCGTGGCCCATGCTCTCGGCCTCGTGCACCGAAAACGCGAGCACCTTTTTCGTTTCCTCGGCCAAGGGGAGATCGGGAGAGGTGCTGACCGGCTCGAGCGAGACCGTATCACCGAGGAGCTCATCTCGGAGCTTGCGGACATCGATCCCGACCGCCCCGCAGAGACCGACGAGAGTCTCGTCGGCTTCGCGCAGCATCCCGAACAGCACGTGTTCGGTCGCGATCTGGTGGCTCGCCGCGCGCGACGCCTCATAGCGGGCAAAAAAGAGCGCACGACGGACGTTTTCGTTAAATCTCTCGAACATTTTCTGATAATCCGGACCGCTGGGCTAGGCGGAAGATTCGGTCGCACCTGCGGGCCATCTCCTCGTTATGGGTCACTATAATTGATGTCAGACCCACCTTCAAATGAAGCTCGGTCACCAACTGGAACAGGCGTTCGGCGTTGTCACGATCAAGATTGCCGGTCGGCTCGTCCGCGAGCAGGAGCTTCGGTCCCATGGCCAACGCGCGAGCCACTGAAACCCGTTGCTGTTCGCCCCCGGACAGCTGATCAGGAAAATGAGTCGTCCGCTCCGCCAAGCCGACCGAATCGAGAAGTTCAGCGGCCCGGTTGCGGGCATCACGACTCCCCCGGCCGGAGATCCGCAACGGCAGCGCCACGTTGTCGAGCGCGTCGAGCTCGTCGAGCAGGTGGTGGTGCTGAAAGACAAAGCCGATGCTGCGGTTGCGCAGACCGGCGCGGACGGCGCCGTCGAGTCCGTCGGTCTCCACCCCGTCGAGGACGATCCGTCCCTTTTCCGGCCGATCGAGCAGGCCGATCAAATGAAGCAAGGTGCTCTTGCCCACCCCCGAGGGCCCGACCACCGCGACCATCTCCCCGGTCGCTACCACGAAATCGAGATCCCGGATGACCTCGAGACGGGTCGATGCCGATCCGAACCCCTTGGTGAGTCCGGTCGCCTCGACCATCAGCCGGTTCTCACTCATATCGCAGACCTTCCGAAGGTTCGCGCCGGGCGACCATTCTCGCCGGCAGCCAGGTGGCGAGCGCCGCCAGTCCGAGGGCGACCGCCACGACAATGCCGAGGGTGACCGGATCAACGCTGAACGGTACCGCCGTCACCATGAACACCCCCCTCGGGAGCTCGAGGGCGCCGGTCCGGTCGAGGACGATGGAGAGAGCGCTACCCAGGACGGCGCCGGTGATCGATCCAACGAGGCCGATGGCGAGTCCCAGAACGAGGAAAAGCCGGCGCAATGACCGCGGCGTGAACCCGAGACCCGCCATCACCGCGAGGTCCTTGCGCTTTTCGGCGGCCACCATGGCCACGTTGCAGAGCAGGTTGAGCGCCGCCACCACCAGCATGAGCCCGACCGCGACAAAGATCATGACCTTTTCCAGGGCGAGGGCGGTGAGGAGGGGTCGGTGGAGTTCCTCGAGTCCCGCCACCTGGAAGGCCAACCCGTGGCTGCCGAGGATCCCGCGGACGCGCTGACCCAGAGACCACGGTTCGGCGACATCCCGGAGCTCGAGGGCCTCGATGACCGGCTCGCCCCACAGCAGCCGCTGGGCTTCGGCGATGGGGAGGATCACCGTCCCCGACTCACTCCCCGGTTCGGGAGACGAAATCCGCTCGATCACGGTCCGGATTCGAACCGGCAGCGGACCCATGGGGGTCAACCGCTGACGAGCCGAGATCACCTCGAGACGATCACCGGACCCGACGCCCAAACGGCGCGAGATCAGACGATCCGCGATCACGCCCTCGGTGTCAGAGCGGCCGACCACCGATGCCGGAACGGCATCGGTGTCCGAGCTGATGAGGCACGTGCCCCTCACAACCTGCACGATCTCCACATTGCCGAGTTCGCCTTGCAAGAGCGAGGCCAGATCCTCCGGATCGACGACGCGGCGGCCGGTCGCCGGCCGCACCTCGGCATGCGCCGCATTGGCCACGATCTGGGACCGGATGCCCGACTGGAAGCCATCGAGGAGCGCCAGGGTCACCACCAGGGCAAAGACACCGAGCCCGAGACCGAAGACCGATATCAGGCTCACGGTCACGACCGGCGTCCATCGTCGATTGCCGATGAGATAGCGGCTCGCCACGTGAAGTTCGGCGCCGAGGCTCATCGATCCCTAGGAATCGCGCAAACGCAGCTGCGGGAAGAGGATGACGTCGCGAATCGACTGCCGATTGGTCAGCAGCATCACGAGACGGTCGATGCCGATGCCCTCGCCGCCGGTGGGCGGCATCCCGTGCTCCATGGCGAGCACGAAGTCCTCGTCGAGCATTCCGCCGGTGGTGGCAACCTGCTGCTCGAGGCGCCGCAGCTGTTCGGCGGGATCGTTGAGCTCGGTGTAGGCATTGGCCACTTCGAGGCCACCGATGAAGAGCTCGAAACGCTCCACCACGTCGGGGTTGCCGGGTTTCGACTTGGTCAACGGGGAAATCTCTCGCGGGTAGTCCATGACAAAGGTCGGGTTGATCATCCTGGGCTCCGCGGTCATCTCGTAGATCTCCTCGAGGAGCTTGCCGTCCGATCGTTCCTCGATCCGCTCGACCCCGACCTTGCGGGCGGCCGTTTCCATCCGTTCGCGGCCATCCAGGTCCTCCGGTGAGAGATCCGAGTGCTCGAGGATGGCTTCGCGCATGGTGAGCCGGCGCCACGGTCGTGAGAAGTCGATGGTGTCGTCGCCCCACGGCAGCTGCAGGCTCCCCACCGCATCCAGGGCAACCGTCGTCACCAGTTCTTCGGTGAAGTCCATGAGCAGCTCGTAGTCCGCATAGGCCCAGTAGAACTCGAGCATGGTGAACTCGGGATTGTGCCGGGTCGAAATTCCCTCGTTGCGGAAGTTGCGGTTGAGCTCGTAGACCCGCTCCATACCGCCGATGATCAACCGTTTGAGAAAGAGCTCGGGGGCGATCCGGAGGTAGAGATCGAGATCGAGGGTGTTGTGGTGGGTCACGAAGGGCCGTGCGGTCGCGCCGCCCGGAATCGGCTGCATCATCGGGGTCTCGACCTCGATGAAACCGGCATTGTCGAGAAAGCGGCGGACTCCGGTAACGATCCGGCTTCGGGTCTCGAAGACCTCCCGCGACTCCGGGTTGGACATCAGGTCGAGATACCGCTGTCGCGCCCGGGCCTCTCGATCCGCCAGGCCGTGGTACTTCTCCGGCAGCGGCCGCACCGTCTTGGCGAGAACGGTCAGCGCGGTGACCGCGACGCTGAGTTCGTCGCTCCGGGTCCGGAAGACCCTCCCCTCGACTCCCACGAAATCGCCCAGATCGAGGAGCTTGAACGCCTTCCACGAGGTCTCGTCGAGATCATCGCGGCGAAGATAGAGCTGAAACTGCTCCACACCGTCGGAGAGATCGACAAACGAGACCTTGCCGTGGCCGCGCACCGCCCGCAACCGGCCCGCGAGACGGACCAGGGGTCGTTCCGCGTCCAGCTCTTCGGCTGTGGCGTCCGCGAACCGGAGTTTGGCGGCGCGAATGGACTCCTCGACGCGATACCGGGTGGGGTAGGGTTCGAGGCCGAGTTCGCGGAGCTCAGCGAGCTTTGCGAGCCGGTTCGCGATCAACTGTTCGATGGGCGGTTTGCTGCTCTCCACACGACCTCCTGCGGGCGCGTGATTGTACCACGGCAATTCGCCCGCGGCGAATTGCTAAGGAATTGTTTTTCAGTAGGTTATCAGCGTTTTCGAGTTCGCCTCTCGGCGGACCGCCCGGCGCGCGATGGAGTTTTCCTCGGCGCGGCCGGCGTTTTCTTCCGAACTCGCTTCGGCGGCGCGGGCTTCGGCTTCTGCCCCGCGGCCCGTCTCAGCGCCTTGACCTCGTCATCGGTGAGCATCCGAAAATCGCCGGACCGCAGAGAGCTGTCCCTCAGCGGACCGATGGCCGAGCGGCGGAGCCGCTGGACGAGGTGCCCGGCGCGAAAGAAGAGCTGCCGCACCTCGTGGGTTCGTCCCTCCGTCACTTCGACCCGCCACCAGGTCGACGTGCCGCCCTTGCTCTTTCGGACACGCTCGGCCGACAGCGGTCTGACGTGGTGGCCGTCGATGACCGTCCCGGCGCGAAGCAGACGGTCTTGAGTCTCGTCGAGATCGCCCCGAATCTTGACCATGTACTCGCGCACGACGCCGAAGCGCGGGTGGGTCACTTTGGCGGCCAGATCACCGTCGTTGGTCAGCAGCAGCAGGCCCTCGGAGTGGTAGTCGAGCCGGCCGACCGGGAAGACCCGCTCCTTGACGATGGGCCGGACGAGGTCGATGACCGTTTTCCGCTCTTCGGGGTCGTCGCAGGTCGTCATCACGGCGCGGGGTTTGTACAGGAGCACGTAGCGGTCGGGCTCCGCGACCTTGAGCCGTTTGCCGTCGACCTTGATGTGATCGGTGGCGACATCCGCCTTGTCGCCGACCGCCGCCGGCTGGCCGTTGACCGTGACCCTGCCCTCGGCCACCATTCGATCGGCGTCGCGTCGGGAGCACAGTCCCGAGCGCGCGATCAGCTTCTGAATTCGTTCCTTGGCCATCATTCCTCCGGTGCTGCAGAGCAGCTGGATGTTCCGCCTCTCGGCGGGGATGGAGACTCTATCACAGGACGGCGGATTCCGGCGGCAGGGACAGCGTCCGCGGCAGCGACAGGGGCAGCGGCAGCGTCCGGATCAACGCTCCGAGCACGCGCAAGACCAAGCCCCCCCGGGATGTGCCGGGAGGTCGGGGCTCCCGGAAGCCCTGACCGGCGTCGGGGCAGGGCATCGCCGACCGCAGTCGAACAGCTGCTGAGAAGTACGGGTTAAGGGCGTCCTGCGGGCGAGACGCCCGCACCACAATGGGCGACGCTGGGACGCCTGAGGCGGCCCAGAAGGCCGGATCTCCGGGAGGACGCCACCACGAAGTCTGACCACCCGGAAGCAACGCCTCAACCACTCTCAATCGCGATGGCTTTGTCCGCCTTCGCGATGGATGCGATGCCTCGCGGCCCCTTCGCTCTCGCTGCTCATCGAGAGCATCCGTCCGCACCGGTACCGCGCCGATCAACGAGTTAGTGGATAATCAGAACCACGATGCAAACGCGAAACCCGACGATGCTCCGTGACGACCCTCTCCTCCGGCAGGTGTGGCAGCAGCTCGGCAGCCCCTCGGGCTGCTGCGTGACCGGCGGCTATGTCCGCGATCGGCTCCTCGGCCGGCCGAGCAGCGACCTCGATCTCACCATCGGCGGCGACGTCGACGAGGCGAAGCGCCAGGCCAAGCAACTTGCGTTGGCCCTCTCATTCCGCGCTCACCTCATCGGCACCGCACCGCACCAGGTCTGGCGTATCGAGACTCCAGCCCTCAAGGTCGAGCTCTGGCCCCTCGGCGGGCTGAGCCGTGAAGAAGACATCCGGCGGCGAGATTTCAGCTGCAACGCCCTGAGCTGGGAGCTTCCCGACGGCCCGCTCGTCGACCTCGTCGGCGGGTTCGACGATCTTCATCACCGCCGGTTGCGGGCCATCTCGCGGGCCAACCTGGAGGACGACCCGGTCCGGCTCCTCCGCGCGCCCCGATTCCTCGCCCAGCTCCCCGACTTCGCCCTCGATGATCGGACCCGATCGTGGATAGAAGAGCTCGCCCCATCGCTCGCCCGCGCCCCCCGCGAACGGGTCGGCCGGGAGCTGCTGACTCTCCTCCGCGGGCCGAGGGCCTCGCGCGGCCTCGCCGAGTGCCTGGAGCTCGGGTTGTTCGTTCATGCCGCACCTGATTCGTGCAGCGTCGATTCGAGGTGGCTGCGAACACACCTCGAAACCGCGGACACCCTCGGCAACCGCGGGCCCGCGGGCGTCCCGGCCGCACGTTCCAGGTCCGGCACCGGCGGTGATTCCGCCCGTCTCGCGTTTCTCTTCCGTGGCTGGGGCATCCCCGGCGATGGGGTCATCGCGCCCTACGCCTGGCCGAAAACCATCCGCGAGAACGCCCTCCGCGCCGCTTCGCTGCTCGACGAGGCGCGGGCGGCCGTGGACGGCCCGCCGGCCGATCGCCGCGAGCTCGCGTGGCGGGCCGGGTCGGCCTTCCCCCCCCTGATCGCCCTCGCCGCCGCGGTCGAACCTCAGCACTCCGGCTGGCGGCGGTGGCGCCGCCAGTGGTCACGGGACCCGGCTGCGCTCGAGCAGCCGCAGGCCCTCCTCACCGGCACCGAGGTCGCCGAGTTCATCGGTGTCGAGCCCGGCCCCGGCCTCGGCGGAATCGTTCGCGGGCTGCTCCGAGCCCAGATCCGCGGCGAGGTCCGGACCCGCGGTGGCGCCGTGAAGTGGCTCGGCGATCTCCCCTGAGGTTCGTTTTCGAGATCGATGCCGGCGGCGGTGGTCGCTTTCTCGAGGGCTTCCCGTCCGTCCCTCGGGAGCGGGAGCGGACCCTGCCGCTGCCGCTGTCCCTGCCGCTGCCGCGGTCGCTGTCCCTGCCGCTGCCGCTGCTTTCCGGGAGTCCGGCCTTCTGGGCCGCCTTCGGCGCCCCAGCGTCGCCCGATCAGCGTGGTCATGTGTGGGTTGACGGAAGGACGGTGACCACGCTGATCGCGCGAGCGGCGGCCTCATGTCGACGTGGGCGGATACACCGGATCGCTGTCGCCGTGGGTTGTCCGGCGTCGGCATTGTGCGGAACCAAAGACGCTTCCGGAGCGTTCTCGCAGCACAATGCCGCGCCCGGCACGCCCCGGTGTGCGGTGGTATTCGGCTTCCCGGGGGGGGTCCGGCCGCGGACGCGGACACGGTTCACCGACCGCGACTGTCGGCCTGCGAGTCACAAGTCACAAGTCACAAGTCGGTTCTGGAACGGCCACGGAATCGGCAGTGTCCGAGCTATCATCTGACGACCGAAAAACGGGGGTGCCATGTCGCCTGTCCTCGCCACCATCGTCTGTTTCGCCGTCTACTTCATCGGTTACGTCTTCTACTCGCGCTTCCTCGCGACCAAGATCTTTGCGCTGCGCGCCGACCACTCGACTCCGGCGCACTCCATGGAGGACGGGATCGACTATGTCCCGACCCACAAGATGGTGCTCTTCGGCCACCACTACGCCTCGATCACCGGGTTGTCGCCCATGCTCGGGCCCGCCATCGCGGTGATCTGGGGTTGGCTCCCGGCGATGATCTGGGTCGTCGGCGGCGCCATCCTGGTCGGCTGCGTCCACGACTTCGGCGCGCTGGTGGTCTCGACCCGGGCCAAGGGCATGTCCATCGGCGCCATCGCCGAGAGCCTCATGGGCAAACGGGCCAAATCGTTGATGCACGCCATCATCTTCTTCGCCGTCGCGCTCGCCATGGGCGTCTTCGCCTACGTCGTCGCGCTGCTGTTCTCGGCCGGTTCGACGCCCGAGACGACCTACTACCCCGAGTCGGTGGTCCCATCGGCCGTCATCCTGGTGCTCGCCATGGCCATCGGCTGGCTGGTGCGCAAGAAGGGATGGAATCTCTGGAAGCTCATCGCCGTCGCCTTCTTCATCACCCTGGCGGTGGTCATCGCCTCGCCGATGATGCCGGTGAAGTGGGCCTCGGTGGCCGGTTGGACGTGGATTCTCCTCGCCTACGCGTGGTTGGCGTCGGTGCTGCCGGTGTGGTCGCTGCTCCAACCGCGGGACTTCCTCAACTCGCTGCTGCTCTACCTCGGCCTCGGTCTGACCTATGTCGGGTTCTTCGTCCTGCGGCCGGAGTTCGCCTCGCCGCTCATCGACACCCACCCCGAGGGGGCGCCACCGATCTATCCATTTGTCTTCATCGTCATCGCCTGCGGCGCGGCGTCGGGCTTCCACTCGCTGGTCTCGTCCGGCACCACCGCCAAACAGCTCGACCGCGAAACCGACGCGAGGGTCATCGGCTACGGCGCCATGGTCGGCGAATCGCTGCTCGGGCTCGCCTCGGTGCTCGCCTGCACCGCCGGTTTCGTTTCGGTGGGGGCGTGGAAGACCCACTATCACGACTGGGGCTCGATCCAGGGCCTCGGCAGCTCGATGAGCGCCTTCATCGAGGGTTGCACGCGTTTTGTCGCCGCCCTCGGAATCCCCGAGGCCACCGCCCGCACCCTGATTGCGGTGGTGGTGGTGAGCTTCGCCCTCACGACCCTCGATTCGGCCACCCGCCTGCTCCGCTACAACATCGAGGAGATCGGTTCAACGCTGCGGATCCGAGCGCTCGGCAACCGCTATCTGACCTCGAGCCTGGCGGTGGGCGCGATCTCGTTCTTCGCCTTCTACAAGATCGAGGGCAAGTCTGCCGGGCTCGCCCTCTGGCAGCTCTTCGGCTCGACCAACCAGCTGCTGGCCGGGCTCGCGCTGCTCGTCGTCTCGCTCTACCTCATCCAGCGCCGCCGCTTCGCCCTGCCCTACCTGCTGCCCATGCTCTTCATGATGGTCACCACCGTCATCGCCATGACCACCAAGCTGCGCAGCTACGCCGCCGATGGCAACACGACGCTGCTCGTGGTCGGGGGGATCATCTCGGGCATCGCGGTCTGGCTGGTGATCGAGGCGGTGCTGGCGCTCTGGCGTTACGCTCGGTCCGCGCCGGTCGAGGACCTCGACGTGGAGATGCCTGAAGCGGGGTGACCGCAACCGTGGCCGCACCCTTGACCGCGACCGTGACCGTAGCCGTGGCGGTGGCCGCAACCAGAGCCCCGGGAAGACAAAGACAACCCCCCACCGGGGCGTGCCGGGTACGGAATGTGCCGCGACATCATCCCGGCAGCCCAGGACGTACCGCACATTCCGCTACCGGGCAACCCACGGCGAAGGCGACCCGGTGCATCTCCTCGCGTCGACATGAGGCCGCCGCTCGCATGATCAGCGTGGTCGCAAACCCTTCAATCCTTTGCCAAGCGACCGCGCTGATCGTGCGGCGCCGGGTCGCCGAAGGCGGACCAGAAGGCCGGAGACGATAGACGTGCCGGGGCAGCGGCAGCGGCCGGGGCAGCGGCCGGGACAGCGGCAACGGACAGTGCCTGCCGGTGCTCGCAGGCTAGCCCGAAGTATTCATGAGGTTTCGTCGCGAGGTCGGCGAGGCGCCGATGCCAATCGAGTTTTCTCATCAAGGGGCGCGGAGGCGTACTCGACAGTACGTTGAGCACCCCTTGATGAGAAAACTCGATTGGCGCGGATGCATCGTCGGCCGCAGCAGATAGCTCATGAATGCTTCGGGCTAGTTTCCCGACGCCTCCTCGTGCTCGCCGTAGCCGTCGTCGTCGATACGGACCTCGAACGGTCCCTCGGTCTTCTGGAGCTCGGCCGCGACCGCCTCGGCCTCGCGCATGACCCGGAGGATGTTGAGTCCTGCGACCTTGGCGATGTCCTCGCGGCTCCAGCCGCGGCGCATGAGCTCGACGAGGAGCGCCGGGTACCCGGACACGTCCTCCATGCCGGCGGGCAGCGCGCTGATCCCGTCGTAGTCGGAGCCGATGCCGACGTGGTCGACGCCGGCGACCTTGCGGACGTGGTCGAAGTGATCGGCGAGCTTGGCGAGGGGCACGGTCCACAACGGATTGGCCTCGAGCCAGGCCTTCATCCCGTCCTCGACCGCCTGCGGATCGCCGGGGTTCAGCGTCTCGAGCCGGGTCTCCTCGGCCTTGTAGGCGGCGTGCCGTTCGGTGATCTTCTGGTCGACGAAGTACGACCCGAAGTTGATCATGACCACGCCGCCCTTTTCGGCAATCCTCTCGAGCACGTCATCCGGCACGTTGCGCGGGTGCGAGTTCAGGGCGAGGGCGCAGGAGTGGGAGAAGAAGACCGGCGCGCGGCTGACATCGAGCACGTCGCGCATCCCCGCGGCCGAGACGTGGGAGAGATCGACCAGCATTCCCAGTCGGTTCATCTCACGAACGACAACCTCGCCGAACGGGCTCAATCCATCGTGTTCGGGGGTATCGGTCGCGGCGTCGACCCAGTCGGTGTTGGCCCAGTGGGTCAGGGTCAAATAGCGCACACCCAGGGTATAGAACCGGCGCAGCACGGCGAGCGAATTGTCGATGCTGTGGCCGCCCTCCATCCCGATGAGCGAAGCGATCCTTCCGCGACTGTGGATCTGCACGATGTCGTCGGCCGTGAGGGCGAGCTCGAGGTCTTCGGGGTAGGCCTCGGTCAACCGGTGCACCAGATCGATCTGTTCGATGACGGTGACGACGGCTTCGGCGTGATCGAGCTCGACAGGAACCCAGACGGACCAGAACTGACCGCCGACACCGCCGGCGCGGAGTCGGCGAATGTCGGTGTGCATCGGCTTTTCGAGAGCCTCGGTGTTCCGAAAGTCGAAGTCGGCGAGGTGATTCGACACCCGGTTGCGAATCGCCCAGGGCGCGTCGTTGTGGCCGTCGATGAGGGGGACCTCCCGGAGCACCTCGCGCACCGTGGCCTCGAGATCGGCGTCGGAGACGACGCCCTCATCCGCTGCCGTCGCAGCACCCGCAACCGCCGCCATGATCACCACAACCACCAGGGAGACCAGTCGTCGTTCCATCGATGCTCCTCAACTCCCGTTTTCCGGGTCGCGCCATCGTTCCCACCACTCGCGCCGTTCCCGGCCTTCGTCGCCGGGCGCAAGCAGGTCGTGGACCTCGTCGAAGCCGCGGGCCCAGCCCTCGGGCGGGAGATCGTCGCCGATCACCAGGACCGTCGCGGAATTGGGATTGCCCGGCTCGCCGACCAGGACCACCGGATCCTCGACATCGCCGAGGGAGGGTTGCCAGAGTGAGTGGGGCACGAAGCTCTGCTTGTCGAAAGTCCACAGCCAATCATCGAAGATCTGCCGTCGGCCCTCGTCGGCAACCCAGACCACCAACCGGCGGCCGTCGGCGGACAGGGACTCGATGAGCCGGGCCAACTCGCCGGCTCTCTTGCCGGATTGCAGATCGTGGAGAACGAGGCGCGTCATCGGACGAGAAGTGTACACGAGGGCACCCCCGCCCGTGCCCGGTCCCGTTCCCGTCTCGGTTTCCGTTGCGGCTTCCGATTCCGATTCCGTGGCCCCGTCCGGGGCAGCGGCAGTGCCAAGGGCGGCCCGGCAAGACCGGAAAGGCCGGCGGGGGCGCCGGCCCTCTCCGCGTCCGCACACGATGGTGCCAACCTCTACGACATCCTGCGGGCGGGACGCCCGCACCACAATGGGCGGCCCGGAAGGCCGGAGGTGCAGGAACCGCGATCTCGTTGCGCCCGTTGCGCCTTCGTGGTTCGACCCTGCGCTGTCTCCCCACGCCCTCCGAGAATCCTCGTTCCCGCCATATCCCCGCCACAGGTGAGATCGATGCTCGATCAAGGAGCGATGGCGCCTGGAAAGGGGTGTTACAGTGCTGGCGGAGATAGCAGCCATGGTTCCCATCGAGCACGATCCGGTCGGCGACGAGTCCTTCGCGTACGTCATCCGCGGCGGCAACCCCATCAGCGGCACGGTCAAACCCGGCGGCAACAAGAACGCCGCCCTGCCGATGATCGCAGCCTGCCTGCTCGCCGACGGCGCGGTGACGTTGTCCAACGTCCCGCAGATTCGAGATGTACGGATGCTGCTTCAACTGATCTCGGCCCTCGGGGCCGATGTCACCGAAGAGGCGCCGGATCGCTGGCGGATCTCGGCGAACGAGCTCACGACGAGGGCTCTCGACCCCGGTCTGGCCCGCCAGATCCGAGCTTCGTTCCTGTTGGCCGGCCCGCTGGTGAGCCGGTGGGGTCGCGCGGTGCTGCCGCGCCCCGGCGGCGACCGCATCGGCCGGCGTCCGTTGGACACCCACGTCCACGCCTTCCGGGCGCTCGGGGCCGAGGTCGATATCGAACCCGACCGCTATGTGATCCGCGCGCCGTCCGGTCTGACGGGAACCGAGCTCTTCCTCCAGGAGATGAGCGTGATGGGGACCGAGAACGCCGTCATGGCGGCCGCCCTGGCGCACGGCACCACCACCATCCGCAACGCGGCTTCCGAACCCCACGTCCAGGAACTGTGCCACCTCATCAACGCCATGGGCGGGCGCATCCGGGGCGTCGGAACCAACGTCCTCGAGATCGAAGGCCGCGCCGTGCTCGGGGGGGCCGAGATCGCCATCGGCCCCGACCCGGTGGAGGTCGGCAGCTTCATCGGTCTGGCGGCGGTCACCGGCGGCGCGCTCAGGATCACCAATGCGGAACCGCTTCGCCACCACCGAATGACCGCCATCGGTTTTGCCCGCCTCGGCATCCGCTGGCGGGTCGACGGCGATGACATCGTGGTCCCGGCGGAGCAGGAGCTGGTGATTCAGGACGATCTCCACGGCGCCATCCCCAAGATTGACGACGGGCCCTGGCCGGCGTTCCCGCCGGACCTCACCAGCATCATGGTCGTGCTCGCCACCCAGGCGACGGGGACGATTCTGATCCACGAGAAGATGTTCGAGAGCCGGTTGTTCTGGGTTGACCGGCTGATCGCCATGGGCGCCCGCATCGTGCTCTGCGACCCTCACCGCGCGGTGGTTGTCGGGCCGTCACAACTCTACGGCCACCACCTGGCCAGCCCCGATATCCGAGCGGGAATGGCGCTGGTCATCGCCGCCCTGTGCGCCGACGGCGAGAGCGTCATCCACAACATCCACCAGGTGGAACGGGGCTACGAACTGCTCCACCAGCGGCTCGAAGCACTGGGGGCCGATGTCGAGCGGATCGAGCGGTGAAGGTGCCAGGTCAGACGATTCAGACGATCTGGCGCCAGATCGTCTGAATCGTCTGACCTGGCACCGCCTTCACTCCTTGTAGAACGGCTCCCGGCCGGATCCGTGGTCGGTGACATCGACGACGTGCTCGATCTCGTCGATCTCCTGGCAGATGGCCTGCTCGATCCCGGCTGAGAGGGTGAAGCCGGCGCTCGAGCATCCCTGGCAGCCGCCGCCGAGACTGACGTACGCGGTGTCGCCCTCGATCCGATCGAGCTCGACCCAGCCGCCGTGCGCCCCGACGACCGGCAGCACCTTTTCGTCGATCACCTGCTGAACCCTCCGGTGCAGCGGATCCTCCCAGCCCGGGTCCGACGCCGGGTTCTTGATCTCGAAGCCCTCGCCGGTCGGGAGGCTGAGATAGTCGAGGGTTGCGCCCTTCATGAGCTCGGCGGTCTGGACATCGAGAACGACACAGAAGCCGTCGAAATCGACCCGGGTGTCGCCGTCGATGGCGTCCTGGTCGCGGGTCAGCTGCATCTGGTAGCGGAAGGTGTGGCGGCCGACCTGGGCGGCCAGCACGCGGATGCCGATGCACTCGTCATCGGCCTCGTCGACGAACTCGACGATCTTGTCGCGGGCGGTTTGGGTCAGCGTGATCATCCGAATGCGCTCCCTTCGGCGCTACTTTACACCGACCCGCGGCTCGAACCCGAACTTCCCGCCGGCTGTCAACCTCGTCGACCCGCCGACGTCTCACCCACGATCCCGAAGCCCACTGCTGCGGTGACCATCGGGGATCATGACTGGAAACATGAAAGGAATGCCCATGAAACGCCTGTTCCTGCCGATCCTGCTGCTCGCTCTCGCCATGCCCGTCGCCGCCCAGGAGAAACCTCCGCAAGAGGACACCGGCCCGATCTTGAACGGCGCCCGGCAGCTGGTCATCGAGTTCCTCGATCTCGACGCCGATCAAGCGGCGGCCTGGGAGGTGCTGTGGGCCGACCACCGCGCGGCCGAGGTGCCGATCCTCGACCAGATCGCCGATGTCCAGGCGATCATCGAAGATCTGTTTGCAGCCGGCGTGCCGGACGCCACCGAACTCGGGTTGCTCGTGATCGAGCGCCACGATCTCGGGGACGCACTCATCGATGTCCATCGGGTCTATCTCGAGGGCTTCGAGCTCCTCCTCGACGAGGACCAGGGGCGGCGCCTACGGGAGCTCCGCGTCGCCGAGCGAATCCAGGGCTTCATCCCCGCCTTCAGGGCCCTCGATCTGGTCCGCCGCTGACCGAGCTTCAATCACCGAAAATCAGACCGGGGCGGCAACGCCCCGGGTTTTACGCCGCTTCAACCTCGATCCCGAAAGCTGGAGATGCGGTTCCTTCGACTCCGGCACAATGCCGTGCCCGGCACGTCTCGGAGGAGGTGGTTCCCGTGCCTGCGGCGCTGCCCCGGCTGCCGCCCCCGAATCTGAGCACGGCGGTTCTTCAGGCTCGACGGGTGTTCAACCGAGCTACTTCAGCGAGCGGCCGTTGGTGTCGGTGTCGGCGGCGCCGCCGAGCTGCTGACAGCGGCGGTAGGCGGCCCACACCGCGTCCGACAGCACGGTGCGCAATCCGCCGCGCTCGAGCTGGTACTGCGCCTCCGCCGATGTGCCCCCCGGCGAGGTCACCTGATTCCGCAGCTTCGCGAGGTGGTGGGGCTCACCCTTGGCGAACTCGGCGGCGCCGAGGACGGTTTCGAAAACCAGTTTCTCGGCCACCCGGCGCGAGAATCCCATGTGAACACCGGCGTCGATGAGCGCCTCCATGAAGAGAAAGACATAGGCGGGGCCGGTTCCGCTCAGGGCGGTGGCCATGTCAAGCTCTTTTTCGTGGGTCACGTACTCCTCGGCCCCGAGGGCCGACAGAATCGCCCTGACCTTTCTCTGACCGGTCTCGTCGACGGTCTCGGTGGCGGTCCAGACCGAAATCCCACGGCCGATCTGCGCCGGGGTGTTGGGCATCACCCTGACCACGCGGCTGACGCCGAAGTCCGATCCCAACCGCGCCATGGTCGCTCCGGCGACGACGGACAGCACCGTCGCATCCATCTTCACCACCCCCTCGAGGTCGGCCACCACCTCCGCGAGGAACTGCGGTTTGACGGCGATGATCACGATGGTCGCATCGGACGCCGCCTCCGCGTTGTCGTTCGTGACATTGACGCCGTATCGATTCTCGAGCTCGAGACATCGTTCGGCGCGCGGGTGGCTGGCGACGATCTGCCGCGGGTCGACGAGACCTTCTCGAAGCAGCCCTTTCACCATAGCCTCGCCCATCATCCCGCAGCCGATGAATGCCAGGGTTTCGTCTCTCAGCGCCATTGTGCCTCCGGATTCGTGAGCGCGAAGGTTAACACGGGAGCGCCGATTCGGCGGCTCGACGGGGTCGGGCGCAAAGGCACGCGCATCCGGTACGCCTCACTCATCGGCGAGGGCGGCAATGAAGCGCGCGCCGAGGAGTTCGAGACGCCAACCGGTGAGACCCGCCGCACGAAGATCGGCGGTGCCGGCGCACCTCGGCTCGCGCGACGCCACCCCCAGCGCACAGCTTTTCGGGCAGACCAGACCGGGATCGAGGGCGAGCTCGGCGGCGACCTCGTCGCGGACCACGCCGAGCCGCTTCATCCGACGCACCACCACCACCGCCGCCTCCGGCTGCCGCGGGCCACGCTGCCATTGCGGAGCCCTCGCCGGTTGCGAGACCGCACTCAGGACCTCTCCGCCCCACCGCCGGACGAACCTGGGGCCGACCCCGGGGACCTTGACGAGATCGGCAATCTTCTCCGGCGGCGCCTCGGCGAGGGTGACCAGGGTCTGGGCTCCGAGCACCTTGAACGGCGGGACGTCGAGCTTCTTCGCCTCCGCCTCGCGCCATTCGAAGAGGGTGAACGCGCGGTCGCGAGCGCGACCGCGCAGTGCCCGCACTCCCTTGACCCGCTCGAACGCGAGAGGGTTCGGTTCGACCTGGTTGTGCCGCACCTGCTCGAGCTTGTGAAACTCCTCCTCGGCCCACTCCCAGCGACCGAGCTCTTCGAGGCGCGCCCGGAGCTTCGAAGCCAGACTTCCCAGGAAGGCGGTGTCGGCGGCCGCATACGCCACCTGCGACCGGGTCAGCGGACGCCGGCCCCAGTCGGCTCTCTGGTGCCGCTTGTCGAGGACCACACCCTCTTCCTTCTCGAGGAGAGCCGCGAGCCCGGTCTTGGGTTCGCCCAGGACCTGCGCCATGGCCTGGGTGTCGACGAGACCCCGGATCCGGGTGTCATAGTCCCGATCGAGCACCCGAAGGTCGTAATCGGAACCGTGCATCAGCACCGGCACATCCGGGTCCTCAACCACCTCCCAGAGAGGTGCGAGGTCTCCCGTGGCGAGCGCCAGCGGGTCGATGACGAAGTTTGCGCCGTCCGCCGTCAACTGGATCAGGCAGACCTTGTGGAAGTACGAGTGGAGCGAGTCGGCTTCGGTGTCGAGGGCCAGCCAACCGGCCGACCGGGAGGTGGCGGCAGCCACTTCGACGCCCTCGGGCGAGTCCACCCAGATCGGGTTGAGGTCATTCAGCATGCGAGCGATAGTACCAATCCTCCTTTTTCATCCGGCAATCGGTCGCAACCGAGCGCCGGATGAAAAAGCTCGCGGAACGCCACCGGCTTCCTGCTACACTCCCTCCATGAGACCGATTCTCGACCTTGCCACCGCCAAGATCGGCGTCGAGCTGACCAGCCGCTGCAACCTCCGGTGCGGAATGTGCCCGATGGGCAATCTCGGCCGGCCCGAAGACGACATGCCGTGGTGGCTCGTCCAGAAGGTCGCGGCGGATTTCCGCGACAACGGCATCCGGGCGCGCTGGCTGCACGAGATGGGCGAGCCCCTGCTCTACCCCAGGCTCGCCGAGGCCATCGGCCTCTTCCCGGGAGTCGGGGTCTCGACCAACGTCATGATGCTCGACGCCGACTACGGCCGCGAGCTTCTGGCCACCTCCCTCGAACGCATCCGTCTCTGTATCGACACCGTCAACCCCGAGGTCTACCCCGAGATCCGCCGCGGCGGACGCTGGGACGAGGTGGTGGCGAACATCCGGACCTTTCTCGAGATCTCCAAGGGGCACGAGATCCGGGTCGAGATCCAGAAAATGGTCTCGCTCAAGACCGCCGACGAGACGATCAGGGACTTCGAGACCTTTTTCGAGATCGATCGGTTTCCCCAGGCGACGATCATCGAAAAGACCTGCGAGGGGCTCGACACCACCGACGCCACCGATCTCCACGAGCAGTACTACGGCTGCTTCCAGGGCTACCCCTTCCGCTGGTTCGTGGTGCTCTCGGACGGCCGGGTGACCCACTGCTGCTACGACTACGACGGTTCGCAGGCCATCGGCGACATGAAGACCCAGACGGTTGCTGAGATCCTGGCCTCGGACCGGATCCCCGAGCTCATGGAGGCCTTCAAGAAGCGTGATTTCACGACCCTGCCCCGGTGCGGCGAGTGCTACAAGAACACCTCCGGCAAGGCGGCGGTGGTGGACCAGTTGATCAGAATCGGCCACAAGCTCGACCGGGTCCTCCCGATCAAGCAGGTCGCCCGGAAGATCATCAACCGATGAGCGGCGCGAAGCCCGGCACCCCCTCCGATCATGGGTAAGGCCGAGTGGGGCGCGGACCCCGAGTTCTTCGGACCCCGGCACGCCCATCGTGAGGACCGGCTCGTACGCGCCATCCGCAGGAGCGTGCCTCCCGGCGGGCTCCACCTCGAGTGCGCCGCCGGGGTCGGCTCGCTGAGCGTCACCCTCGCCCGCACGGGTGCGACGGTGGTCGCGGCCGACATGTCCCTCCGGTCGTTGGCGGTGGTGGCGCACCGGGCCGAGGCCGCGGGGGTCGGCGTCACCGTCCTCCCCGTGGTCGCCGACATCACGAACCTCCCCTTTCCCGACGACACCTTTCCCTCGGTTTCATCCGCCGAGACCCTCGAGCACATTCCCGCCGACGCCGCCGCAGGCCGTGAGCTCGCCCGGGTCCTGACCCCCGGCGGATGGCTCTGCGGCACCGTCCCCGCCGACCCCGGCCAGTGGTCCGACTGGGACGACTGGGGCGGCCACCTCCGGCGCTATCAGAAACCGGGGATGACCGCGATGCTGAGCTCGGCCGGCCTCGAGCCCGAGGTCACGGTCTGGGGCTGGCCGGTGCTCAGGATCTACGACGACGTCTTCATGACGCGGGTCAACCGCCGCCGGCTCCACAACCGGGGTTCACTCGACGACGACCCCGCTCTGGCCCGGGTCGCCGATCTCGGCAAGAAACGCTGGCTGGTCAATCTGGTTCGCTCCGCCTTCTCCATCGACCGCCTCTTCGACGGCGCCCCGTGGGGCGTCGGTCTGCTGTTCAGGGCCAGGAAACCATCGAACTGATCACCGCGCCACCAAATCAGTCGCCCTCATCGCAGCCGGATGCTGATTGGACACGGATTGGCGCGGTTTCTTTCTGACGTTGGTGCCACAGTTCCGACAGGAGTGTCTACCTATTGGTGCGGTGATCGGGCGCCGACAGGGTCCCGCTTCTCAATGCATACACACCGCGTTGAGACACAACGGGCGCAAAGAACCACAAAGGTCCTACCAAGCATCTCACGTTGTGACTCGGCTCACGCGGGGACCTCTGATTGCAGGCGCACTCCCGAGTCCTTGCGATGGGTCAAAATGAAGCCCTTTGTGGCCTCTTTGTGGCTCTTGGTGGTCTTCGTGTTTCAAGAACTCTGGCGTTCCTCATCCCGGGATCGAAGAATCGGAGTCGGGGGTCACCGGTACAGGCCGGGCCCGCACCAATCCGTGTTCATCCGTGTCCCATTCAGCCCTCGACTCACGGGCACCTCAAATGGTCCGGCTGCGAACAAAGGCTAACGAACCCGGGGGTTGCTTCCCGGGACGACGAGGTTGCCGACCAGCGTTCGCCCCAGTCCGTCGGTGAGGGTGGTCTGGAGACGGGAGTCGAGGGAGGGGTTCGCATCCGACCAGGCGCCGAGAACATCGTCCTCCACGTATTCGTCTCCGCCACCGATCAGCACCGGCGTTCCGCCGTCCCGGCTCGAGGCCTCGAGCCGCCAGCTGCCCGCCGCGACCTCGGGGTCGAGACTGAACTGCGCGACCGCGCCCACCAGCGTCACGCTCCCCGCCGGAGGGGATTGCGGCGGATCGCTGACATAGCTCACCGCGATCAAACCGCGGCCGGCGAGCGCCGGAGTCGTGGCCACCGGGGTCTGATCGGCGAAGAGCCGCCCGCCGTCGTAGGCGCCGAACCGAGTCCAGACGCCCGTGGGATCGATGGGATAGGGATCGACGATGCTCGAGTGAAGCTCGATGGTGCTCGCCTGGGCGGCCTCGATGGTGCAGGTGAAGCGACAGTCGCTGGCAATGATCCTCGATGTGTCTCTGGCGCCGAAGAATCCTCCCGTCCCATCGATGGTGGTCCGTTCCATCCACACCCGCGAGTTCTCCAGACTGAGAATCTCACCGAGGTGCGAATCGCGCACCGTCACATGAGCATCGGCCTGGGGATAGAGATTCCAGGTGTCGACGGATGCGTTGACGAGCCGGAAGTCCCGATCCTCCAGGTCGACGGTGTGGTCGGCGTAGAACCGGTCGTTGAACAGCCCTTCGACCTCACCGTCGTTGGCCATGTGAAAGCCGACGACGATCCAGTTTTCCTCGGCGATGTCACGGAGAACGACGCTGCTGTTCTCACGCACCAGCATGGGCCAGAGCAGAGCGTCACAGCGATCGACGGTCGCGGTCTGGAGGATTCCCGTCGCCCCCGGCGGGGGGAAGGACCAGTGTTCGATCAACCCGGGCATCGGCGGCGAGTACTCGGCCTCGGATCCGGCAGGAAACTCGACCCAGACCCAGATCTTGCCCTCGCCGGGAAGGCGGGGAATCTCTTCGAGAGCCATGGTCGAGTCGTCCTGAACCAGAACCTCGAAGTTGCCGGTGAGCCTCCTCGCCTCCAGTCTCGCGTTGTCGGCCGAGAGCAACTGCACATCGCCGAAGTCGGTGTCCTCGACACGCATCCGGGCGTTTCCCGCCACCATCAGAACGTGCTGGACTCCGTTCGGGACGCGATAATCGCAACCGATCACGTCGATTCGTGCGTCCTCCACGCCGACCAGTGAATACTGGCCGTGAAACACGCTCATGAACTGAATGACCGAATTCTCCAATCGAACCCAGCCGTTACCAAGGACCCAGATGTGGCCGCTCATTTGGAGCCCGGGCTCCGGAAGACCCCGGACCGTCAGGGATCCCCCCGACAGAACGATGACGTGGCCCAGCTCGGCGGGCTCGGTCAGAACCACCGGTCCGGTGATGATCCAGGGTTGGTCTTCTGCCGTAACCCCTGCGGCGCCCGCGACCGCCGCCGCCAGTGCGATCAAGGCCGCGGGAACGGCTCTTCCACCCATGTCAGCTTCCCTCCTCTGTCAACCGACTCTATCTGATGAATCGGCACCGCCCCACCGGACGCCGCAGGCTCGAAAACCGGCAGCGCCGGCGTCTTGTCTGCGCCGGCCTTCGCGTTCTCGGCGGCCTTTGCGGTGAAACTGCCATTGGGCCCCACTCCTCAACCGTCGCCGCGCCCGGCGGCGAAATCGATCACCAACCGAGCGATCTCATCCGGCTTCTCCATCGCCAGGAAATGCGAGGTCCCCTCGAGTTCGACGACTCGAGCATCCGGCATCTCACGAGCCATCCGGCGCGCCGCGTCGGGCATCAACGTGTCCGAGGTCGCACCGCGTACCACCAGGGTGGGAACCTCGACCTTGCGGAGATTGGCCCACTCATCATGCGGGCAGATTTCGAAGAGCCGCGCCTCCCACTCCTTGGGATACCTCAGCATCACCGAACCCGCGGGACCGTCGATCACGCCCGCCACTAGGTAGTCCTCGAACACCCGCGGGTCCCACCGTTCGAAGACCGACTTGCCGCTCCAGGAGGCTCTGACCGCTGATCGATCGGGCCAGGTGTCACGGCGCCTCGCGGCGCCTTCGACAAGGGGAAAACGACGTCCGAAACCCAGACGTTTCATCCAGCCCCAGGAAAAGGCGTGCACACCGGTGAAGATCACGGGGTCGAGAAGGACCAGGGCCGAAAAGAGCTCCGGATTGCGGGCGGCCGCCAACGCGCACAGCACCCCGCCGAGACTGTGCCCCACCGCGACGACCGGACCCTCAGCCCGCTCGCGGACGGCCAGCGCGAGGTCATCGGCCATCGGGCGCCATGTCGACAGCTCCCACGGCGCCTGCATCGACCACAGCGGACGCTGGGCGAAGGTCGCGACCTTGAACCTCGGCAGCAGAGCTTCGAGGGTGGTTCGATAGGTCCCGGGAGGAAACCCGTTGGCATGGGTCAGGACCAGCTGCGGTCCGTCGCCACCCAGGTCGGTCCAGGCGTCGTCCGGTGGCGCCGGCGAACCCACCAGCCGATCCTTCAGATGACTCCGAGCCGCTTCCCGACGGTCTCGAACGCGGCCACCGCGCGATCGAGGTGCTCGCGTTCGTGCGCCGCGGAGATCTGGGTCCGGATCCGCGCCCGGCCCTTGGGGACCACCGGGAACGAGAAACCGATGACGTAGATGCCTTCGGCCAGCATTTCGTCGGCGAATTCCGACGCGAGCTTGGCGTCGTAGAGCATCACCGGAACGATGGCGGTGGACCCTTCCAGCACATCGAATCCGAGTTTTTCGAGCTTCGAGCGGAAGTACCGCGTGTTGTCCATCAACTTGTCACGGAGCTCAGTGCTCGCCGAGAGCATCTTGAAAACCGCGATTCCGGCCGCCGTCAGCGACGGGGTCAACGTGTTGGAGAAGAGATACGGCCGGGACCGCTGGCGGAGCAGATCGATGATCTCCTGCCGGCCGGTGGTGTAGCCGCCGGACGCGCCGCCGAGAGCCTTGCCGAGGGTCGAGGTGATGATGTCCACTCTGCCCTGAACACCGCAGTGTTCCGGGGTCCCCCGTCCGGTGCGGCCGATATAGCCGGTGGCGTGGGAGTCGTCGACCATGACCATGGCGCCGTACTTCTCCGCGAGATCACAGATCTCGTCGAGCTTGACCAGATAACCGTCCATGGAAAAGACGCCGTCGGTGGCGATCAACCGGCGACGATGACCCTGGGTGTTCTTGAGGATCTCTTCGAGCTCGCTCATGTCCGAGTTGGCATAGCGGAATCGCTCGGCCTTGCACAGGCGCACGCCGTCGATGATCGAGGCGTGGTTGAGCTGGTCGGAAATGATCGCGTCTTCGTCCCCGAGAATGGTCTCGAAGAGGCCGGCATTGGCATCGAAACACGAGGAGTAGAGGATCGTGTCCTCGGTTCCGTTGAACGCGGAAACGGCGCCTTCGAGCTCCTTGTGCAGATCCTGGGTGCCGCAGATGAAACGCACCGAAGCCATTCCGAAACCGCGCTCGTCGAGGGCTCGTTTCGCCGCCGCGATGATCTCGGGGTTGTCGGCGAGACCGAGGTAGTTGTTGGCGCAGAAGTTGATGACCTCGCCCTGGGGAACCCGGATGGCGGCGTTCTGCGGTGACGAGATCACCCTCTCCCGCTTGAAGGTTCCCGCATCACGAATGGCGTCGAGTTCATCGCAAAAGCCGGCCTTGAATACTGAGAACATCTGACCTCCAGGATGGGTCTCCCCGCCTCGACGCTGTCCGCGGTCGAAGGAATCGACCCTCAGGTGAAGCTGGTCACAGCCTCGTCTTCATTGTCGAAGACCTCGAGCAGGGGCAGCAACTGGGTGAGGCGCAGCGTGCGGGTGACGCTCGGTGTCGGCCGCAGGAGCTTGACCGCGCCTCCGAAACGCTGGGCCAGCTTCCAGCTGGACACGACCTCGCCGATCCCCGAGCTGTCCATGATCGTGACCTCCCGAAGGTTGAGAACGACCTTCCTCCAGCCTTCGGCGATGATCTCGTTCATCACGTCGCGAAGCAGCTCGTCGCCGACTCCCATGACGAGACGTCCTTTGAGATCCACAATGATCACATCGTCCACGTGCCGAACATCCACTTTCATGTGCTGGATTGTAGCCGGTTTTTGCCGGGAACCGCTGGTTTTTTTCGCCGCTCGCACCGATCTCATTGTCTGGGCTGAGTCGCCCCGAGCAGTGCCATCGGAGCGAGATGCCCGCTGAGATCTGCCGCTCAGGGCTCAGTCGTGGCCATCGCGCCCAAAGGGAATCCGACCGGGGTCATCGTATCTCCCGACCGCTCGTCCCCCCGCCTGACGATCCGAGCTCGGCCTCGAGGTGCGGTTCCCGTGGATCGGGTTGAGCCCCGTGGGTTCGGCGCGCAGGACCCGGTTGCGACCGGAGTTCTTCGCCTCGTAGAGCGCCGTGTCGGCGTTTCTGAGGAGCTCGACACTGTCATCGGCGTCATCGGGGAAGCACGCGACGCCGCCCGAGATCGTCACTCTTCCGTTGGGCTGCGTGCCTTCGCCCTCGAACGGATACTCTTCAATCCGGTGCCGGATCACCTCGGCGGCCGCCATGGCCTGGCTCGCCGACCTGCCGGACATGACGAGCACGAACTCCTCGCCGCCGAACCGGCCGAAATAGTCGTCCGACCTGACACTGTCCCGCACCAGCTTGGCGAGCAATCGGAGCAGACGGTCCCCCACCAGGTGTCCGTTCTGATCGTTGTAGTTCTTGAAGTGGTCGATGTCAAAAAGGAAGATCGAGACCTTCTCGCTCTTGTTGCGGGCTTCGAACACGGCTTCGCTGAGTCTGACCAACAGCGCCGCCTTGTTGAAGATCCCGGTCAGACCGTCGACCTCCGCCGCGATCTCGACGTTTCGATAGGCCTCGAGGTTGGTCCAGGTCAACGCCCCCAGCCTGGCGATCATCTCCATCATCTCTCGTTCGCTGAAGTTGTGTCTTTCGGGCCGAGAGATGGCCACGAGACCGATGGTTTCATCGCCCGCGATCATGGGAGCGACAACATCGAAGTCCGGTTGGCCGCTGTCCTGGCTCACGCTGTAGCTCAAGGATCCTTCTTCCTCGAAGTCTCTGCGGACCATCACCCGCTGGCGGGCGGCTGCAACTCCCAGTTGACCCTCTCCGAGTCGAACCTCCATCCCAACCTTCATCTGGCGTTGCGCCGTCGAGATCGCGGCGACAATCATCCGGTTTTCACGATCGGGTTCGGTGATCGTATTTCTTCTCCGAACCAGAACCACCGCCACTTCGGGCCGGAACATCCGCACCATCGCATTGACGAGCGTGGGAGGAATCTGGCGAATCTGGTTTTGCGCGTGGAGCTCCCCGATCAGGCCGGAAAAGACCTGAAAGAACTCGGTCTGGCCTTCGAGATCGAGTTCGAGACGTCGGGTCGAGCGTTCGATCGCCCCGGCTCTGGGGTGGGTGGTGGAGGGTTGCGCCGGCTCGGCTCCACGGACCCGGAACCAAAGCGCGACGATGATGACGAGCAACACCGGCACCACCACCAGAAGGACCTTGGCGCCGCCCGGCCACAACGCGAGTTCATCGAGGGTCAATTCTCACCAGTATTTCTCGCCCTCCGGTCCGCGATTCCGCTCGATCGGCCGCCACGGACCCATCGTATCCGACACCCGGCAATTGTACTGCGATCATCCTCGGCGCACCAGACACCGGCAGTGTCACAGTTCCCGAGTCCCCGGTGGGAGCATCGGACCTCAGTCGAGATCTTCGTCGTGATCTCCGTCGCCATAGCTGGTTGCAAAGGTCTCGAGAAACCACAAAAACGTCCCGGCGGCGGCGAGGCCGATCATTTTTGAAACCGGATTCCCGCTGACGGCCGGATACCAGTCGAGCTGATCGGGAAAACGGAAGTGCACCACCCAGGCCACGACCATGACCGCGCTGATCATCGCTCCCGTCGCCCCGACCGCCGCCGCCCTCCGGAGCCGCTCGGTGCATGACGACGATCGGGCGAAGGCGAGCAGGAACAGAAAGAACGACCCGACGAGCACCAGCAGGGCGGTTTGGAGCAGCTTCGGAGAGGCAAGGAGGAACGGTAGATCGGGGGGGCGGATCCCCGCGACCGCTGTCGCAAGGGCGGCCAGAGCCAAGAAGGACGACAGCAGCGAGGCGACGGCCGCGACCACGGTCGCGAGCCGGAGAAATCGCTGACCTTCGAATCGGTGATGGCGGAGAAACGAAAAGAAGAACAACGGTGCAGTCAGGCTCGCCACGACCGAAATCATGGGCACGACAAGCAACAGCCCGCCGTGCTGCGCCACCTCATCGGTACGAATCTGCGGCAACGACTGGACCAGGATTCCTCGCAGGACCAGCCACGCCAGGCCGGCGACGAAAAACCACGCGGCACGGGTCGGTTTCATCAACCCTCCTCGCGAACGGCATCCCTTGGAACGGGAACTCAAGGCCAGGATATACCAGCCTCTGCTACGATTCACGGGTGCCGGATTCTCATCGTGACCACCGAGAGTCGTTCTCCGACTACTACGATCGACCGGTCAACAACGCACTCTTCCGCTGGATCGATCTTCGCAAGATCGGGATCATCCGCACGAACTTCGCCGATCTGCCCCGGGGGGCGCTGCTGCTCGATCTCGGTTGCGGATCGGGCAGGATCATTTCAAAGGTCGCACGCCCCGGCGACACCGCGTTGGCCGCCGACATCGACCTCACGCTTCTGAGCAAAGCACACAACCGCGGTTCTCAGCCCCTGTGCGTGGATTTCGACACCCCCCTGCCGCTCGCCGACGGTGTCGTCGACGGTGCGATGATCATCGACGCACTCGAGCACACCGAGCATCCTCGATCGATTCTCGACGAGCTTCACCGGGTGCTTCGCGCCGGCGGCATTCTCGTCGTGTTCACGCCTCCATACGACTCACACACATGGATTGCCGCCGAGAAGGCGCACAATTTCGTCACCCGGAGAAGGAGCGACCACATCTCGCCCTTCACCCGCGAATCGCTCACCTACGCGGTCGGCCGGCGGTTCACCAGCTTCAAGGTCGGCAGAACCAACTTCGGGCTGTCGATGTATGCGGTGGCGGTGAAGTAGCGCGTCGCGGACGGGACGGGGTCGATGGAAGCACGGTCAGCGGCAACGGCCGACCGACTCGGGGTCAGTCTCTTTTCACCGGCCGCGTCCGGCGCACGACATGCGCTGCCACGTTGCCGACGAACCGCGGCCACTGACGCCAGATCTTGATGTGGCTGTCGCCGAAGCGCCGCGGGTACTCGTGGGTCGGGACGTTGACGACGCGGTGGCGCGCCAGCAGCATCTTCATGACCATCTCCTGCTCGATCGTGTGAATATCGGCCCTGAGCCCGACGGCAAGCAGAGCGTCCCGCCGCCCTGCCCGAAAACCGTTGAGAGTGTCGGTCAGTTGGACGTTCCAGCGCTCGTTGATGGCGACATTCATCGCGATGTTGCCGATGGTCCGGATCAGCTGGCCGAAGGTCATGGACAGCTCCTCTGATCCACCGGTGAAACGGCTGCCGACGCAGAGATCCGCGTTGCCCCGAAGCACGGGGTCGGCGAGCCGGGGAATGTCATCGGGGTCGTGCGATCCGTCGGCATCCATGAACACCACCACCGGCTCGGTCACCAGGTCGAGACTCGCGCGAATCGCCGCCCCCTTTCCGGTACCGGGATCGCTGTGGACCTCGGCGCCGGCACGCCTCGAGATCTCAACCGTCGTATCGGTGGAATGGCCGTCCATGACCACAACCCGGGCGCAGTGGGCCATCGCCCCGGTCACTGCGGCGCCTACCGTCGGGGCTTCGTTCCTCGCCAAGATCACGGTCGCGATGTCGCGCTTTGCTGCGCTGTCCAATTCCGAGCCTCCCTCCGGCGCCGGTCCCTTCCATCCTACAGGTTCGGGTTATTCACTCCCACCACGACCGTGACCGTCGATCAGTCCGACCAATTCGGTTTTGAGAACAGGAATCTGTGACGTCAGACACGGCAAGCCGTCCGAGCACTCCATACAATCGCTCTCCTGTATTCGCGACTGAATGTCAAAAGCCCGGCAGACCGGCGACGACCAATCGGAGGGGCGATGAAACCTGTCGACTCAACCCACAGACCGAGCCGGCGCGAGCTCTTTGACCGCGCCCGCAACCACACGGCACGAGCGCTCGGACCAGCCCCCGCGGCACCGACAAGACACCACATCGCAGGACGTGTCACCCACATGCGTGATACGGGCAGACCGCGCGGCGGCGCCTCGCCGAAAACGCTCCCGACACCCCCGCCGGCAGCGATCATCGCTCTCACCCGACTCGGGTTCGGACCCCGCCCCGGTGATGTCGCCACGTTCAACGGCCTGGCCGGCAACGATCCGCAGCGGCTGCAGATCTGGGTCGATCAACAGCTCGACCCGGCGAGCATCAACGACGGCGACTGCGATGCCAGGATCACGGCGTCGGGTTTCACCACCCTCAACAAGTCTCTCGCCCAGCTCTGGCAGGACCACGTAACGTCGAACCCTCCGTGGAGCGTACGGCTTCAGCCCTATTACGAAGTCGAACGCGCCACGCTGCTGCGGGCGGCGTGGAGCAGACGTCAGCTCCTCGAAGTCCTCACCGACTTCTGGCACAACCACTTCAACGTCTACGGCCCGGACTCGTGGGCCGCGCCGGTCTGGTCGCACTGGGACCGAGCGGTCATCCGGGGGAACGCCCTCGGCAACTTCCGCAACATGCTCGGCCAGGTGGCGCAGCACCCCGCCATGCTCTACTACCTCGACAACTACACGTCAACGAATGCCGGCCCCAATGAGAACTGGGCGCGCGAACTCTTCGAACTCCAAACTCTCGGCACCGACCATTACATGGGGGTGATGCAGCAGAGCCAGGTCCCGCCGGGTCCCGGCGGTGTGCCCATCGCCTATGTCGATGACGACGTCTTTGAAGCCACCAGGTGTTTCACCGGCTGGACCTTCGATTTCGACACCGGGCTCTTTGCATACCGGTCCGACTGGCACGATGTCTTCCAGAAAACCGTCCTCGGCACCTATATCGACGACCACCAGCCCGCGCTCTTTGACGGCAACACGGTGCTCGATGTGGTCGCCGCGCACCCCGGCACCGCACGTCACATCTCGACCAAGCTCGTCCGCCGCCTCATCGGCGACAATCCCGACCCGGCGGTCATCGACGCCGCCGCGGCGGTTTTCGAGGCCGAGGCAGCAGCCCCGGATCAGCTGGCCCAGGTCGTTCGCACGATCGTTCTTCACCCCTCGTTCCTCATGACCTGGGGAGACAAGATCAAGCGTCCCCTCGAAATCGTATCGAGTGCGATCCGGGCCGCCGACGGCAGGTTCAGCTATGCCGTCGACGACGGCGACACCGGGACATTGCTGTGGCGCTACGACCAGGCGGGACAGCCGCTCTTCGCCTGGCGGGCGCCCAACGGTTTTCCGGATCACAAGGATGATTGGCAGAGTGCGACCCCGCGGGTGATGGCCTGGCGTCTCGTGAACTGGCTCATCGATGTCCGCGACCCCGGCAACATCCATCGACTCAACGTTCTCGGCCAGACCCCCGCCGCGACCAGAACCGCCAACGAGCTCGCGGACTTCTGGATCAACCGGATTCTCGGCAGGCCCATGCCGGCCGTCGAGCGCCACGAGATCGTGGAGTTCATGGCCCAGGGTCACAACCCCGATTTCGCTCTCCCCCTCGACTCGGACGCCGACACCCGGGACCGGCTCCGGTCCATGGTCGGTCTGATCTTCATGTCCCCGTCGTTCCTCTGGAGGTAGTCATGAGAAGACCCACACGACGCGGTTTCGTCGCCGGTTGCTCGGCTGCCGTCGCCGGCATGGCCGGTTCCCGTTTCCCTTCCCTGGCCTTTGCCGATCCCGACGGCAGCATCAACAACGAGGTTCTCGTTGTGGTCTTCCTGCGCGGCGGGATGGACGGGTTCAACATGGTCGTCCCGATCTCGGGCGCCGACCGCGGCCACTACGAGACCGCCCGCCCGAACCTCGCGGTTCCCGTCAGCGGTTCCGACTCGGCCCTCTCGCTTGACGGAGTGTTCGGATTCCACCGATCGTGCCAGGCGATCCACGAGCTCTATCAGAGCGGCCACGTCGCGGTTGTCAACGCCACCGGTCTTGATGAGTCGACCCGGAGCCACTTCGACTCCCAGGAGTACATCGAGCGTGGGACCCCGGGGGTCCGGACCACCGCGAGCGGTTGGCTTGCCCGGCACTTTTCCAGCGCCGGCAATCTGCCTCCCGAGATCATCATGCCCTCGGTCTCGGTCGGAAACCTCCAGGCAACTTCACTGCTGGGAGATCGGGACACCGTCAACATGAGCGATCCCGACTCGTTCAACCTCCAGATCGGCCCATATGATTGGCGTGACGCCCAGCGGGTCGCCCTGCGTCACATGTACACCGGTGACACGACCTGGCTCCACGCCTCGGGTCTCCAGGCCCTCAACGCCATGGATATCGTCGAGCTCAACACCAGCGGCAACTACACTCCGAGCAACGGCGCGGTCTATCCCTCGAACTCGTTCGGCGACGGGCTCCAGGTCATCGCCCAGATGATCAAGCTCGACCTCGGCCTCCGCGTCGCGACCCTGGATCTCGGCGGATGGGACACCCACGTCAGCCAGGGCGATCATGGCGTCGGGTACTTCGCGGGGGTCATGAGCACCCTGTCGGAAGGTCTGGCCGCCCTCTACACCGATCTCGACGGCGTCGGCGCCGCCAACTACACCCAGCGGCTGACCATGGTCGTCCAGAGCGAGTTCGGTCGCCGACTCGGCGAGAACGCCGACAGAGGCACCGACCACGGTCACGGCAACCCCATGATCGTCATCTCGGGGAACGCCATCGGCGGCGTCCACGGATCGTGGCCGGGCATCGGTCCCGGGCAGCTCTTCGACAACGCCGATCTCGCGGTGACAACGGACTTCCGCCGGGTCCTGTCCGAGATCCTCATCCGCCGCATGGGCAACAACCATCTCGGGGTCGTCTTCCCCGGTTACGCCGATTACCAGCCTCTCGGCATCGTCGGCGGCATCGATCTCCCGCCGGACTACAGCGCGACAGGCGACGGCCTGTTCTCCGACGGCTTCGAGACGGGCGGGACCGGGAGCTGGTCGCTCACCACCCCCTGACCCCGGATCACCACTGACCATATGAGCCCCAGGGGCCTCGTGTGGGGTATATTCCGTCCATGAAATACACCATCGCCGTCGCCACCGTGATCGCCCTCGCCTCGACCGTCAGCGCGGCCGACGACCGCCGTCCGTTGAGCTACACCTACATCGAGGGCGAGTACGCCATCGACAGCTCTATCGAGATCTACGGCGACTCGTCGGACTCGGACAACGCCTTCGCCATCGGCGGTTCGTGGCAGATCTCTCGGCACTTCGTGCTTTGGGGCCGGTTCAACTCGACAAGTTACGACCTCCCGGGCTTCGGCGAGCACCTCAACCTCAAGCTCGGGACCCTCGGCGCGATGTATCGAGTGCCGATCCGCGAGGGTGGCGACTCCCCGCTCGATTTCCTCGTCGGCCTGAGTTTCGAGTACCAGAACACCGACATCCTCACCCAGCTCGGCGGTGAGAGCTTCAGCGATCCGGGCATCGGATTCGGCGCCGGAATCAAGGCCGGCATCGCCAGGCACTTCGATGTCACCGCCCTGCTCCGCTACTACGACTACGGTGTGTTCAACGAGGGTTTTCGCAACTACCTCGACGGCCTCTTCTTCGAACTCGGCGCCGAGCTCGGGCTGAGCCGCCGATTCAGCTTGACCGCAACCTACGTCACCGGCGAAATCGACTACCTGAATCTCCCCGGGCTTTCCCGTCCGGAAGAGGTCGAGGTCGATCGCGACGAAGTCCGGCTCGGGGTGCGTTTCAACTTCCGGTAGCGACCGGGGCAGCGACCGGGGCAGCGACCGGGGCAGCGACCGGGGCAGCGACCGGGGCAGCGACCGGGGCAGCGACCGGGGCAGCGACCGGGGCAGCGACCGGGGCAGCGA
>JAHECW010000305.1 GCA_024641545.1 Acidobacteriota bacterium
TATCCCGGCAAGCTCGGTGTCATCGAGGAAGGCGCCCTGGCAGACCTGCTTCTGGTCGACGGCAATCCACTTGAGAACCTGCAGCTCTTCAATGAGCCCGAGAAAAATCTCGTGCTGATCATGAAGGACGGCACGATCTACAAGAACACGCTCAACTGATCGCGAAGAACGAAGGATGTGGTCGGCCTGTCGGCGCGAGCCGGCGGTTCATCTCATCTGAAAACCGGAAACCGGGACATCACAGAAAGGTGGTTGCAATGTCAATCGTGGATTTCATCAAGCAAGAGGGCAAGACCGCGAAGTGGGTCGGGGTGTTGCTGCTGATCACAGGGGTTCTCGCGCTCATCGCCCCATTGGCCGCAGGAGTCTCCGTCGCGTTGTTCGTCGGCATGCTGTTCATCATCAGCGGCGTGGCTCAGTTCTTCCTCGTCTTTCGCTCCGGGTCGTTCGGCCGGGGTCTCCTCCTCGCGCTGCTCGCACTGCTGAGCGTCGTCGCCGGCGGCTACATGGTGGTGCAACCGGTGGCGGCATTGGCCACCCTGACGCTCTTCCTGGCCGGCTACTTCATCGCCTCCGGCGTCATCGAGGCGATCGCCTCGTTCGGCGCCAAACCGGCGCCGGGTTGGGGCTGGTTGCTCTTCGGCGGCATCGTCTCGATCATCCTCGGTGTGATGATCTGGCGCCAGTTCCCGCTGTCGGGCGCCTGGGCCATCGGTACTCTGGTGGGCGTGCGGATGATCATGAGCGGTTGGACGCTGATCTCGATCGGCGGCCTCGCCAAGGAGGTCACGGCCGAGTAGAGAGTCAAGGGCCGAACCTCCCCCACTGAGAGTGGAGCCGTCCTAAAAACACGAAACCCGCGGTGGGAGACGACATGGGAGAATCGGGTTCGCACCCAGACCGAAGACCGGCCGAAAAGCCCCCGGATCCCGAAATCGCGGTCTCTCCGGCACGTCGAAAAAGGAAACGACTCATGATTGTTGCGCTGGTGGTCCTGTTCCATGTGATGGGTTTCATCTCGTCCATCCACGCCATCATGTCCACCCGCACCGAGCAGGGCGCCGTGGCGTGGGCGGTGAGCCTCAACGCCGTTCCCTACGTGGCGGTGCCGGCCTACTGGGTGCTGGGCCGGAGCCGCTTCGAAGGCTACGTCACCGCGCGGCGGGGCGAGATGGAGGAGATCGCCGGTCTGACCGCGGACGCGACGGCGGCCGTCCGCGAGTTCGAGCTGCCCCCCGAGGACGTCACCCCGGCCGCCCGGGCGGCGCAGCGGTTGGCCGGGATGCCGTTTCTCCACGGCAACGCACTCGATCTTCTCATCGACGGTGACGCCACTTTCTCGAGCATCCTCGACGGCATCGACGCGGCGGAGGATTACATTCTCTTCCAGTTCTTCATCGTGCACGACGACGAGATCGGCCGTCAGGTCAAGGACCATCTCATCGCCCGCGCGAAGGACGGGGTGCGGGTGTATTTCCTCTACGACGAGGTCGGCTGCAAGGATCTGCCGAAGGCCTACACGCGCGAGCTGGCCGATGCCGGCGTCGAGGTCAGCGCGTTCAACACCCGCAAGGGCGCGGGCAATCGTTTTCAGATCAACTTCCGCAACCACCGGAAGGTGGTGGTGGCGGACGGCAAGGTGGCGTGGGTCGGCGGGCACAACGTCGGCGACGAGTACCTCGGCCGCGACCCGAAGTTCGGCCGCTGGCGGGACACCCACGTCCGCATTGAAGGCCCGGCGGCGCTCGGCGCCCAGCTCTCGTTCGCCGAGGACTGGTACTGGGCGACCGAACGGCGGCTCGAGCTCGACTGGCATCCAACCGCGGCCGCCGACGGCGACGTGCCCGTCCTGATCCTGCCGTCGGGGCCGGCCGACGCACTCGAGACAGCCAACCTCATGTTCGTCCACGCCATCAACCTCGCCACCAACCGGATCTGGATCGCCAGCCCATACTTCGTACCCGACCGTCCGGTCATCACGGCGCTCCAGCTCGCCGGTCTGCGCGGGGTCGACGTGCGGATCCTCATCCCCGACGCCATCGACCACCTCGCCGTCTACCTGGCGGCCTACTCCTATCTCGACGAGTCCGCCGAGACCGGGGTGAAGTTCTACCGCTACCGGGACGGCTTCCTGCACCAAAAGGTGATGCTCATCGACGACGGGTACGCCACGGTCGGCACCGCCAACTTCGACAACCGGTCGTTCCGGCTCAACTTCGAGATCACCGCCGCGGTCGCCGATCGGGAGTTCGCGGCCGAGGTCGAGCGCATGCTCGAGGACGATTTTGTACACTCGCGGCTGATGGCGCCGGGAGAGTTCGACGCCAAACCCTGGTGGTTCCGCTTCGGAGTCAAGCTCGCCCGGCTCACCGCGCCGATACAGTAGGAGAATGAAATGTCTCACATCGCATCGCATGGCTGTCGCGCCCGGTCGGCCGTGAGAACCCAGATCATGATCGCGCGGCACGAACACGGGCGGAGGGCGTTGATTCTGGTCCCACTCTGCCTCGCGCTCGCGTCGCTGGCGGTGAGCCCGGCCGCGGCCCAGCAGTTCAAC
>JAHECW010000036.1:0-27444 GCA_024641545.1 Acidobacteriota bacterium
GCCGAGCGCCGCGAGGTAGGCGTTCCAGTCAAGGTCGACGTTGACCGTGGACAGAATGAAGTCGAGGCTGCCGCCGACGGCCCCGAGCTGGGCGGCGTCACGCGAGCTGACCACGTGGTGGGCGCCCATCTTTCGCGCCTCGTCGGCCTTGGCGTCGGTGGAGGTGAAGGCCGTGACCTCGCAGCCCCACTTGTTGAGGAACTGCAGCGCCAGGTGGCCGAGGCCGCCGATCCCGATGACGCCGACCCTGTCGGTCGGCTGCACGCCGAACTGGACGATGGGGTTAAAGACCGTGATGCCGCCGCAGAAGAGCGGTCCGGCGTCGGCCGCTTCGACGCCCGCGGGCAGGGGGATCGCCCACTCCGAGCCACAGCGGACCTTGTCGGCAAAGCCGCCGAAGCGGCCGACGATGGTCGCCTCGCCGTGACCGCAGAGGTTGTGGTCGCCGCTCATGCACTGGTGGCAGACCATGCAGCTGCTGGAATACCAGCCGAGCCCGACGGTGTCGCCGACGGCCGCGTTGCTCACGCCTTCGCCGACGGCGGCGACGGTGCCCACCACCTCGTGACCGGGAACGATGGGATAGCTCGACATGCCCCAGTCATTGTTGAGCATGGAGAGATCGGAGTGGCAGATGCCGCAGGCCGCGACATCGATCTCGACCTGGCCCGGGTGCAAATCGCCGGGCTCGAAGTCGAATCGCTCGAGGCGGCCTCCGGGTTCGTGGGCGGCATAGGCACGGATCATGATCGGCTCCTTTGTCGGCTGTTTTGGAAGACCATCCAACCTGTCTGAATATTCCTGCGCATAGGCGGTCTCCACCGCAATGGGACGCGGATTGCACGGGCGAACGCGGATTGCGCGGTTCTTTTCAGGACTTGAGTCGCAGATCCGTGTGCATCCGTGTCCCACCCCGCTGTGGTGGGACCCGACCCCGGGAGGCTCTCGGCTACCTCCGGAGCAGGGCCAACGATTCCACTTGCCGGGTCTGGGGCATCATGTCGACGGCCTGGACGCTGACGAGGTTGAAACCGCCCTCGATGAGCATGGCCAGATCCCGACCGAGGGTCGCGGGATCACACGAAAGATAGGCCACCGAGCGTGCCGTCGAGGCGATGACCCCCTGGAGCGCCGGTTGATCCGCGCCGACCGCGGACGGGTTGAGGATCACGGCGTCGGGTTTCTCCTCCGCCAGGCGGCGCAGGGTCCGGTGGATCGGGTCGGCGAGGATCTCGACGTTGGTGACCTTCCCGATCTTGATCGATGCGCGGGCGTCGGCCACCGAGCTTCTCACCCCCTCGACACAGAGGACCCGCCGGAACAGCCGGCGCAGAGCGAGACCGTGGGTCCCGACGCCGGCGTAGAGGTCGATCAACAGATCGCCCTTGCCGAAGAACTCACCCATCCGCGAGTGGATTTCGGGCAGGAGACCGAGGTTGACCTGGAAGAACGAACCCGGTGAGACCCGGAGCGACATTCCGGCCGACTCGACGTGAATTTCGCGGGCGCCGAACACCGGTTCGATCGGACCCTTGATGACCTGGGCGCCACCCTTGGGGTTGAGGTTGATCCCGATACCGACAAGGTGGGGGCAGGCCTCGGCGATCTCCTCGATGGGGAGGCGGGGCGTGGTCCCGGCCTTGATCACCAGGGTCAGGTGCTGCCGGGTCGCCTCGGTGCCGCAACGAAGGTCGATGTGGCGCAGGTTGAACGGGAATTTCCTGGATTCGTTGAGCAGCCGGCGGAATTGGCGGGTGGTCTCGAGCAGCTCCGGGATCAGAACCCCGCAATCCGGTGCATCCACCACCGTGCGGCTCTTGCGCTGAAAGTAACCGAGCGACGACGTGCGTTCGCGATCGCTGGAGATCGTCATCTTGGCCCGGTTCCGGTAGCCCTGGACCCGCGGTGACGGCACGGTGGGCAGGACCTGCCGGCGATCCAGGCGCAGGGTTTCGCCGAGCACGTCGAACAGTCGCTGCCGTTTGCGCTCGAGCTGTGCGCCGTAGGGTTGAAGCAAAAAGGAGCAGGCGCCGCAGGCAACGCGGTGCGGGCAGTCAACGGTTCGGTCGTCGGTTGGTTTCATCGGACCCTTGTCATCCAGTTGCTGTGGTTCTTGACGCGGGTGACGGCGCCGTTCTCGTCGACCTCGAAGACAAACTCCTCGCCGAGCGACTCGTCGTCCTTGCGGACGCGACGGAAGGTGTGTTCGCCGGTCTTCTTCAGTTTGAAGATCGCCTCCTTGGGATCGCGGGTGTCGAGGTCCATGGCGCCGAGTCCGCCTTGCCAGTGGAGGATCGCCGACTGACCCCAGGACGAGTCGTAGATGCCGACATAGAGTTCGAGCTCCGGATCGCGTGCCGGGGAGTCACCCGGTTTGCCGGTCGCGTCCGCAATGGCCGGAACGAGGAGATCGACGGCCTTTTCGGCGTAGAAGCCGACCGGGCTGCCCATGGCGCTGGTCAGGACGATGACGCCGAGCTTGTTCTTCGGCACGAGGAGGAATTGACTGTAGTAGCCGGGGCAGGCGCCGCTGTGGCCGACGAAGATGTGGCCGTCGCTCTTCCAGGTCCCGAACCCGAGGCCGCGGGCGACCTCCCAGTCGAGATCCATCCATTGGACCCGCTGCATTTCGCGCAGGGTCGAGGAGCGGATGATCTCCGTCGTGTCGCCGTCCAGGAGACGGAACTGCCACTTGGCGAACGCGGCGAGGTCCGGAACCGTCGAGGCGAATCCGGCGGCCGGCGCGATGCCGTTGGCTTTGAAAACCGGGATCGGCTTCCGCGTTCCGTCGCGTCCGAGAGCGCTGAAACCGAGGGCCATTCGCTTGCCCCAGTCGTCGGCGGGGATGTCCGTGAAGGTGCTCGTCATCCCCAACGGGTCGAGGATCTCGGTGTGAATCCGGGTGTCGAAGTCGAGTCCGGAGACCCCGACGACGATTTCTCCCACCAGCGTGAGCGCCAGATTCGAGTACTGGAAGTAGCGCGACGACGGGTAGAGCGTTGACTGCTCGGACAGTTGCTCGGCGATCTGGTCGTGGGTCGGGAAAATGAAGTCGGGGTCAGACCAGTACGGGTAGTCCGACTCGCGCGGCAGCCCCGAAGAATGGGTGAGCAGCCCTCGAATCGTGATCGGTTCGTCGTTGGGGTGGGTGTCATTCAGCGAGTACCAGTCGAGGTATTCGGCGACCGGTCCGTCGAGGCGAACCCGACCTTCATCGCTGAGCTGCATCAGGGCAACCGAGGTGAAGAGCTTCGAGATCGAGCAGATCGAATAGATCGTGTCGGCGGTGGCGGGCGATCCGGTGTCCGGGTTCGCGTACCCGAAACCCCGAGCCGCGAGCAGTTCCTGGTCGTGGACGATGCCGACGGAGGCGGCCGGGATCCGCTCGATGGCAAGCTGATACTCGATCCACGTTTCCCATGCCGCGATGGCGTCCACGACCCCCGGATTGTCGCCCAGACTCTCGGCGGCGGGGGTTTCGGAGTCGCCGGCGAGAACGGGTGCGACAAGACTCACAATGACGAGCGCAAAGAGCATGGAACGCCACATGATTTCCTTCCAATCACCCGGGTGTGCGCAGATCCCATCCGCGGGCGCCCTCAGTCTACCTGGGTCCGTCATGTCGAGCCCGGTCGAGCACCAACCTCGAGCGGAGAGCAGTATCGAAGCCGAGGCAATCCGGCGCCGGCCGACCATTCCCGTCCGTGCGGTCTTCCGGATCATCGAGACTCCGGCGCGCCGGAGTCTCGGTGGTTCAGCGGTAGTTGAACTCGGCGACCAGTTTCTTAAGCTCATCGGCCATGGTCGAGAGGTTCTTTGCGGCCTGGCGGGTGGCGCCGGCGCCCCCGGCGGTCACCTGCGCCGACTCGGCGACCTGAAGCGCGTGGTCGGCAATCTCGGATGTGCCGCGAGCCGCTTCGTTGATACTCCGGCTGATCTCGCTCGCGGTCGCGGTCTGCTCTTCTACGGCGAGGGCGATGCTGGTCTGGATTTCGGAGATGCGATCGACCACCTCGGCGATCTCGCCGATGGCGCCCACCGCACCGTTGATGTCCTCCTGGATCGAGACCATTCTGCTCGAGATGTCTTCGGTGGCGGCCGCGGTGCCGCGGGCGAGCTCCTTGACCTCGTCTGCGACCACGGCGAAACCGCGCCCCGACTCGCCCGCCCGCGCCGCCTCGATGGTGGCGTTGAGCGCCAGCAGGTTCGTCTGTTGGGCGATTTCGCTGATCACCTTGGCGACGCCGCTGATCTCGTTGGATCGTTCTCCGAGGTGGGTGATGAGTTGGTTGGTGCTGCGTGCCGAGGCCACGGCGGCCGCCGCGACCCGCGCGGCCTCCTGGGAGTTCCGTGCGATCTCGTGAATGCTGGCCGTCATCTGCTCGATGCCGGTTGCGACCGACTCGACGCTGACGCTGACCTGTTCGGCCGCGCTCGATGCCATGGTTGCCTGCTCGGAGTTGGCGTCGGCCCCGCCTGCCATCCGGACGCTGATGCCGCTGAGTTCTTCCGAGGCGTCGGCCAGAGCGCCGGCGTTGTCGCCGAAGATCGCCACCGCATCCCGCATTCGGTCGAGAGCGCGGTTGATGGACGCTCCCATGGTGCCAAGTTCGTCTGTACTGGCGATCTCGATGCGTCGCGTCAGTTCACCATCCGCGACCCCTGCGGAGACGGCGACGACGCGGTCCATCGACAGCGAGATCGAGCGGACCACCGAGATCGACAGGGCAACCAGGGCGATGATGCACAGCGTCAACACAACGACGAAGAGAACGGTCGCCTTTGTCTGATTGGCCCGCGATCTTTCGAAGGCCTGCGAGATATCCTCCCTCGATGTTTCAGCCATGGTGTCGAGGGTCTCCTTGATCAGGTTGTAGCGGGTGACCTGGTCCTGGATCGACGCCTGGAGATCCGACCCGATTTCCATGTTGATGAGGCGGTTCGAGGTCTGCCGGGCCAGTTCATAGTATTTCCGAAAGTCCTCGTCGAGGACCTCCACCTGCTCCGAATCGAGGGTCTCGTTCTCGCCTGCCCGGCCGACCGTGTCGAGAAACCGGCGGTAGAGGGCGTCGGTTTCCGCGAGCACGGCCGTGTCCGAAGACGCCACGGCGTCTTGGAGACCGCGTTGCAGCGCCGCCAGCAATTCGACGAGGTTCTGACTCATGGTCACGGCGGGCAGGTATCCGGTCTCGATCCGGCGGTTGAGGCTTTCGTTGGCCGAACGCGTCGCCTGGACGACGACGAAGATGACAACCAGGGCGGCCACCGCCAGCGCGGGCATCAGCGCGATCTTGTGGATGACTTTCATTGATTCTAGTTCTCCACCCTGAGTTCCTTGACTCTGGCGTTGAGCGATGTCGCTGAAGCAACGTAGCCGACGCCGCCGGGGTTGGTCGCGACGAACGCGACGACCTCGGCCTCGCTCGAGCGCTCCATGGGCGGGACCGCTTTGCCTTGAAAAATCTGCCGCTGCCAGTAACTCTTGATGGCGCTGACCTTCTTCTCGTGGATCGCCAATGTGAACTCGACACGAACCGGAGAGTCGGGTTGGAGGTCGACCGCGGCCACCGTCTGTCCATCCGGCCAGGTCAGGTCCTTCTTCAAGAACAGCCCGGACAGCTCTTTGGCGGTGATCGTGGTGATCGGGTTCGACGCGTTGACCACGACCTTGAAGTCAGCCGACTCCGCGACCGGCACGAGGCCGATCAACAGGACGACGAGAATCAGGAGCCTCCATCGTTTCATCATCACCGTTTCCCCCCGACGGGTGAATATCCCCGGAGTTTTCCGAGAAAACGCCGAGGGCACTCCGATTCCATTCATGATACAGGATTTGGCGGCGATCGTGGTTGCGCAACGCGCGGATCAGGTCCTCGACGAACTCGCGCGGCTCCGAAATCGAGAGCACCGCCGCCATTGCGGCGGCAACCGTCTCCCGGACCGGCGCTTTGAGGCGCGGCACCCGATCGCGATGCAGTGCATCGTCGTGAGGCGGATGATTCCGGCCCGGGGCTGTCGCGTCCGGTCGGTGGCGGCCTTCCGGGGTTCAGGCCCGTTGTCGAGAAGACGGGCCGCAGAGGGCGCAGCCGTCGCCCGCGGATTGCGGGTCGGTTCTATGGCTGGCAATAACACGACGACGACGGTCGGGTGTCCGCGGTGTCGAAGGCGCGCGCGAGCCGCGGCGCCAGCTCCTCGGCCTCCTCGTCTCGGCCTTGTGCCCGCAGGGCGAGTTGGAGCCCGGTCAGGGACCACCCGTTGTCGCGGTTGCGCCGGAGATCTTCACGGTAGACCGCCTCGGCATCGGCGGATCGTCCGTCCGCCATGAGCAATGCGCCGAGCGCGTGGCGAACCGGGAGCATCCATCCGGGTGGCTCGTCATAGACCAGCGCATCCTCGAAAGCGACGCCCTCGCGGAGAATCGCGAACGCCTCGTCGTGCCTACCCTCGCGGAACACGAGTTCGCCGTTGATCATGGCGCGGGCGATGGGCAGGACTTCACTGACGCGGTTGTTGAAGATCCACCACTCTTCGGGAACCTCGGTCATGGCGACCTCGAAAGCATCGAGTTCGGCTCGGGCCTCGTCGGTTCGGCCGAGCGCGGAGTAGGCGATGGAGCGTGCGTAGCGGCGGACCGCGCGCGACACCACCCGCCATTCCGGATAGTCGGGCTCCTCGAGGATCTCTTCCCACTTGCCGAAGCGGATCAGGACGTGGAAGTTGGCGGCCATGATCCCCTCGATGAGGCCCGCCCACTCGCGGAGCGCCTCCTCGGGCATCTCCGCCTCGAGGTCGCGCGCCGCCCGAATCGCCTGCTCGTAGTTGCCCGACATCATCGAGGCGAAGGCGAGGAAGTGCAGGTTGTGGCCGTAGTACGCGGCGTAGAGCCCCGGAGCCGGAGCCCGGGCGAGGTAGGCGCGGTCGACCTCGATCGCCTTGATGTTGGTGGCGGCGGCGTCAGCATACCGGCCGACGCGGATATAGATGTGCGAGGGCATGTGGACGAGGTGGCCGGATCCGGGCACGAGTCCGGTCAAGCGATCGGCGGCGGCAACGGCCCGATCAGGGTTGGCGGAAGCCTCGACCGCGTGGATGAAGAAGTGGTTCGCACCGGGGTGCGTGGGGTGGGTCTCGAGCGTCCTTTCGATGACGCCGACGAACTCGTCGGTGCGGCCCTTGGGCTCACCCGAGTCGGTCCAATAGTCCCATGGCTGGAGGTCCATGAGCGACTCGGCGAAGAGCGCAGCGACATCAGGGTCGTTTGGGAACTCCTCGTAGACACCCAGCATGGCGTCGGCATAGCGCTTGTCGAGTTCGCCGCGATCCTCCGGCGCCGGCCAGGCGTAGCGTTGAGCCACCGCTTCGACCAGAGCCGCTTCAACGGGTGAGGCCGCATCGATCCGTTTCAGCGCCTCCCGCGACGCGTTCCACGCGAGCCGTGATCGCTCCTCGGTCATCTCGGGGTCGTTGATGTTGATCCCGAGGCAGGTGGCGATGCCCCACCAGGGCATGGGGCTCGCCGGATCCGCGGCAGCCGCCTGCTCGAAGGACCTGACGGCTTCGTCGTGGTTGAAGCCGTACATGAGCTGCATCCCCTGGTCGAACCACTCCTGCGCGGACACCACATCGGTGGAGATCACACGCTCGTAGTTGCCGAAGCCGTCGTAGATCAGAGCACCGTTCTCGGGCGCCTGCCTCTGGCAGCCGGCGACCGCCACCGTCGCCACCGATACCGCGGCCAGAACGAAATGTCGAAAGAACTGCTGTGCGCTTGCCATGGCATTCCCCATTCCCCGCCGCCGGCTGTAGGCAAGCAACGAAAAAAAACCCGGGCGATGGTTGCGAGGGTCGCCCGCCACCTGCTTTTTAATATCAGGTCTCAATCACTAATGGGAATGATAGCAGAGTCGGTTGCGGGATTCGGGAAACGGAAACCCGGATTGTTCGGCCCTGCAATGGAACTCGGCCCTTGGGAGCGCCGCCGTTCCCACCGGCGCCGAGACCACCAACCACGATGTCTCGAAAATCGAGGCGGCAGGAAGAGGCTCGCCCGGGGACTCGAGGTCTGAGAAGCGGTTGGCGCCCGCGGGGGTTCTACTTTGCCGCTTTGGCGGCCTTCTTGGTGGCTTTGACCTTTTTCTTTTCCTTGGTCGAGAGTTTCGGTTTGTTGGACTTTTCCTTTTTGACTTGGCCCTTGGCCATCTTGGTACTTCCATCCTCGACGATCCGAACTTCGGCCGCTCGGCCGATGATCGCCGGACGCAACTACTGTACACCCTGCATCGAAGACTGTGGTGTGGTGAGATGTCGAACGGCGTCGGGGGTGGGTCCGGTCTGAAGTAGGATGGGACTGGTCCCAAGGGTGTCGGGCGCCCTCCGTCGATCGTGCGTGCCCGGGCCGGAGCGGTCGTTTGCGGGCGGGTCGGCGGTGATCAGGGGACCGCGCGGACGGACAGGTCGGCGCCCGCCGCTGCCGGAAGGAAGTGAGCCATGCAGGCTGGGAGTTTCTCGGCGGCGCACGAGGCGCAGTTCGCCTCCCTCGACACGCCGTTCAAGGTGCAGCAGTTTCTCGACTCGATCCCGTACAGCGACGACAAGATCTACCGCTGCCCGCTGAGCGTTCTGCGCGACCGCAAGGCGCACTGCTTCGACGGCGCGGTCTTCGCCGCGGCCGCCCTTCGCCGCCTCGGATACCCGCCGGTGCTGCTCGACCAGCGAGCGGTGCGCGACGACGATCACGTCCTCGCCCTGTACCGCCGAAACGGCTGCTACGGAGCGATCGCCAAGTCCAATTTCACCGGGATCCGCTTCCGGGAGCCGGTGTTTCGCAGCCTGCGCGAGCTCGTCATGTCGTACTTCGAGGCATTTTTCAACGTCGAGGGAGAAAAGAGCCTGCGCGCGTACTCGCTGCCGGTGCGTCTCGAGCCTTTCGACCGGCTGCACTGGGAGACCGTCGATGAAACGATGGACGTCATTGCCGACCGTCTCGACTCCATCCGCCACTTTCCGTTGCTCACGGAGGAGATGGAACGTTCCCTGAGCCCGGTGGACCGGCGCAGCATGGAAGCCGGCATGTTGGGCGTCAACGAGGCCGGCCTCTATCGCCCGCCCCGCGCCGGATAACAGCCCGCTGTTCCCACCCGGAACTTCGGAATGGCGGAACCGCCGGTTGTCGGCTTGAAACGGCGCGTTTCGGCGGTCTCGGTGTCAGATGCCGCCGTTGGGTTCCTGAGATCAGCCATCGCCGCCGGACCCGGTACCGGGTACAGTGGGACCGCAAGCACACCCGGGAGGCGCGGATCATGACCAAGATCGAGAGGCTCGAGCTCTATCACGTGGCGGTCCCGCTGGCGGCGCCCTTCCACCCGTCGTGGATTCCGGGTTACCCCCAGACCGAATGTCGTTTCACCCTTCTGAAGATGACGACCAAGGACGGCGTCGAGGGTTTCGCCGCCGGCAACGCCTTCGAGAATGAGCGGGCGGGCCTGGGGAGTCTGCTCGGACCCTACCTCATCGGCATCGATCCCACCGACATCCCGCGAGTGCGGCAGCTCCTCCGCGAGGCGTCGTTCCTCGGTTGGCACAACCCGTGGATCGAGGCGGCGTGTTGGGACATCAAGGGTAAGATCGAGGGCAAGCCGGTTTATCAGCTGCTCAACCCCGATCTTCCGGGACCGGTGACCGAGGCCCGCGTCTACGCTTCGTCGGGGTCGATCAAACCGGTGGGGGAGCGGCTCGCCTACCTCGACCGCATTCAGGAGATGGGGTTCACCGCAACCAAGCTGCGCGTCCACGACTTCGACATCCGCAACGACATCGCCATCGTCTCGGCTGCACGGGAGCATCTCGGGGACGCCTTTGTCATCGGCGTCGACGCAAATCAGGGTTGGCGGGTCACGCTCATCGACGATGCGCCGCGGTGGGATCTTGATCGCGCGACGGAGTTCGGCAGAGCCTGTGAGGACCATGGCGTGCGGTGGCTGGAAGAGCCCCTCGACATGCACGCCTACGATGAACTGGCAGAGCTTCGCCGGCGCATGACGACGCTCAAGATCGCGGGTTGCGAGCTCAACGGCGGCTGGCACGAGGCCAAGATCTTCCTCGAGAAGGGGAGCCTGGACATCTACCAGCCCGACGCGACCTTCTGCGGCGGTCTCACGACGGCCAGGATGATCTACCAAGCGTGCCTGGAGCAGGATCTCGAATTCACGCCGCACACCTGGACCAACGGGGTCGGGTTCATGGTCAACCTGCACGCCTTCGCCGCCTATCCGCAACGGCAGCTGCTCGAGTACCCATTTGAACCGCCCGGGTGGGTGCCCGAGGGGCGGGACGCGATCCTCGATGAGCCGATCGGCGTTCGCCGTGACGGGACCGTCGCCATCCCTCAGGATCCGGGGCTCGGGCTCCGGATCGACGCGAAGAAACTGCGTCGGTTCGGTCGCAGATTCTACCGCATGAATTCAGTCAAACTCGCGGTCCACACCATCCGGAAGAAAGGGCTCAGGACCGCGTTGGAGCTCAAGAAAAAGAAAGCTGCGAGGGCCGAGGTCGAGGGCTGAAATCCGCCGACGGCCCGGGCTATTCACGCCACGTGACCGCCGGAACCAGCTTGCCGTCGACCTCGACCGACCAGACCATGTTCTCTTCGTCGGGGAAGCTGAGCTCGTAGAGGGTCACTTCGTCGCCGACCGTCACCTCGAGCTCGGTGTTCTTGTAGAGCCTGTAGGAACCCCACTCGCTGTCGTTTGCGGTGATGATGCGCTCGGAGAATTGATATGGGGTGAGGCCCTTGCGGTTCATCTCGACCTGGTACCACGTCCCCTGGATCTTCAGGTTGTTGTTCGTCAGACCGGCGATCCGGTCGCGCTGGTTCCAGACGTAGTAGGCGGCACCCGCAAGAACGAGGAGTGTGACGAGTTGTTTGAGCAGGCGTTTCATGCGGCCTCCCTCTCCGGTCGGGCGGTTCGATTGTAGGACATGGCGGCCGGATCTCAGACCGATGACGATCCGCGCCTACTCCAGCTGATGGATCCGCAAAACATTCGCCGAGTCCGAAAAGCCGAGCGGCAGACCGGCCGCGATGACGACGTGGTCGCCTCGCTTCGCCATCTGCTGTGCATCGAGGGCGCTCACGAGCGCCGTACCGAGCACGGCGAGATCCGAGGTCTCCGCGGTCGTCGTCGGAACCACTCCCCAGGACAGACTGAGCTGACGGGCGACGGCGGCGGAGGCGGTCATTCCGAGGACCGGGGTTCCGGGACGATGGCGGGCGATGAACCGGGCGGTGTTTCCGGATGTCGTGGTGGTGACGATGGCAGCGGCACCGATCTCATCGGCCAGCTTGCAGGCGGCGCGACTGACGGCGCCGGTGATGTCGGGCTCGGTGGGCGAGATCGACTCGGTGGACCAGGTCTTGTCTTTCATATAGGCCTCGGCTTCGAGGGCGACCCGATCGAGCATCCCGACCGCCTCGTTCGGGTAGTTCCCGATCGCGGTTTCCTCGGAGAGCATCAGCGCGTCGGTTCCGTCGAAGACGGCGTTGGCTACATCGGAGGCCTCGGCACGCAATGGGCGGGGGCTGTCGACCATGGAGCGCAGCATCTGGGTTGCCGTGATCACCGGCCGACCGGCCCGACGGGCGGCATCGATGATCTCTTTCTGGATGACCGGCACCTTTTCGGGGGGCATCTCGACTCCGAGATCGCCGCGAGCCACCATGATTCCATCCACGGCTTCGATGATGGGCCCGAGGCGGTCAACCGCCTGGGGCTTCTCGATCTTGGCGATGAGCAGCGGCGGGTGTTCCCTTCCGGTCAGCCTCTGCCGCACGGGCGCCAGGTCGTCCTCGTGGCGCACGAAAGAAAGTGCGACGAAGTCGACGCCCTCGGCGAGGCCGACCTCGAGATCGAGGAAGTCCTTCGCGGTGACCGCCGGGACCCGCAGATTCGCCTGCGGCAGGTTGACTCCCTTGCGCGAGGTCAGGAGCCCCCCGTTGACCACCCGGCAGAGCAACCTGTCGCGCTGAACCTCGGTGACCTCGAGTTCGGCCGCTCCATCCGCGAGGAGAATGGTCTCGCCGACGGCTACGTCATCGAGGAGGTAGGGATAGCTGACCGGAAGCGTCCCCGGCGGTGCCTGGCCGTCGACGGCCAACCCGACCGTCTGCTGAGCTTCGATCTGAACCCCACCGTCGGGCAGCACGCCGAGTCGGATCTTCGGTCCGCCAAGATCCTGCAGAATGCCGACGATGTGACCGCTGCGCTCCGCCACCTCGCGGATTCGCCGGATGGTCGCCCGGTGATCTTCGCGGTTGCCGTGGGAGAAATTGAGCCGAACGACATCCATTCCGGCCGCGATAAGCGCGGCGATGCCCTCGGCCGAGTCGGTGGCCGGACCGAGCGTACACACGATCTTGGTCTTGCGCCGAAGCATCGAACGAATGATACAGGTTCTCCACGCCGACCTTCGGACTATTCGCTGCCCGACCCTCGTGATTCATGGAGACTCCGACCCGATGCCGGTGAAGTACGCCGAGAGAATCCACGACAGCACCGGTGGTTCGGAGCCGGTGATTGGCAGAGGGGCCGGCCACTGGCTGTTCGTCGCCGCCACGGACGAGTTCGTATCGAGCATCGACGATTTTCCCGCACGCAATCCGGGTGCGGGCCGGCAGCGCCGCGTGTGCGGGCCGGTCACCCCCACCGGATCACGACTTTGCCGAACTGATCGCCCGCCTGGAGCCTCGCATACGCCTCCGGAGCGTCGGCAAAGGGGAAGACCCGGTCGATCACCGGTTCGAGCCGCCCGGCTCGAAAGAGGGCGGTGACCTCCCGGAACTCATCCATGCTGCCCATGCTCGACCCGAGGACGTTGAGCTGTTTCCAGAAGATGTCGCCCAAGAGGGTCTCGGGATCGCTCCCGGTCGTGCTGCCGCAGATGGTCAGGGATCCTCCCTGGGCCAGGGAGCGGATGCACCTGCCGTGCAGCACCTTGCCCACCGAATCCACGCAGAGATCGACGCCTCGTCCGCCGGTGAGGGTCCGCACCGTCTCGGACCAGTCCTGCCCCTCGTCCAGAATGGTGTGTGTGGCGCCGAGCTCGCGGGCCCTGTCGAGCTTCCACTGGTGGCGGCTGGTGACGATGACCGCGCTGCCGGTGTAAAGGACGATCTTGAGCGCCGCCAGGGCGACCCCGCCGCCGATGCCGGTCAGCAGGACGGTCTGATCGGGTCTCAGGCGGGCCCGGCTGGAGATCATCCGCCATGCGGTGAGAAACGTCAGGCTGAAGGCGGCGGCCATGATCGGATCGGCGTCGCCGACGTCCAGCAGATTCGCCGCCGGGACCACGAACTTCTCCGCCATGCTGCCCGCCGTCTTCGAGCCGATGAGGTCGATCTCAGGTGGGTGTTCTGGCCGCCAGTCCGGCCCCACGGGACCGACCGAGGGCAGCGCGGCGTTGAAGATGACCCGCCTCCCGATCCAGGACGTGTCGACCCCCTCGCCGACGGCTTCCACGGTGCCGCATCCGTCGGACCCGGTGATGTGCGGGAAGTCCATGGCCTCGCTCTGTCCCAACCAGAGATCGACGTGGTTGAGCGCCGATGCCTCGGTGCGGACACGTGCCTGGCCGTCGCCGACATGAGGTTCCGGCCAGTCTTCGACGACGCGGATGCTGGTGGAGAAGTCGTCGCCCGCTCGGGTGACGACCGCGGCCTTCATGAGCCTGCCGGCGGCGGCGCTGGAAGCAATCGTCGAGGCGACCGGCGCGACGGCCATGGCCAGGGCGCCGCCGGTGGTCTGCAACATGGTGCGACGGGACATCTTCGAATCCATGGATCCTCCTCGTGAACGCGGGATTGTGGGTTGATTCTAGCCCGGACGTTGGTCAAGCGGTCGAGAGACCGGCGATCGGGAGGCGAGGAACTCCTTACGGTGCCTGGGGACCACCGCATTGCCACATTGTCGTCTCGGTTTGCCTTGAATGGGCCCTCGCCGCGGCGTCATTGCCCGTCAGTCTCGGGTTGATGGAGGTAGGGTCATGACAACCGACACGGTTAAGATGGGACAGAACCTGATCGAGAAACTCGGCCGACCTGCGCGCCTGATCGCGGTCGCGTTTCTGGCGCTGATGCTGCTGATTCCGCTCAACATGGTCCGATCCGTGGTGCAGGAGAGGCACGCCACCTATCAGGCAGTGGTGTCGGAGATCTCGGGTTCGTGGAGCGGCGACCAGCGCGTCGCCGGACCTGTCCTCGTGATTCCGTACTCCGAGAAGATCGAGGTGCGTGATGAGTTCATCACCCCCGGTGGCGAGAAGAAGATCACGCAGCGTTGGGAATCCTGTCAGCGGCGGGCGGTCATCCTGCCGGATCTTCTGGACTATGAAGCAAGCCTCGCTCCAGAAATCCGGCACCGGGGGATCTACCAGGTCCAGGTCTACACCGCGGACCTGCTGGTTTCCGGCGCCTTTCGGAACCTGGAAGCGGCGGTGGCCTCGCTCGTCCCCGACGATCGACTCGAGGCGATCGACTGGGCGAAGGCGGTGGTGGGGTTCGGCGTTTCCGATCCTCGCGGCCTCGTCGAGGTCGGCGGCTTTGAATGCAACGGCCGCGCGGTGCAGCCGAAGCCCGGCACCACCCTGGATGAGATCCTGCCGAGCGGATTTCACATGGCGGTCGGCGACGCGATCTCCGACAGCCTCGAGTTCACGTTGCCGATGGTGATCCGGGGCAGCGGAGGATTTCAATTCCTGCCGCTCGGCGAGACCACCAACGCCGCGATCCGATCCGATTGGGCGCACCCGAGTTTTGTCGGCAAGGTGCTTCCCGCTCACCGGGAGATCTCCGACAGCGGTTTCTCGGCCGAGTGGACGATCCCGCTGCTCTCCCGCTCCTACCCCCAGGTATGGCGAGCCCCGTCGGCCGTCGCCATCGACGAGATCGAGGCCGGGGTGCGCCTCTTCGAGCCGGTTGCCCTCTACGACCTGGTGACCCGGGCGGTCAAGTACGGTCTGCTCTTCATCGCGCTGACCTTTCTCACGCTGGGCCTGATCGAGTACGTCATGGAGGTGAGGTTGAGCCTCGTTCAGTTTCTTCTGATCGGGGTCGCCCTGGCCATGTTCTTCCTCATTCTCATCGCGCTCGCCGAGCACATGGGATTCACCACCGCGTATCTTCTGGCGTCCTCCACCGTGGTCGCGATCAACACCCTCTATTGTGCGGCGATCCTGAAGCGGACTTCGACATCGGCGATTGTCGGCGCGGTTCTGACGGCGATCTACGGCATTCTCTATCTCATCCTCCGGGCCGAGGATTTCGCCCTCCTCGGCGGCACGCTCCTGTTGGTGGTCGCATTGATCGTCACCATGTTCTTCACCCGCAGGATCCATCAGCCGGCGACGTGACGGATCGCACCGCTGAGGGGCCGCCTCTTTGCTATCCTGGATCGACCGATTCGAGAAGGAGGTGCGGTGATGAGAAAGGCGATCGCGACTTCGCTGTTCTTCGGTCTTGTGGCGGCCTGTTGCTCGGCGGCGCAGGCCGGCGGACCGCACCCGATCGCGCAACCGTACGGGGGTGGATTCGAAGTCGGCGAGTGGTCGTATCCCGTCGAACGGGAACGGGCCGCGATTCCCATCGATCATCTCGTGCTGGGGGCCGAGCACATCCTCGATCAACAGTGCTACAACGGCGGTTTCGGCTGGCCGCACGCCGACTGCTCGGCGACCTACCACAACATCACCGGCCCGATTCTGCTCGGTTCTCTCGGCACCTTCTACCACACGCGCAACGACTCCTTCCTCGTCGGGCCGGTCAACGGCGGCGCCTTCGACCTGACCTACAGGTACAGCAACGGCGAGGCCCGCTTCGGCACCTTCACGCCGATCTTCATGTACTCCCTCGCGCTGGCTGCAGGGAACACGACGTTCTCGACCCATGTCTCGACCGGGCTCTTCGACGAACTCGCCGCCGGGACCTACGGCCCGGATGACTTCGACACCGCGGGGTGGATCGCCAATATCGAGACCGGCCGCAGCGGTGCGTGGGTCAACCTCAGGCCGTGGGACTTCTCCGCGCTCATTTCCGTCGCCCGGGTTCTCGGTCAACCGGGTCAGGACGCGCTCTTCGCCCAGGGCCTTTTGGATGGTCTCAACACCCTCGACAACAGCGACCCCGACAACGTCTACTCCGATGTCGTCGGGCTCGCGGGCGCCGTCCGCGGCCTCGCCGCGGCTCGGCTGCTCGGTTTTCCGGCGATCGTGGCGCCCCTCCACCCGGGCATCGACGGGATCGACAATCTCGAGGGCCTGGCCGGCTATCTGGCGTCGCTCCAGAATCCGGACGGCTCCTGGAACTGGCACTCGAATCTGGCGGCGCCCGGGGTCGGGGACGAGGATGTCCAGACGACCGCGTACGCCCTGCTCGCGCTGCTCGAGGTGGACATCATGACGGCGGCGAGCTATCAGCCCGCGACCGAGGCGGCCCGCGATTGGCTCGTCTCGATGCAGCTGCCCGACGGCGGTTTTCCGGAGTATCCCGGCGGCGATGAGAACACCGAGGTCGAGGGTGAAGCCGTGACCGCGATGGCCGACTTCGATGCGGTTTTCTTTGTCGATGGTTTCGAGGCCGGCAACACCGATCTCTGGACGGCGGTGGCGCCGTAGTCAAACCGGGCGCCGTGAGGAGGATCATCGTCGCCGGTCCCTCGGAAGCGGCCGGATCGAAATCGAAGCGCTGCCCTCGATGTTACCCATCGAAAGATCGACCGCGTTGATGGTTCCGGTCCACCTCTGAGAGAACCGCGATGGAGGTCTCGGACGCAGAACGAGCGCGGTCGACGGCACCAAGGAGACGGCGCAGCAACCATGATCATCCTCCCGAAAATCCGACAGAACATCTGTCTCACGGCCCATCCGGACGGCTGTCGAGAGCAGGTGCGCGAACAGATCGACTATGTCTGCAGCCAACCATCCATCAAAGGACCGAAGAGGGTTCTGATCATCGGCGCCTCGAACGGCTACGGGTTGGCGGCGCGGATCGTGTCGGCATTCTCCTGCGGCGCAGCCACCGCCGGTGTCTTTCTCGAACGGCCCGGCACCGAATCGCGGACGGCGACGGTCGGTTGGTACAACAACCTCGCCTTCGAGGAAGCAGCCGAAGAAGCCGGTTTGATGGCCTTCAGCGTCAACGGAGACTCCTTCTCGGATGAGGTCAAGGACCGGACCGTTCAGCGGATCCGAGGCGAGATGGGCCCGGTCGACTGCGTTCTCTACAGTATCGCGGCGCCGCGCCGGATCGATGTCGCAACCGGTCAGATCTACTCGTCCGTCGTCAAACCCATCGGGCGGACCTTCTCCGGCATGACCGTCGATATCAAGACCGGCGAGATGAAGGAAGTGGTCGCCGAACCCGCAACCGAGGAGGAGATCGCCGAAACCGTCAAGGTCATGGGCGGCGAGGACTGGATGGACTGGATCTCGGCGTTGAGCGATGGGGGAGTCCTCGCCCGTGGTGCGGTGACGGCCGCGCTGTCGTATGTCGGACCCGAGATCACCGCGCCGATCTATCGCGACGGCACCATGGGCCGCGCAAAGCGGCACCTGGAAGCCACCGCACGTGAAATCAACCGGCGGTTTGCGGATCAGGATCTGCGGGCGGTGATCTCGGTCAACAAGGCTCTGGTCACCCGCGCCAGCGCGGTGATCCCCACCGTCACGCTCTACATCTCGCTGCTCTATTCGGTGATGAAGAGCAAGGGAATACACGAGGGCTGCATCCAGCAGATGGTCCGGCTCTATCGCGACTACTTCTACGCCGCCGACCCGAAACCCCTCGACAGCGACGGCAGGATCCGGTTGGACGATTGGGAGATGCGCGACGACGTGCAGCGTGAGGTCGCGGCGCTGTGGCGGCAGATCGACGACGACCCGTCACGACCGGTGAGGGAAATCGACGGATTCCGCGACGAGTTCCTCCGCCACCACGGGTTCGAAATGCCGGGAGTGGATTACGACCTGGACGTCGAGACGTCCTAGCTGTGGATTCCCACAGCTGGCTGAACCTCCAACGCCTGTCATCCTGAGCTTGTGGAGATGCTTCGACTCGCTCCGCTCGCTCAGAATGGACGGTCGGGAGGCCTCCGTCATTTCATTGGCAGGCGCCCCCTGGCGGTCACTGCAGCAGGGTATTGAACAGCAGCTTGAACGTACCGTGGGTCTGGGATCGGTTCTGGGTGCGGAATCCGATGAGGATCACCCGGCCCTTGCCCTTCTTGGCAACGACCATCCCCGCCTTCTTTGCGATGTGCTCTTCGCCGATGAGCCAACCGCTCTGCAGCAGGTCGCGGTCGCCGTAACGGACGACGGTCTCGTACCACTCGTTGTGCTGCGACGGCTCGATCTGGAAGGTCGGGCTGTCCCAGAAGAGAACCACTCCCTCATCGGGCATCCCGTAGGCGAGTGGGTGGTGGTTGTCGAAGCGTGCCTTCACCGTCGAGCCGGGGCAGAAGAACTCCGTCGTCGGAAGATCGTCGATGACATTGCGAACCGCCAACCCGAACTTCTCGATGGCGAACTCGGTGGCTTCGCCCAGAGCCACCAGGGTGCCGCCGGACTCGACGAATGCCCCCAGAGCTTCGACTCCCTTGTCGCCGATGGCACTTCGGTACTCGGGAGGATAGACCGGCGCCGGCCGGCCCGGGTGGGGTTCGGGCGCACCCATCATCGTGGCGGTCTGGTCGTCGGGCAGGATGATGACGTCGTACTTGGACCGAAGGTCACCGGTTTGGAATTCCGCGTCCTTCACCGAAGTGTAGGGGAAGTCGAAGGCCTCCAAAGTCATCCGGGTCCAGCCCTCATCCATGTTGCCGCCCCAGTAGCGCTGGTACATGGCGGTACGCATTGCCTTGACCTGGTGATCGGCCGCCGGGCCGGCGGCGACGGCCTCGAAGTCGACCCCCGTGGTCGCGGCAATACGCTTCAATGCCGCGCTCGAACCGGCAGGTACGACGAAATCGCCCGGCCGGAAGCCTGGGGACGCCTCGTCGACACGACGGACGGAGATGCCCTCTGCGATGAGCTGGTTGACCGCCCTGAAGCTGTCGTTGAGCCTGCCGTCGAGGAGATGACCGGAGTCGCCGGGCTCGACCGTGCCGGACAAGGGCACCCGGTCGTTGAGCTCGACGAGTTCCGCCACGAACGCAGCCGAAACGGGATCGACCCGGACGCCCATGAACTCGGCCATGGTGTGGGTCGCGGAGTCATAGGGCCGAAGCGGTGCGCCACTGCGGTCCCGGGTCCACTCGTTGTCGGGGTAGAGCGTACGGCCGAGCAGATTCCGGACGAGGCCCATCTTGGGTTGCGCCAGCGGGATTACATAGGAGCCCGCTCCGTAGGAGACATCGCCGACCGTGAATGCCGTGCCGGCCTGGAGGATCTCGATGTCGGACAGCAGCAGCGTGTTTACCATTTTGGCCGCGGTGAGCGGGTCGTGCTGGTCGTGCGGCAGGACGTAGGCGTTCGGGGTTCCGGCGGCGCCACGCTCCCGCTGCCGTTTGCTCTTGAGGTAGGCGTTGCGGACCACGGTCTCCCGATTTCGCGCGGCGACGTCGAGCATGGCCCAGGCCGCGATCTTCTGCTGTTCCACGATGTCCCGGAGCCGCCACCAGCCACCCGGCCAGAGGCTCGGGATGGTCGTCTGAGCCTCGTATTCCTTCCACTCGCGTGCGTCGCCCTGAAGTTGATCCGGGTGGATGAAGATCGGTGTTGCGAGCTTGGCGCTGGCGGACTCGGTGAGCATCCCGGCCATGTTGTGGAAGGGCGTGATCCAGTGCCACCCGAAATGGCCCCAGCCGGGATACTGGGCCTTGTTGAGGACACCCGTCATGCCGGCCTCCTCGAGCTTGTAGGCGATGTGGCCGCCGAAGAGGCTCATCTCGCGCCAGACCAGAGGGTCGGCATAGGGCCGCATGGGTTCGCTGTAGGGCGGCACATAGAACCGAGCGCCGTAGGGCCCCATGTGGTGGTGGTCGATATAGGCCTGGGGCTTCCAGTCGCGATACATGACCTTGGCGGCGTATTTCGACTCGACGAGGTTGAGGTAGTCGCCGTCGCGGTTGTTGTCGTGGCCGGAGTAGGGGTGGTAGAGCCAGGGCAGGCTTTCCCCCTCGTACTCGCCTCCGAGAGTCTCCCGGTACCAGTCGGTGACCATGATCTGGCCGTCGGGGTTGAAGCTGGGGATGAGCAGGAGAATCACGTTGTCGAGAATCCGCCGGGTCTCCGCGTCCTCCCTGGTGATGAGGTCGTAAACGAGCTCGGGCGCCATCTGGGTGCCGCCGATTTCGGTGGCATGGAGGCTCATGGACTGGCAGACCACGGCTTTGCCTCGTGCAACCAGTTCATCGACCCGGGTCGCATCGAGGCCCCGTGCGTCAAAAAGGGTGTTGTTCACCTGCCTGAGTTCCTCGAGGCGCGAGAGGTTCTCGGCAGACGACACGACGACGAGAAGGAACGGGTTCCCATTGGTGGTGGGCCCCATGTCGGTGACGACGACCTTGTCGCTCTCCCGGGCGAGTACCTGGAGGTACTCGACGAGGGCGTCCCAGCGGGCGATCTTCCGATCCGCGCCCAGTTGGAAACCGAAGAACGTGTCCGGAGACGTCACCCCCGCAGGGTGCTGCGCGGACACCGCGGCGGCGAACAACAGCGAACACAGGATCATCGACGGCGTCTTTTTGTTCATGAAACCCTCACTGCCGGCTCGGAACAATGGATTGGATTCGGGAAAACAGGCCAGTCACGACGAATGCGACCCCCGCCCCGGAGGCTAACACACCGGCTCCGCACCCTTCCCCCGGCTTGAGTTCGATCGTGGTCTCTCGGTTTCCGGCCGCTCGAAACAAAACTCGGGCGCCTCGTGTTTGCACCATTTGACGATCACTGGTGCGATGGACCCGGGGGAGAGATGAACCTGAAGAAGATATTCTCGGTGGCCGAGTACTCGAGTCTTGGTGACGCGGCAGTCCTGATGACCCGCCTGGTCGCCGGTACGGCATTCATGATGCACGGGTGGGGCAAGATCCAGGACCCGTTCGGCTGGATGGGTCCGGACGCCGGAGTTCCGGGATTTTTCCAGGCGCTTGCCGCCCTGTCCGAGTTCGGCGGCGGGTTGGCGTGGGTGCTGGGCCTGCTCGTGCCCCTCGCCTCGTTGGGCATCGCGTTCACGATGGCCGTTGCGGTGTACTCGCACGCGGTTCTGTGGGGCCACCCGTTCGTGGCAACCGGCGGCGGTCCCGCTTACGAACTGGCGGCGGTCTACCTCTGCATCTCGCTGCTGCTCATCGCCATCGGTCCGGGGCGGTTGTCCCTCGATCGGGTGGTCTTTGGTTTGCGATCAGCCTAGTGCGTGACGTCGCCCCGCGTGGCGGCGGGCATCGGGATCGCCGGTTCTGTTCGTCGGCGAGGTCGCCGTTCCGGTCTTCCGGCCCGAAACCTCCGGTTGTCCGTTCGCCGCTGTCTTGACGGCTCTCAATGGGGGCGCGAGAAGGTTGATTCCGGACGGCAACCCCATGGTAGGCTCGAAGTGTGCAGAGAGAATGCGCACTTCTTGAAGCAACGCGCTCGTGGTTCGGGGACAAAGCGCCCGGCCGGTTGATCCGGCGATGACGGAGAGAAGCGAACCCGGGGCGGAGGTCCAACCCGGAGATCGGTTCCCCGACGGCCTCCCCGACAACGCCGATCACACCTTTGATCCGACCCGCACCCAGGTCTTCGTGAGCGGTGACGGGGAGGGCGAGTATCCGATCCGCGGACGGGGTGTGCCCGAGGTGCCCGGCGCCGTCGACGGCCCCTTCCAACTCCACCAATTCATCGATCGCGGCGGCTACGGCGAGGTCTGGGAGGCCACCCAAACCTCCCTCGACCGTACCGTGGCCCTCAAGCGGTTGCGCGAAGACCTCATGCTCGATGGTGTCGACAGCCGCCGCCGAGCGGAGGACTTTCGCCGCGAAGCCCTGACCACGGCCGCCTTGGAACATCCCAACATCGTTCCGGTCTACGACGCGGGCAAGGATCTCAGGGGTCAGCCCCAGTTCGCCATGAAGCTGGTCCGCGGCAAGACCTGGAAGGAGCGGGTCGAGGGCGATCGGGAGCTGGCGCCCGGTGAATTCCTGGGGCGGCATCTGCCGATCCTCATCGATGTCGCCCAGGCGGTCGCTTTCGCCCATTCACACGGAGTGATGCACCGGGACATCAAACCCTCCCAGGTGCTGGTGGGAGAGTTCGGAGAAGCACTGCTCGTCGACTGGGGGATGGCGGTGTGCTTCGACGATGGGCTTTGGACCGGCGCCGGGGGAGGGCCGCGTGACGCCGGTCCCCGAAATCCGGGACAACAGGACGCGTCGACCTGCAACAGCCTGGCCACGGCCACCTGCCCGGCCGGTACACCCTCGTTCATGGCGCCGGAGCAGACCGACGCCACCCCCGATCGTCTCGGTCCGTGGACCGATGTCTACCTGCTCGGCGGGACCCTCTACTCTCTGCTGACGGGGACGCCTCCACGAAGTGGGGTGAGCGCCAAGGCCGCGTTTGTGTTGGCCGGCATCGGCGCGATCGAACCGCCGCGTCAACGCGCCGGGAACCGGGTGATTCCCGCCGACCTGGAGAGGCTTGCGATGCAGGCGCTGGCGGTCGCGCCGAATGAGCGTCCGACCGCCCGCGAGTTCATCGCCGCGCTCCAGGACCACCTCTCCGGAGCCGGCAAGCACCGTGAGTCCATGGATCTGACCCGCAGGGTCGGTGAGATCCTGCCGACGGCTGCCGGGAGTTACGGCATGCTGTCGCAGTGTCTCTCGGATCTGGATCGAGCGTCCGGCCTGTGGGTCGCCAATCCCGAGATCGATGATCTTCGCGAGCAGGCGTTGAGCCGATATGCCACCGCCGCCATGACCAACGGGGACCTCGAGCTGGCGCGCCGACAAGCGCTGAATTTGGCGGACGACAACCGGCGGCAGGCTCTCGTGAGTGAGATCACCCAACGGGCCCTGGCTCACCAGCGAACCGCCCGCCAGCGGCGTCTTTTCTTCAGGGTCAGCCTGGTTCTGGGAGCCGCCCTTCTCGCCTCGGGCGTCAAGTACACCATCGACCAGGGGCGGGCACGGGCTCGTCTTGCGGAGCAGCGCAACATCGCGGTGGCTGCGCGTGTCCAGGCCGAGGGGTTTGCCGCATTCATGCTCGAGGATTTGACGCCGAGCCTCGAAGCCCTCGGGCGCCTCGACATCCTCGATCAGGTCGCCAAGGAATCGATCGCCTACTACGCCTCGCTGCCAGCGGACGAAACCGGCCCCGGGGTCCTGATACGGCGAAGCCTGGCGCTGCGGACCGCGGGTCGGGTCCTGCGTGATCAGGGGCAGTTGGAAGATGCCAGGGTCGCGGTGGACAAGAGCCTGGCGGTGGTCCGCAAGCTGGTCGAAGACCATCCCGGAGACCCGGTGAGTCGTGCCCACCTGGCGGATCGCCTGCTCGAGTTGGGGGTGTTGATGGGGCTCACCTCCGACCCTGACGCGGCGATCGAAGCCTACGGTCAGGGGGCGGGGCTCTACCGGGCTCTGCGGGAGCAGGATCCGGACAACGTCGAGTACCGGCATGGGTTGGCGCACTGCCTCCACGGAATCGCCTTCGAGCTCTGGGCCCGAGCCGAGCTCGACCGATCGATCGCGGCGCTCGACGAGGCGGTGACGATCCTGGAAGACCTCATCGACGAGAACCCCGATGATCTCGACAGCACGCGTTTGCTGGTCGAGGCCTACGCTCGGGTCGGAGGCGTTCAGCGCGACCGGGGCGCCCTCGAGGAAGCGGCCGCGGTCGGGAGCCGGGCCATCGAACTCGGGCAGGAGCTGGCGGCCGCGGATCCCGCCAACACCCTGAATCTGTCCGCCCTTTCGGAGAGCGCGTCATCGCTCGGTTTCACCCGGTGGCAGATCGGCGATCTCCAGGGCGCGCTGGAGGCCTACCAAACCGCCTTGAACATCGATCGTCAGTTGGGGGAAAGAGATCCCACCAACCAGGCCAGGAGAAGGGAGCTGGCGACCAGCTACTCCAACGTCGGCGAAATGCTCCGCGATCTCGGCGATCCGGCCGGTGCGTTGGAGTCACTCCGGGTCGGTGTCGCGATCCTCGAACCTCTGGTGGCGGAGAACCCCGACCACGCGGAGTGGCGATATGCGCTGGCCACGGCCGACATCGAGCTCGGCAACATCTACATCTCGATGGGTGAGCGCCGTCAGGCGGAAGCGGCATGGGTCGATGCGGTGGAGCAGATGGAACCCATCGCCGTCGAGCGCGGCGATCTCTACTATCTCGACACCTACGCCCGGGCGCTCCTCCTGCTGGGACGCACCGATGAGGCGAGGCCGGTCGCCGCGATCCTGGTGTCGAAGGGTTGGAAGGGTACGGCCTTTGTCGAACTCTGCCGCCGGTCCGGTCTGGACATCCGGTAGGCGGACCATCCCCGACAGTATCGCGAAGAAGCGGCGAGCGAAGAGCCGTCCGCTCGATCGTCAGTCGCGAACCACCGCCCGGCCCTTCTCCCACACCGCCGGTACGGCCGACCGGACGCGCTGCATGAACTCGGTCCGCGGCTCGACGAGGGTGGCGAGATCCCAGGTCAGGAACTGCCCGAGTTCGGAGGCGGCGATGAGACCCGACGGTCCCGAACGGAGATGGGTGATGCTGCCGTGCAACCGGGCGTTGATCAACATCGCGCCCGTTTCGATGTCCCAGAGAGCGACCTCTCCGTTGTGGAATCCGGCCGCCATGGTTCCGGCGGGACCGGCGACGATCCGGGTCACCGGCGACAAGGGTGTCGCCCTCATTTTCAGGGGCGCCGCATCGCCCGCGTCGTCGGCCATGACCATGAGCGGCCCCCGTTCAACCGCGACCCCCACTCGACCTTCGATCGCGGCGATGGCCGTCAGGGGAGCCTCGACCTCGAAGGTCGTCAGCGCCCGGCCGCCGAGGTCGAAAACCGTGACCGCGTTTCCGGCTGCGACGAAGATCTCGTCATCCCCGAGACCAATGGCGTCGGCTTGCCCGGCAAGCACCGCGACGCCGCCGTCGGTTCGGACCAGGCGGACCTGGCGGTCGGCGCCGTGGGTGATGCATCCCCCGGCCACGGCCTGAAGCCGCGAGACGGCGGGGGAACTCTCGGTGAAGAGCACCGTGTCCTCGGCACGATCCCAGAGCTCGAAGATCCCGTCCCAGGTCACCAGGCAGATCAGCGCGCCGTCCTCCGACTGTGAGGCCGTCCGTGCGTGGTCTTCAACGGCGTCCCGCCACCGGGCATCGGGTGGGAGGTCGGCGAGCGCGCCCGGGGCGAATTCATGCCAACCCCGGTGGCTGGAGAGCAGGGGAGGGTGGGTCAGGAGTGCCGGCGCCCGCCACCACGGGCGGCCGTCGGCAACCTCCGTCATCATCAGGGTCCCATCGCTGCCGGTGGATGCGACGATCTCGCCGTTCGGGCTGAAGGTCGCGCCGGTGGCGCCGCTGCCGTGGCTCGCGAGGGTCCTGGTCTCACCGCTGACGAGATCGAGAAGGATGATCTCTCCGTCGGTGAGCGGGACCGCGATCAAACGACCGGTGGTGTCGATGTCGTGGAAGTAGGGGGTCGAGTCGAAACGCCGGAGCACCCGGGATTCGCCGGTCGAGATGTTCCAGCGGCGCAGGGTGTCGTCGAGGCTGGTTGAGATGAGATGGCGGCCGTCGGGCTCGAACCGCACTCCGTGGACGTTGCCCTCGTGCCCGCTCAGCGATCGAAGCTCCTTCAGGGTGGCGGCGCTCCACAGCCGGATCTCATGGTCATAGCCGGTCGACGCGAGGATCCTTCCGTCCGGGCTGAAGTCGAGATCGATCACGGGGCGGCCGTGTCCGGCGGTTTTCGAGATGGTCCACGTCTCGGGGTCCCACAGGATGATGCTGCCGTCGACGCCGGCGGTGGCGAGACGACCATCCGGGGCGAACACTGCCGCGAGAACCTCCCTTTCGTGGCCGCGCAGGACGGTGAGCAGCGCGCCGGATTCGGCGCTCCACAGGTGGATTGTGCGGTCGGCGCCGGTGGTCGCGAGGATGCGGCCGTCGGGTGAAAAGGCGGGCTCGTAGAGATCCGACTCATGGCCGGTGATGACCTGAACGACCTCGCCCGAACCGACGTCCCACAGCCGGACGGTTTCGTCCTCGCTCGAGGTCGCGACGACGGTTCCATCGGGTTTGAATGCGGCGCGGTAGGCCTTGTCGCTGTGGCCCGAGGCGGGGAGAGGCCGGGCGGCCGGTTCGAGGTTCCACAGCCGCAGCCCCTTGTCGGCGCTCGTCACCGCGAGGTACGACCCGTCCGGGCTGAACCGGGCGACGTGGATCTCACCCTCCTGACCGTCGAAGACCCGGTGGAGGTCGCCCCGGGCGAGATCCCAGACGCGGACGGTCCAGTCGCGCGAACCGGAGGCGAGATACCGGCCGTCGGGGCTGAAATCGAGGCTTTCGATGGCCCCCGAGTGGCCGACGTCGAGGGTGGCGGTCGCCTCGCCCCGGGCCACATCCCAGAGCTGAATCCGGGGTCTGCCGTCGCCGCCGGTGACGATCTGCGACCCATCGGCGCTCCACGCGAGGGCGAGCACCGGACCTTCGGCCTCGAGGGTCTTGAGGTGTGACGCGGAATCGAGGTCCCAGAGCCGGAGCGTGCGGTCGAAGCCTCCCGAAGCCAGGGTGCGCCCGTCCGGCGACAGGCGGACCCTGCGGATTCGACCCTCGTGGCCATCGAGAACCGCACGGGTGGTCCCGGTCGCCACGTTCCAGATCCGGATCTTCCCGTCATAACTCGCGGAAATGAGCTCGCTGCCGTCCGCCGAGAACTCGAGATACCAGGGCACCGCCTCGTGACCGGAGAGCCTCCGGTAGTTTCCATCGGCGAGGGTCCACACGATGACGTCACCGCCGTAACTTCCCGCCGCCAGCAGCCGTCCGTCGGGTGAGAACGCCACCCCGAGCGCCGGCTCGCCGTTGCCTTCGAGGACCTTCGCTTCGCGAGTCCGGGTGTCGAAGAGGGTGACGGCCGCGCCCGACGTCGCCAGCCAGCGGCCATCGGCGGCGAAGGTGACCTGGTAGTGCAGCTTCTCGCTGGGATCCCGCCAGCGGAGCGGGTCGCCTTCGAGCCGCCACCACAGGGCTCGGCCGGCGGTGGAGTCGAGGATCTCGAGCGATCGTCTGAGCTTGGTCCGCGCTTCGAAGATGTCGCCCTGCAGCCATGCCGACCGCGACCCCTCGAGCAGCGCCTCGGCCTCACCACGCTGGGCGCGATCGCGTTCCGAGCGCGCCTCGTGGCGCTGGACGCCGAGCATGACCGAAATCGCGCTGAGGACCGCAACCGTTCCGGCGACGAGCCAGCGCCGGCGCCGGCCGCGC
>JAHECW010000036.1:27454-36402 GCA_024641545.1 Acidobacteriota bacterium
CGCGCTGGTCCTCTCTCCGGCGGCTCGCATCGAGGAATGACCGAGCGGTCTCGGGCAGGTCCATTTCGAGCCGTTTGACCGTCGCCTCGGCTTCCCTGACGGCCTCTCCCTGCCAGAGCTCGTCGTTGCGATGACCCCGCCGCTGCCAGAGTTCGGCGGCGTGATCGACCTCTTCGAGAAACTCGCGCTCCTCCTGGCTGCCCTCGAGCCAGCGGGCAAAGCGCTTCCAGGCGAACAGCAGCGATTCGTGGACGAGCTCGAGGTCGGCGGCGTCACCGGCCGACGAGCGGCGGACGCTGATCAGCCGGGCTCCGACCAGCCGATCGAGAACCTCGCCCGCGGTCTCCGGGAGATCTCGGAGGACCTGGGAGCGGGTCGAGATCCGGCGCGTCGCCTCCGGTGTCACGAGCCGCAGCAGGATCGTCCGCGCGAGGCCGACCTGGCGGTCGGTCAGCGCCGCGAGCACCCCGTCGGCATGGGTCGCCAGGGCGCCGGCGACACCACCCATTTCCCGGTACACGGTTTCAAGCAGAAGCCGGCGGTCGCGGTCCCGCCCCTCCCAGAGCTTCTGGCCGGCGAACTGGAGCAGCGGCAGCGAGGAGAGTTCGTCGGCGACCTCGTCCACCATCCGGTCGACGAGCCCGGGATCGTCGTAGTCGTAACCGATCCTCGTCACCGACCGGGTGAGAATCTCGCGCAGCCGGCTGCTGTCGGGGCTGCGGAGGATGGTGATGTGGGCCAGCGCTTCACGGAGTTCGGGACCTTCCGCGAGACGGCTGAGAAACTCCTCGCGGACCGTGAAAACAACCCGCACCGGCCCCTCGGCGTCATCCGCCGCGCCGACCAGAGCGCGGAGGAACCGACCTCGGACCGCAGGATCGGCCGCCAGCGTGTAGAGCTCCTCCAGCTGATCGATGAAGAAGACCACCCGTGCGGACCTCTCCTCCGCGAGGCCCTGCGCCAGGAGGGCGAGCCGGCCGGGCTGGGCCTCGAGCTCGCGAGCGAGTTCGTCGACCGCTCCGGCATCGATCATCGAAGGCGATGTCTTGGTGTCGCTCGAGAGATCGCGTTGGACGGCAACCAGCCTCCGGGCGAGCGCGTGGAAGGGCCGGGAACCCGGCCGCACCTCGACGAGCGTGACCGACGATCCTTCGCGGAGACGAGGGACGACACCGGCGCGCACGAAGGAGCTCTTGCCGGCGCCGGAAGGACCGACGACGGCGAGCACCGGAACGTCCCGGAGACGCTCGACAAAGGCGCCGATCTCGCTGTCCCGGCCGAAGAACATGTGGCGGTGGTTCTCGTTGAACGGGAGCAGGCCGCGGAAGGGGTTCTCCTGCTGTCCTTTCAGACTGCGCCGGACATCGAGCGCGCCGTCGAGAATCGACTTGACCTCGGCGGCGGCCGGGCGCCTGGACGCCTCCTTTTCGAGACACCGCATCATGACGTCGCCGACATCGTCGGGCACCGTGGCCGGCAGGTCGGGTGCGGCAACTGGGTCCGGAAGACGGACCAGACGGATCTCCTCGAGAACTCCCGCATCGGCGTACGGTCTGCGACCGACGAGCAGTTCATGGAGGATGACCCCGAGAGCCCAGACATCGGCGGCGCCGCTGAGCTCGCCCCCGACCCACTGTTCGGGCGCCATGTAGGCGGGGGTGCCGCTGGTGCCCGCGGTATCGATGGCGATGGCGAGATCTCGAGAAGCGGCGTCGGCCGGCGGTTCGGATCCGCGGACGGCCGATTGAAATTCCCGGTCGGCGGGCGTGATGGTCTTGCCGGAATCGTAGTCGGGGATCTGAGGTCCGGGCGGCGGCGCCAGCGGACGGGCGAGGCCGAAATCGAGCACCCGGAGGCGGCCGTCCTTGGCCAGGAAAATGTTCTCGGGTTTGAGATCGCGGTGGAGCACGCCGCCGGCGTGGGCCTCGGAGAGCGCATCGGCGATGGCCGTTGCCCAGCGCAGACACTCGCCGGGACCGAGGTCGCCCTGGCGCATCCGTTCGCGCAGGGTCTCGCCTTCGAGGAACTCGAGGGCGAGATACGGTTGCCCCTGGTGTTGGCCGACGGCGTGGATCGTCACGATGTTCGGATGGTTGAACTGCGCGGTGGTTCTCGCTTCGAGAAGAAATCTCTCGGCGGCGTCATCGGACCCGAAGGCGCCGGGTTGGATGACCTTGAGCGCGACCTTGCGTCCAAGCACCGTGTCCCGAGCCAGGTAGACCTCGGCCATGCCGCCGCGATCGATGGGCCGCAGCACCAAGAAGTGATCGACCATGCTCCCCGGTTGATGGAGCCACGGGTTCGCCATTTGAATTGAGATTAACACGCGGCCCGGCGATCGACGATCATTCATGGGCGGTGACGGCAACCGGGCTTGAATCAGGTATGATCTTGTGATTCGAGTGTGAAGAATCACTATATTTTGAGAGTTAATCACATTCTCTCGGGGTCCGGCGGATCGTGCCCGGTAGGCGGCCCCGAACCGTGGAAGGAGTCTGGTCATGAGAACGACATCGATCATCGGATCCCGGGTCGCGCTGGTCTCGGCAGTCATCTTCGTGCTGGCGGCGGCGCCGGCTGCGGCTCAATCGATGGCTCCGTACCCGGCGCCGATAGACTACAAGCAGACGATCACGACACTCATCGATGACCAAGGCACCATCGCACTCTGGCCGCTGCCGGCAGGGACGACGCTGTGGCGTGAGTTCTCCCGTGTCGCCGCGAGCGGCGACGGCGCGAAGGCGGTCTTTCAGGTCTGCGATCTCAACACCGGGGGTGAAGGGTGCCGGCTCTTTCTGATCGGCGCGAACGGGACCGGATTCGAGGACATCTCGGCGATTTTCACCCCGGATCTGGTCAGCACCGGTTGGAGCTGGGGCAACCTGCGCATCAACGACGACGCTTCCAAGGTCTTCATCAAAGCGCAACTGAACGACGGCAAGGCCTACATTCACAGGTACGACGTCGGGACGGGCGCAACCACCTCGGCCGTCAACCACTGGTGGTGGCCGAGCGCATTCGACTGGTTCGCCATCGACGACGACGCGTCGCGCTTCTTCGTCGGCAAGTTCGATCAGGGGTGGGACCCGGGTCTCGGCCGGAACGTCCGCGGGATGTACTACGCGGATCACGATTCGACCATCGCCCAGTATGTCGACATCTACGACCTGCCCTGCAACGGAAGCTGCAACAACCTCAACATGGCCTACCAGGTCGGCGGCTGCGCCGACGGCGGCCGCGCGTTCTTTTCCTGGATGAGCGATTATCTCGGGAATGGCCACCCGGACAACCGGTCGGCGCAGTGGGTTTCGACGATCGGCGGTGCGGTCGCGAAGGTGACCGCCGACGACCACTACTGGGTGTGGCAGGGCGACTGGCGCGGCGTGAGCGACCACAGCGGCAGCAAGGTCCTCTACCAGTACAGACACCTCAGCGGCGCCCCCAGGATCACCGATCTGGTCGATGTCGCCACCGGGGCTTCCACCGAGTTGACCTGGACCACCGACCTCAACCCCGTGACCGCCTTCATCACGCGCAACGGGGACTTCGTCATGGTGTCGGGGAAGAAGGGCGACGCCGGCCAGCAGCATTACCTCACCATGCAGGACCTCCAGTGGGATCGAAACCGGGACACCTGGTCCTACCATCTGCCTCCGGTCGGACGCGAGGTCAGCAACATCACCAACAACGACCGCACCTATTTCGTCACCAATCGCTACGACCTCCAGCGGGTCGACATGGCGGTCGGGACCGGCGGTGACTTTTCCAAGGCTCCGGACATCTCCGAGATCGCGTTCACCCACCCCTACCTCTGGCACGACGATTCGGCCCAGATCGGCGTCACGGTGAGGGTCAGCGACAGCCAGGGGCTCGCCAACATCGATACCGTCACGCTGGCGGTGCTGGTCGAGGGCGAAGAAGAGCCGATCTGGAGCATGCCGCGCAAGCCGCTGGCGTTTCCGACCGGCGACCCGGGATCGACCTGGCTCTATGACGACGGGACCCACGGCGATGCGACCCCCGCCGACGGAGTCTTCACCTTCGACGCCATCGCCACCCGCAAGACCGATCCCACGACCTGGAACACCTGGTACTCGCACTTCACCCTGCCGCACCAGGTCGGCATCCGCATCCTCGCCGAGGACGTCGATGGCAACTCCACCATCGCCGACACCACGTTGTGGATCACCGATGTCGACATGAGCCCCGCGATCTTCGCGGACGGGTTCGAGAGCGGCGACACTTCCCGCTGGGGCAGCGTCGCGCCGTAGGTCCTCCGGAATCTCGCGTCGTGGTTCGTGCCGAGGCGGCCCCTCTCGGTTTCGAGCCGACCTCGTGCTGCATGTTTGACTTCCGTGAGGAGCGCGGGCCCTCCGGCTCCTCGGCGCTCGCGGCCTGACGCTCCTGAATCCGAGCGACGGCCGGAGTTCCTTTTCCGGATCGGCGCTCGCCGCCCATCTCAAATCGGAGGGAGAAATTTCGAAACAGCATCTCAATATTTGAATACTGTTCTATATTTTTTCGAAATGGAGTAAGATTCATCAAAACCAGGAGACCAAGATCGTGGCTGGGCTCGTCGGGCAGACGCTCGGGCGGTACGAGATCATCGCCTTTGTCGGCAGGGGCGGGATGGGTGAGGTCTTTCGCGCGCGCGACACCGAGCTCGGCCGTGACGTCGCCGTCAAGGTGCTGTCGGCGGAGACCGCCCGGGATGCGGGTCGACTCGAGCGATTCAGACGCGAGGCGCGGGCCGTCGCCCAGCTCTCCCATCCGAACATCCTCGACATCCACGATTTCGGCACCGAAGACGGTCTGTCCTACTCGGTCACCGAGCTGCTCGAGGGCAGCGACCTCGACCATCGGCTGGCCGGCGACGCGCTGCCGCTCTCCAAGGTGTTGAAGATCGGCCGGGCGGTCGCCGAGGGGCTGGCCGCGGCGCACGGCAAGGGCATCATCCATCGGGACATCAAGCCGGCGAACATCTTCCTCACCAGGACCGGGCAGGTGAAGGTCCTGGATTTCGGGATCGCAGGGCTGAGAGCCGGGGACGGTGACGATCTCATCGACTCCGGGAGCCCGACGAAGACACTGACGAAGGTCGGCCAGCTCATCGGAACCACCGCCTACATGTCGCCGGAACAGGTGGCGGGAAAGACCGCCGATGCCCGCAGCGACATCTTTTCTCTCGGCTGCGTCCTCTACGAAATGCTCACCGGGAAGAAGGCGTTCGACGGAGAGAATCCCAACGAGACCATGGTGGCCATCGTCAGCAAGGATCCGACTCCCATCGCGGAGCTGCGGTCGGACGTTCCCTACGTCCTCGACCTCTTGGTTCAACGCTGTCTCGAAAAGGAACCCAGCGAGCGGTTCGAGTCGGCGCGGGATGTCGCCTTCGCCCTGGAGGCGCTGAGTGACGACCGGGTCCCGTCGCATCCCGTGCACGCGCTTCGATCTCCCAGACTTGGCCGCAATCTCCGCGCCGCACTGGTCGGCGCGGCGGTGGTGGTTGCCGCGTTCATCGGTTGGAGGATCGTGGAGAGCAGCCTGCCGTTGAACCCCGATCTGCCCGAACAGAAACACATCGCGGTCATCGACTTTGAGGCACCGGGGGGAGATCCGCGCCTGACCGCTCTCGCGGACGGCCTCACCGAGACCGTTTCGGACAGCCTCCGATACCTCGAACGGCAGACTCATGGGGCGTTTTGGGTTGTTCCGAGGCGACACCGCAAACCAGGAGAACCCTGGACCCTCGACTCAGTGGCGAAGGCGCACGGCATCACCCTCGGCCTTTCGGGTCGGCTGACTTCGGTCGGCGACAAGCTCAGGCTCGATCTCGAGCTTTGGGCCCCGGGCGCGAAGAGGCCGCTGCGAACCGCGAAGGTCGAGGACCAACTGGACAACGTGGTCCCCTTCCAGGAAGCGCCGTTGGTTCAGGTGGCGTCGATGCTCGAGATCGAGCCGGCGCCGCAGGTTCTCGCGGATCTCGAGAGGTCGTCCACAAAGGTCGTTCCTGCGCTGGCCTCGTACCTGTCGGGACTCGGCCGCCTCGTGCGGGCCGAGACCAGCGAAGGTGTGTCGGCCGCCTACGGAAACCTCGAGGACGCGGTGGGGATGGACCCCACTTTCGAGCCTGCCAGAGTCGCTCTCCTCCGGTCCTGTGCCGCCGTGATCAAGATGGCGGGAACCGCCGCAGGAACGGCGCGATGCGAGACCTTGATTCCGGCCGCCGAAGACCGGGGCTCGGCCGAAGTCTGGACGGAGGCGGCGGCCGTGCACCGCGCGAAGGGTGACGAACAGTCGGCCGCCGCGTCGATGAGGCGGGCCGTGGATCTGCGCGCGAGCGACGCCGAAATCCAGCTGCGGCTTGGGCAGGACCTGCAGTCGATCGGCGATTTCGACGGCGCGGAGAACGCGCTGCACCGGGCAATCGACCTCCGACCCGACTACTGGGAGGGGTACTACTACCTCGGCTACCTCGACTACGTGCGAGGGCATTACGAAGCCACGGCCAATTCTTGGCGAATCGCCACCCGGTGTGCACCCGAGCGATCCAGTCTCTTTTCGAACCTCGGAGCGGTGTTCCACTACCTCGACCGGCCCGACGAAGCCACACCGATGTTCCAGCGCGCCATCGAGCTCAGCGGCACCGGCAATTACGTGGCGCTCTCCAACCTCGGCACCCTGTATTTCGAGGGCGGCCGCTACGCGGAGGCGGTCGCGACCTTTCAGCAGGCCCTGAGCGTCAACGACGCCGACTTCCGGATCTGGGGCTACCTCGCGTGGTCGTACGCGGCGGGTGCCGAGCCGGCCCGGGCCACCGAGCCCTTCGAGCGGGCGGTGGAGCTCGCCGAGGATGAGCTCCGCCGGACACCCGCGACCCCCGATCTGCTGGCGAAGCTGGCCGGCTATCACGCCATGATCGGCAATCGCGAACGCGGACTCGAGCTGATAGAGCGGGCGATCGCGCTCGCGCCCACCGACCCCGGTGTGATGGCCTCCATCGGCGAGACCCTCGAGGATCTGGACGACCGCGACCGAGCCCTCGAGTGGATCAGAGGAGCACTGCGGCAGGGCAGGCGCCGCGGTCAGATCGAAAACCACCCTTCGCTGCGCGAATTGGTCGCGGACGGCCGCTACCAGCAGATGGTGCGAGACCTGGGCTCCAACGTGGGCCGGGAGAGTTTGTGAGATTACAACGCTGTATCGACTGGAAAGGGGATCGGGACATGGATAGAGAAAGACCCACTCGATTGCGACTAGTGGCCTCCGTTGTGCTCCTGACCATTGCGATGCTCGGCCTGACCGGCTGTAAGGCGGACCACTGGATTGTGATCCACAACAAGGTCGCTTACCAGGGCGGCAGCCAGACCTGCGAGCCACCGATGCCGGGGGATACGATCGCCTTCCTTCCTTCGTGCATTTCGGTCGCAAAGGGCGACAAGATCGGGTTCGCCAATTACACGGAGAAGACAGTCGAAATCTACCATTTCAAGTCGCTGAAAGCGCCCGATCCGATCAAGCTCGGGCCGGGGCAAACGGGTGTTTTCAAGGTGGACGTCCAGGGGCAGTTGGTTCAGTTCAACATCAGAACGACCGCGGACCATGGTGGTCCGGACATGATCGTCCAACCCTGATCGTACTTTTCACGCGGCCTTGATCCACCTTGATTCACGCCCCGCGTCGGCCAAGAGGCTGGTCGGGGGTTGAAGGGAGGTTCGCCATGACCGCGACAAAGCCGAATTGGCGATCAATTCTGGCGGTGTCGGTAATGCTTCTTCTGGTCGTGTTGGTTCAGGCCAACCAGTGCCCGGGTATCGATTCGGCGAAGAAGGGCGTTCGACCATTTGTGGAGGAGGTCCTCGCCGAGACGGTGAACAAGGGAAGGAACTGGCGCCTCCACTGGATGCGAGTGGATCCGGGCACCACGGTCTCCAGCATGGACGTGATGGGCAACGGCGACATGGAAACCTACTCTTGCCGGGGTCGGTGCGTGCTGTTCTTTCTCGATCTCGACCCGTACGCCCATTACGCGCACCCGACCCGTATCCTGGTTTTCGACTCGAAACCCGAAGACCGACGGAGTCCTTTCACCGTTTTCCGCCCGACCGAATGGTGGCCGACCGTTATTGAGGCCTCGTGGCCATACCCAAAGTCGGTCTTCAGTACCGTTGCCGAGACCGACGAGGTCGGCCACATCCTCCACTTGGGCAGAACCCCAGGCGAGCTTCCGGTGCCCATTTCGACGTCTGATCTCACGGTTACCGCTAGCGCGATTTCCGGTTTCGGCTCAACGCCGTCGGGCGGATTCGGCGGAGTGGTGCCGTTGCCGATACCCACGCCGGCACCCGGTTCTGCCGGCCTCCCATTGACGATCGCGTGTGATTCCGATGCTGAGCCGGTGTGGGCGATCCTCGTTGACGGATTCAACGACGTTGGCAATAGCTTCGATGAAGACGTCAGCGGCATGTACAGTGTGCTTCGCGCGTTCGAGGTGCCGGAAGAGCGGATCAAGGTGCTGAGCCCGATCAGCCTCGCCGGGGTACCAACCCCCATTAGCGCCTCAAAAGATGCGCTCTGGGAGACCTTCGAGAGCGTCAAGGATCTGATGCAGTCTTGCCAAGGCCGTCTGGGCGGCAAGGTGCCCCACTTCCTGCTCTTCTGGAGTTCGCACGGCACCGACGAGACGCTTTTCTGCAACCTCGCGGACGGATCTCAAGACGACGTTGCGGCTTGCGAGCTGAAAAAGCGTCTAGAAGATCTTGAAGGGATTTGGAAGGCGGACGATGCAAGCCCCACCGAGCTCGTGGTCACAATCGTGATCGAAGCTTGCAAGAGCGGCTCGGTGGGCAGGGTGCTTTTTGATGATGGAGCAGGACAACGGCAGATCCTCACCTCGGCGGGGGAGTGGGGACCGTCGTACAGGGATATCGACGAACCCCTCGATTCTC
>JAHECW010000191.1 GCA_024641545.1 Acidobacteriota bacterium
CGATCTGATCCGGAAGTCGCTGCAGCACCACCTCGACGGGCTTCCGCACGACCGGATCGGCCTGTCGCTCAGCGGCGGCCTCGACTCGACCGCGCTCGCCGCGCTGGCGCCGCGCGGGATCCGGGCGTACTCATGGTCCTTCGAGGCGACCCCCGACCCGGCGGAACGGGCCAACATCGAGGCGGTCTCCCGCCACCTGACGCTACCGGTTCGTTGGATCGACGGCGATGCGCACGGTCCGTTGAGCGGCGATTTCCGCTCCGCATTCGTACACGCCAGCTCGCCCTACATCAACGCCTTCGCCGCCCTCAAGCAGCAGCTGTATGCCACCGCTCGCGGCGACGGATGCCGGCGCATGATGGTCGGCGACGCCGGCGACGTGCTTTACGGCGCGAGCGACCTCTGGTTGCGCGACGCCCTGACCGGGCGGCAGCCGTGGGCCCTTTCCAGCCTCGCCGGGACCCTCGGGCAGGCGTGGAGGGGCGACCTGCTCTGCCGGGCTGCGCTCCGCCGGCTGGTGCCCTTTCGCGGCGTCGCCCGCGCCCTCCTGGGCCGCAGGAAGCCGCCCTGGTTGACGGCCGAGGGGGTCTCGCTGCTGCCGGCGGAGCGGCTCTCGCCGATTCTGCCCGAAGGCGCCGCGGGCGGCCGCTACGACCTCAGCGTCGGCGCCCGCAACATCGAGTTGGAGAGCGAGGAACGCCGGCTCTTCTTCCGATGCGGTCTCGAGCGGGCCGACCCGTTCTGGCACCGGCCGCTGCTCGAGTTCGTGCTCGCCCTGCCGGCCTACCGGCTCCACCGCGACGGGCGCGGCAAGGTCCTGACGAGGGACGCGATGGAGCGGCTGCTGCCGGCTCGGGTGTTGGACAGCGGCCGGGTGGGTCTGCTGGGCGATGTCTTTCTCCGCGGGATCAACGAGCACCGGCGGGCGTTGTCCGAGTGGGTCTTCGAACGGCCGCGCTCCGATTGGCAACGATATGTCCGGCGGGACTGGCTCGAGCCCTACCTGGCGACCGGCGCAGCGATCAGCTTCGGGCACACCATCCTCTGGCGCACGATCAGTTACGAGCTGTGGTTTCGCCGCGTCTGGGCCAGTGACTCGGAGGAATGGGGCTGAGCGGCGAGGATGAACCGCCCGGGCGGTTTGCGGCGATTCCGTCGCCCGGGACACACCGAACAGGCCCGAGTCCAATCCGACGGCCGTCCGCAACGGCCGCTCCGGCCGAGCGCCTGCGGCGGCGGTTCGGGGTATCCGAGGGGTTCATTGGTGGAGACATATCCAATATTGGATGGTCGATATTTGTCGATATTGGAGGTTGACGCAAAGATTTTCGGGCATATCTTGCTGAATGGAGGGTGCCAATCAGGGAGGTCGAGATGATGCATATCCGCCAAATCGCTCGCAGCGAACTCTTCTCGCCGACCTCCGGATCGCCGGAGCCGTGGTTGGTCGCCGCATCCGACCGCCTTCGGTCGCTGCCGGATCCTCCCCTGGGTCGGATTCTGGTCGCCGAAGACGCGGGGCTGACCCGCGCGGTTCTCGGTCTCGAGCTGAGATGGGCGGTCGACGGCCGGGTGGAGTGCGCCACGATTCGCGTGATCGGGGCGGATCCCGCGGACCCCGACAGTGGCGTCGTCACCCGTTTGATCCGCTTCGCCGAGGGCATCGCCCACGTCAACCGCTGTGACCGCGTGCACCTGGCGTCCGGGCTCGGATATCAAACCGCCGGGACCTGCCGGGACGCCGTCGGACCGGTCGGGTCTCGGATCTGGCGTACCAGGGACATGACGCCACGGTTCCAGCAGAGCTGCCGATGAGGCGCCCGAGCCCGGGCGCCGCGTCTGTCGAGGAGGAATTCTTGGACATCGCCATCGACCGCGACAGTGACGAGCCGATCTACCGCCAACTGGTTCGCCGGATCCAGGCGATGATCCACACCGGAGCGTTGCCCGTCGGATTCAGGCTGCCTCCGGAACGACGATTGGCGGCCTCCCTCGGTGTCAACCGGTCCACCGTGCTCAACGCCTACCGCGAGCTCAAGGCGCTGGGTCTGGTGGACGCCCACGTCGGCCGCGGCACCGCGGTCCTCCAGCCCCCTGCCGCCCCCGCGCGGCACGGCGCGGGGACGGTGGCAGACGTGCCCTGGCGCCAGCTCTTCCGGGGCGACGCGGCCCGCTCCCGCGATCCGATCATCGCCGACCTGCTCGCGACCACCGAGCGCCGCGACCTGATCTCCTTCTCCATCGGTCTGCCGGCGCCGGAGTTGCTGCCCATCGAGATCGTGTCCGGTCTGACCGACGACATCCTCGGCACCGCCGGTCCGGCGTCGCTGCTGCACTGTCCGACCGAAGGTCACACGCCGTTGCGGGACACCCTGGCGCAATGGCTGACGTCCCGCGGCATCCACGCCAGGACCTCGGAGGTGCTGGTGGTCTCCGGCTCGCAGCAGGGGCTCGACCTGCTGGCGAGGATCTTCATCGATCCCGGCGATGTGGTGGTGGTCGAGGAGCCCTCCTACATCGGTGCGCTGCACGTGTTTCGCAGCGCGCAGGCGCGGCTGATCGGCGTGCCGGTTGACGCCGACGGAATGCGGACCGACATCCTCGCGTCCGTGCTCGACCACCACCGTCCGAAGTTCATCTACACCCTGCCGACCTTCCAGAATCCCTCCGGCGCGGTGATGAGCCTCGAACGCCGCCGACACCTGCTCGAGCTGGCGGCGCGCCGGCAGGTTCCGATCGTCGAGGACGACCCCTATTCGGAGCTGCGCTACGGGGGCGACGCGCTGCCGTCGGTCAAGGCCCTCGACGAGCGCGGCCTCGTCATCTACCTGAGCACCTTTTCAAAGGTGCTGCTGCCCGGCCTGCGGATCGGATACATGGTGGTGCCGCCCGTGGTCCTGCGCCGCCTGGTATTGGCAAAGCAGGGTGTGGATCTCCACACCAACACCTTCGGGCAGTTCCTGCTCGAACGGTTCGTCCGCGGCGGGCATTTTTCGGCCCACCTCGACGGCCTGAAGAGCGCGTATCGGCGCCGCCGCGACCTGATGGCGGCGGCGCTCCAAGGCGATTCCCGGTTGTCTCTCGATGTCCGGGTGCCCGACGGCGGCTTCTATATCTGGTTCGGAATTCCAAACGGCGTCAACCAGGGAGCGCTGGTCGCCGCCGCCGCCGATCGCGGCGTGACCTTCCTGCCGGGTCAGGCCTGCTTCGCAGCCGAACCCGCCGAAAACGCGATCCGTCTCAACTTCACCCACTGCGCCGAGGAATCCATCAGCGTCGGGATCGGACGGCTGCTCGAGTCGGTGCGCGAGGTGGCGTCCACGACGCGCCGGTCCTCGCGCGAAGGCGCATCCACATCGCCGGTCGTGTGATCCGCTGAGGAGAACGAAATGAAATTGCCGACCACCGCTTTCGCCGACAGGATGCAAGACCTGCGGACCTCTGATATTCGCGAGATTCTCAAGGTCACCCAGAGCCCGGAGGTGATCTCGTTTGCCGGCGGGCTGCCGGCCTCGGAGCTGCTGCCGGCGGTCGAAATGGCCGAGCTCGCCCGCGACCTCCTCCTCACCGACGGACCGAAGGCCCTGCAGTACGCGCCCACGGAGGGGATGGGAGTGCTTCGACAGTTGATCGCCGACCGCCTCAGGGATCGCTTCGGCCTGAACCATGAGGCCGATGAGGTGCTGGTCGTCAGCGGTTCGCAGCAGGCCCTCGATCTCACCGGAAAGATCTTCGTCGACGAGGGTGACGTGGTGTTGTGCGAGAGCCCCACCTACCTCGGGGCCATCAACGCTCTTCGCGCCTATCGACCGCGGTTCGTCGAGGTTCCGACCGATGACGACGGCATGGTGCCGGCGGAGCTCGAGCGTCGCCTCGAGTCCAACGAGCGGGCAAAGCTGATCTATGTGGTGCCCGACTTCCAGAATCCGAGCGGGCGGCGCTGGTCGGTGGAGCGCCGGCGGGCGCTGGTCGAGATCGCCACCCGGTTCGGGGTGCCGGTGATCGAGGACGCGCCCTACGCCGAGCTCTGTTTCGAGGGCGATGCGCTGCCGCCGGTCGCCTCGTTCGACACCGGGGGCCTTGTGGTCTTCCTCGGGACCTTCTCGAAGATCCTGTCGCCGGGGCTGCGTCTCGGCTGGGTGGCCGCCGGGCGCGAGATCCTGCAGCGATACGTTCTGGTCAAGCAGGGCGTCGACCTCCACACATCGAGCCTCACCCAACTCCTCGCGGCGCGTTTCATTCTCGAGAGGGATCTCGACGGCCATGTCGCCCGTCTGCGGGGCGTCTACCGGGCGCGGCGCGACGCCATGCTGGCGGCTCTCGATGCCCACATGCCGCCGGGTGTGAGCTACACGCGGCCGGCCGGGGGGCTCTTTCTGTGGGTCGAGCTGCAGTCGGATCTCGATGCCCGTGAGCTCCTCGATCGCTGCCTGGTCGAAAACGTCGCCTTTGTTCCGGGGGGGGCGTTCTTCACCGACGGCGGCCACGAGAACACCTTGCGGCTGAACTTCTCGGCGATGCCCGAGGACCGCATCGCCGAGGGTGTCCGCAGGTTGGCCCGCGTCCTTTGTGACGTCCTCCGGAGCGACGACCGGCAAGCCCGGGCGGCGTGTGTTGCCTAGGGGGTCAATCGGCGAGGGGGAGGCGCACCGTCATCTTGGCGCCGCCGCCGGAGCGGCCGCCGGCGGTGACGGTCCCTTGATAGGCTTCGATCACCGCGCGGACGATGGACAGTCCGAGTCCCGAGTGGCCGCCGCCGTCGGTGTGGTCCGGCCGGTAGGAGAAAAACCGGCTGAAGATCCGCTCGACATGCTCGTCCGGGATTCCGGGGCCCTCGTCGGCGATGGTCGCCACCGCCTGCTCGCCATCGATGCGGAGGGTCACCGTGACGGTGCCGGCGGCCGGTGAGAAGCTCACCGCGTTGGCGAGGAGGTTTTCGAAGACCTGGGTCAAACGGTCGGCGGAGGCCATGACCGCGACCTCGCGATCGGCAAAAGCCAGGTTGAACTCGGGGCCGCGGCTGCCACGGCGAAGGCGAAAAGCTTCGACAACGCCTTCGAGCAGTCGATCGACGGCGACGCGCTCGAGCTCTTCCTCATCGATCCGGGCATCGATGCGGGAGATCTCGCGCGCCTCGTTGAGGAGGCGCTCCATCCGCGCGACGTCGTTCTGGACCATGGTCAGGAACCGCCGCCGTTCCTCGGGGTCGTCGACCTCGAGGGCCATTTCGGTGGCCGACCGGATGGCCGCGAGCGGGTTCTTGAACTCGTGCGAGACATCGGCGGCGAACGACTCGGTGAACTGGAGGTGCTCCTCCAGCCGCCGCGTGAGCTCGGCGAGCGCGCGCTCGAGATCGCCGATCTCGTCGGATCTCCGGCTCGGCTCGAAGCTGCCGCGAAGCCGGCCGCGGCGGTCGAGGATGGCTTCGGCCCGGCGCCGGAGTCGGCTCAGCGGGTGGGCGATGGTGGTCGCCATGAGCAGGGTCAGAACCATGGCCACCGCAAGGCTCCCGAGAAACACCCGAAAGACGTCGAGGCGGACCGAGTAGAGCGCCTGGAGGATCCTCCCGGTGGACTGCGAGACGAGCACCGCGCCTTCGACAACGCCGTCGATCCGGACCGGGATCGCGATGTAGAGGCTCACCGATCGCTGGCTCCCGGGTGTGATCCTGGTGGTGGCGCCGTACCGGCCGTCGAGGGCGTTTCGGACCTCCGGGGCGTCGAGAAAGCTCGCCGGCTCCCAGGTGTCGCGGGGCTCGTCGACGGGTGGTTGGGTGAGGCGACGGAGGGCCCGGAACGGGAGGGAGCCGATGCGGTAGAGAAACGGCGCATCGGGGGGCTGCACGGCGGTCTGCGCCGGCGCCTCCGGGTTGTCGTCGCGTCGCGGACCCAACCTGGAGGAGTCGGCGCGGAGCTCACCCTGGCGGTCGATCACCCGCAGGCGGGCGAGATGGCGCTGGCCGAGCTGGACCAGGATCCCCTGGGCGTCGGCGGCCTCGAAGCGCCCCGTCGCCTCGAGGGCGGCCGCGAGCAGCCGTCCCTCCTGACCCATGGTCCGCTCCTGGGCCTCGAGGAGCTGGCGTTCATAGGTGTCGAGAACGAGGACGCCGGCCATGGGCAGAAACACCACCAGAACGTTGAACGCCAGCAGCCGGATGGAGATGCGTGAGAGCCAGCGGAGCGATGCCATCGGCGCGGGTGCCTCCGGACGGCTTCAGGAACCGGGCCGTGAGGGGCGGCCGTCAATCACGATTCGGGTCCCTCCGTGTAGCGGTAACCCAGGCCGTAGACGGTTTCGATCCGGTCGAAGGCATCGTCGAGGCTGGAGAACTTCTTGCGGATGCGCTTGATGTGCGAGTCGATGGTCCGGTCCGAGACATAGGTGTCGTGCGGGTACCCCTGCTCCATGAGTTGCTGCCGGGTCTTGACGTGGCCGGGGCGGCGAACCAGGGCATGGAGCATCATGAACTCGGTCACCGTCAACGGGACCGTCCGGTTCCCCCAACGGGCCGTGTAGCGGCGCAGATCGAGAACCAGTTCGCCGATGGTGAGAAGCTCCTCCTCATCGCTGGTCGACCGTTCATTGAGCAGCGACAAACGGCGGAAGAGCACCTTGACCCGGGCCACCAGCTCGCGCATGGAAAACGGTTTGCACAGGTAGTCGTCGGCGCCGAGTTCGAGACCGAGAACCCGGTCGAACTCCTCGTCGCGCGAGGTCAGGAAGACGATGGGGATCGTCTCCGACACCGTTCGCAGACGCCGGCACAGCTCGAGCCCGTCCATCCGGGGCATGATGATGTCGAGAATCACCAGATCGGGGAGGTTGGCCTCGAATGCCTCCCACGCGGCAAGGCCGTCGGCGAAGCTCTCGACGTTGTAGCCCTCCCGTTTGAGCGCGAAGCCGACGTTTTCCCGGATGTTCTGTTCGTCCTCGACGATTGCGACTGTGCCTGTCATCCATCAACATTAGCGAACCAGCGAAACCGGCGCAACGAAAAACGGCGCCGCTGAGCGGCGCCGTTGCGTGCAATCGATCGACGATCGTCGGGTTTACTTGGCTTGCGGAGCGGGCTTCTTGGCGGCTGCGGGCTTTTTGGCGGTGGCGGTCTTCTTGGCCGCCGCGGCGCTGGGGCCTGGTTTCGGGGTTTCCTTGGTGCGGAGCTTCTCGATGGCGGCGGTGAGGGCCTCGACCCGCTCGGTGAGAACGTCGATCTCATCCTTGGTGGGAACGCCCATGCGGTGGATGACACCGGTCACCTTGTCGTCGAGGGTGCGCTCGAAGGTCTCCCAGTAGCTCTCGGCGACGACCTTGACCCCGGTGACGGCGCCCCTGGCCTGTTCGACCCGGTCTTTTCCGGCCTTCTCGAAGTTCTCGCCCTTTTCGACGAGGTTCTTGAAGAGCTTGCTGCCCTCTTCCCCGGCGGTGGCGACGGCGCCGAGCCCGGCGAGCCAGATCTGGTGGGCGTTCTCGATGATTTCGGTTTGAACCTGTTTGGCTTTCTTCTTGGCGGTCATCTGATCCTCCTTGCCGGCTCTCCGGCTCGTGTGGCGCCGAGCGCCGGTTTTCGGTTTCGTGTCGGTCTTGCCGCTCTGCGGCATTCCCGATGACCAGAATATAACGCACTGCGGCATGACTGTCAAGGATATTTTGCCGCTATGCGGCAATTTAATTTTATTTGTATAATATTCAACAGGTTATGAAGATAATTTGTGCCGAGAAATTGATTGGAATCGACCGAATTGCCGCAGTGCGACTGTCAAGATGCGGCAATTTTCGGGGCACGATGGACTCCGGCCTTCCGGGCCGCCTCCGGCGACCACGCCGCTCGCACGCTCGGATGGTCCGACGGTGGGTGGGCCTGGGCCCACCCTCAGGAGCATCGATGCAGCCGAAGCGTTCCAGGCGAGTCCACGCGAGGAGTCGTCGTTGATGCGGCCGCTGCCCCTGCCGCTGACGTTGCCCCTGGCCCGATCCCTGTCGCTGCCCGTGCCCCTGGCGCTGTCCCGGACCCTGCCCCTGCCCCTGCCGCTGTTCCGGCCGCGGCCGCTGCCCCTGCCGCTGTTCCGGCCCCTGCCCCGGACGCTGGTGCTGCCGCGGTGTGTCTCGCGGCTCCGGCCTTCCGGGCCGCCCATTGTGGTGCGGGCGTCGCGCCCGCAGGATGCCGTTGTGTCTCGGCACCATCGGGCACTGGCGCGGGAACGGCAACCGCTTCCTTCGGTTCAGGCCTTCCGGGCCGCCTTCGGCGTCCCGGCGTCGCGCGGTCAGCGTGGTCGGAGGGCAGAACGGGAAGGACTGCGATCACGCTGATCGCGCGCCGGCGCCCTGTTTCGCCGCCGGGAGAGATGCACCGGGAGGTTGTGCCGCGAGGGTTGCCCGGCATCGGCATTGTGCTCGGGGCTGCGCGTCGCCGGTTGGGTGGTGGTGGCGCACAATGCCGTGCCCGGCAGGCCCCGGTGAGCGGTGGTCTTGCGCGTGCTCGGAGCGCTGACCCGGATGGTGCCGCTGTCCCGGTCGCTGCCCCTGCCGCTGCCCCGGACCCTGCACATTTCATCGGGCACGGAAACGGAAACGGAAACGGACGCGGGCGCGGGAGAGGCTCCGCCTCTCAGTCCCAGCCGTCGGGGTAGCTGGTGTCCACCGCGATCGCCGAGTTGACCAGCTCCTTCGCCGCCTTGGCGTAGGGCAGCAGGGCGAAGAGACTGCCCTTGGACAGCTTGAGCTTGCCGCCCATGAGGCCGACGATGGGGTCGGTCTTGCCGGCGAGGACGCTCTTCCAAATCGCCGGGTTGGCCTTGATGAGGTAGGGCACCTTTTCGAGATCGGCTTCGGTGGCGGTGGCCGCGCCGCGGCAGTCACCGTGCCAGAGATCGGCAACCACGATCCGCTCCGAGGGGATCCCCATGTCGCCGTCGACGGTCATGACAAGGCCGATGGCGCCCTCCCATTTCGTCGCGGCCTTTTTGTAGTCGGCATTGGCGTTGATCGCGGCGGTCCAGAGATCGGCCCAGTCGCTGGTGAAGATTTCGGCTGCCATGGCTCCTCCGTAATGGTCGTTTCGCGCGACAAGGATAACCCAGATTCGACTCTCGAAAATTGGAGAAGCTCGTCTTCACCGGCTGCCTCTGGTCGCCTTTTCTAGCGCCTGCCCACGGAATCGACCGACATAGCGCCGGAACGGGTTCGTCACCACCTCTGGGATGGGGAGATAAACGAGCCGCCCCTCGCTCTCCTGGGTGGCGTCGAAGAGCCGGTCCGCGACCTGGCTGACGTTGACCCGGGCGAGATCCCGGCGGCCGAAGGCGTTGGCGAGGTAGAGCGGCGCGAGGTTGCGCGCCTCGGCT
>JAHECW010000192.1 GCA_024641545.1 Acidobacteriota bacterium
CAAAGCTCAAACCCGCCGGCAAGGTGTCAGTGAAACCTACCCCGCTGAGCGCGATCGCCGCGTTGTTCGTCACCACGATGCTCAGGGCACTGGTCCCGCCCACCGCGATCGGATCCGGCAAGAACACCTTCCCGATCGTCGGCTCCGGCACCGCCACCGTCAGCGTGTCGCTGCCGGTCTCCGTGCCCGTCAGTTCGGTCGAGCTCACGACCGAGGTCGTGTTCGTAAACGTCCCACCCGCCGCACCGAGCACGTTGATCGTGATCGTGCAGCTTGAATCCGCAGCGATCGAGCCACCGGTCACCGTCAGCGTGTCCGCGCCACCGTTGACCGTCGTCGTCCCACCGCAGGTGTCGGTGATCGGCGCCCCCGAGTAGAGCAGACCGACCGGAAGTGCGTCCGTAAAGCTCACACCCGTCAGCGCAAACGGCGCGTTGTTCGCCGCCGTGATCGTCAGCACGCTCGTGCCCCCCGCGTTGATCGGATCCGGCGCAAAGCCCTTCCCGATCGTCGGCAGATCACCGACCTCGATGATGTCCGTCCCGGTCCCCGTCCCGGTCAGCTCGGCCGAGCTCACCACACTCGTCGTGTTCGTGTAGCTGCCCTCCGCATTCGCCTGGACATCCACCGTCACCGTGCAGCTCGCACCCGCCGCCAGGCCAAAACCCGACACCGTCAGCGTGTCGTTCGTCCCCACCGTCGTCGAGATCACCGCCGTCCCACCGCAGGTCCCGCCCACCGGCGCCACAAACTCCAGCTCTCCAGCAGCCGTCACCGGCAGCTGGTCCACGAAGCTCGCATTCGTCAGAGGTATCGTCGCGTTGTTCGTCACCGTGATCGTCAGCGCCGTCGCCTCGCCGGTCGCCACGTTCGGATCGCCAAATACCTTCCCGATCGTCGGCAAATCCTCGACCTGCAGCGTGTCGCTCCCGGTCGTCGTCCCGTTCACCTCGTCCGACGTCACGACACTCGTCGTGTTCGTGTAGTTGCCCGCCGCGGTCCCGGTCACGTCCACCGTCACCGAGCACGTCCCCGACGCCGCGATCGCACCACCGGTCAGCGTCAAGGTGTCGAATGTCCCGTTCACCGTCGCGGTCCCACCGCAGGTGTTCGCACTCGGCGCGCCCGCGTACACCAGACCCACCGGCAGCGTGTCACTGAAGCCCACATTCGACAGCGCCGTCGCCGCCGTGTTCGTCACCGTGATCGAAAGCGTCGTCGTCTCACCCGTCCCGATCAACGCAGCCGCAAACGCCTTCGCGATCGTCGGACCCGTGATCGTCACGTCCAGCGTGTCCGACCCCGTCGTCGTCCCGGTCACCTGGTCGGAGCCCACCACACTCGTCGTGTTCGTGTAGCTGCCCGCCACGTCGCCGTTGACATCAATGACCACCGCACAGGAAATGTTCGCCGGGATCGTGCCGCCCGTCAGCGTCAGCGTGTCTAATCCGGCGTTGACCGTCGCGCTCCCGCCGCACGTGTTGCTCGTCGCCGCCGCCGCAAAGCTCAAACCCGCCGGCAAGGTGTCAGTGAAACCTACCCCGCTGAGCGCGATCGCCGCGTTGTTCGTCACCACGATGCTCAGGGCACTGGTCCCGCCCACCGCGATCGGATCCGGCAAAAACACCTTCCCGATCGTCGGCTCCGGCAGGGGGTAGGTCACGGTTGCCGAATCGGACGGCGAGTCGAACCCGCCGGCGCTTGCGAACGCGGTGTTGGTCACGCTGAGATTGGTGATGTCCGCGGGTTGGATGGTGTAGCTGCCGTTGCAGACGACCACCTCGAGGGGATCGAAAAATGCATCGCCGTTGCCGACCGAGCTCAGCGCTTGACACGTGACGCCGGACACCAACGGGTCGGTGATGGCCACCGGTCCGGGGAGGATCGCGGCACCCGTGTTGGTGACGGTGAAGGTGTAGCTGATGAGATCGCCGGCGGCGGTGTAGGTCAACGGGCTCGCAATCTTGTTGAAACCGAGCTCGACGGTCGCGTAGGTTGCCGTGTCGGTCGTCGGACCGGGCACCTGTGTCGTGATCACGCTCGCCGTGTTGGTGTGCACTCCATCGAGAGTCGTGATCGGGCCGATGACGCACACCGCGATGTGCGCCAACGGGTCGCTCGCGTCCGCGACCGGCAGCGGATCCGGCCACGTGCAACCCGATGTGTCGACCGACGGATCGGTGACGCTGATTCCCGTGAGCGGGAGCTCTCCCGTGTTCTCGACCGTCAGTCTGTAGTACACGGCATCGCCGGTTTCGACCGCGAGATAGCGCGACCACGCCCCGTCCGGGTCGCTGCCAAGCCCGATCTCTTTGAGGAAGGCGAGCCCGGGAATCGGGGCGTCGACGACGACGGTTGCGCTCGCGGTGGCGCCGCTGGTCGCCGGCACACCGCCGACGATGTGCGACACCGGGCTGCTCGTGTTCGGATAGGTGCCGGCAGGTCCGGTGACATCGACGGTCACGATGCAGGTGCCGCCCGCGGCAATGCTCCCGGCGGAAAACGAAACGCTTCCCGCGCCGGCGCTCGGCGCCCAGGTCGGAGCCCCGCATCCGATCGTGGACGCATTGGGCGGCGTCGCCACGATCAAACCCGCGGGGAACGTATCGCTGAAGCTGACGCCGGCGATGACACTGCCCGGGTTCGGGTTGGTGATGGTGAAGCTCAACGCCGCGGCGTCATTCGGGGTCACCCCGAGGAGCACCAGATTCGGATCGAAGTCCTTGGCGATGGCCGGCGGAGCGAGAACACCGAGCGCCGCCTGCGCGACTCCCGTGGTGAGATCGAAGTTGTACCCGGACTCGGTAGCGTAGATCAGATCGCTGATGTTGAGGGACATTCCCACCGTGGACGCGACAACGTCGACCGACAAGGTGCACGAGGCGCCGCCCGCGAGCGACCCGCCCGAGTGCACCAAAAGGTTACTGCTGCCCGGATCCGAACCCCAGAACCCGGCACACGTCCCGGCGAAGGTGCCTGGCACCACGGCCAGCCCCGCCGGCAGTTCGTCGGTGACCGAAATCCCGCTCAGAGGCGTGGTGGCGTTCGGGTTGCTGACGACAAAGGTGAGCGTCGTCTGATGGCCGACCCCGATGGGGTTCGGCACGAACGACTTGCTGATCTGCGGAGGGTCGACTCCAGGAACCGGCGGCAGCGGCGGGACTTCCGAGCAGAACAGGCCGCGGAACCGCACACCGTCGATGAACACGGCGTGGCCGTTGTTGTTCTGACCCGCGTTGAAGGCATACAGGCGGAACCTGGTGTTGCCCGCCGGGTTGAGGTTTGACGAGATCGTGGTCGGACCCTTGACCGCAAATGCGGTCCCGACCGTGTAGGTGCTGCTCGTGTACTCGACACCCGTCGGGCCGTAGGTCAGCCGGAGGCTCTGCGGCCCCTGGGATGTACGTTTCGCCGAGAAATCCAACGTAACGGAGTCGAGCCCCGTCGTGTCGATGACGAACTCGAAGTACTGGTTCAAACCGGTGTTGAGCGTCGCGCTCGTGCTGATGAAGTCCGAGCTCCACGAGCCGGTGCCGACATCGTTGGTGTCGACCTCGATCGTCGGGGTCAGACCGCTTCCGGCTGCGGCGCTCACCGTGACCAGATTGCTCGTCGGCGCCGGAGCGGTGGCGCTGCTGCCGGTCGGGAACCGCCACAGCCCCAAGGTGGCGAGATTGTCGCACTCGAACACCGGCGGAGGCGTGGCGCTGACCACCAGGGATGCGCTGGCGTTGTTGCCGGTGTCGATCACGCCGATGAAGAGATTCTCGGAAACGTTGTCGTAGGTCCCGGCCGCCGAAGCGGTCACGTCCACCAGAATCGTGCAGCTGCCGTTGGCGCCGATGGTGCCGCCGTCGAAGGCGAGTGCGGTGTCGTCCGCGAGCGGATTCCAGATCCCGCCGCAGGTGGTGCTGGCGTTGGGCGGGTTGGCGACCACGACACCCGCGGGCAGGTTGTCGATGAAGTTGTAGCCCGAAACCTCGATCGGGTTGGGGTTGGAGATCGTGAGGCGCAGCCGGGAGGTGCCGCCGATTCCGATGGTGCCTGGAACGAAGCGCTTGGAAATGCTCGAGTCGGTCGGGTCGTAGGTGTTGATGCCGCCGGGAGACTCGCTGTAGTCGGTGTTGTAGTGAAAGCTGCCGCCGGAGCGGTCGTAGATCAGCGCCTCGAGGCCCACCGTGTCGCCGCCGGAGCTGATGATCCGGATTTCGTAGGTCGTCACCACCACACCGCCGGCCTTCCCGTCGGAAAGGCAGGAGGAGTAGTTGGGGCTGTTGAGGTCGCTGTCCCAGAGGCAGCCGTCGGCCCACAGCCGCGGATTGGGCACCGGCACACGCGACGGCGGCGCGGTGAGAATTCCGTAGGTGGTCGAAACCGACATGACCTGGAAGATGGTGTTCGAGAGGGTCACGAACGACTGCAGTTCCTCGTAGGCCGTCGAGGTCTGGGTCGTGAGTTCGATGAAGTAGGTCTCGTCGATTGCCAGGTTGATGCTTCCGCCGGCGCCCAGCACCACCCAATCGGACTGATCCGCCTGTTGGCCGTAGCGGATCTGCTCCGTGGTATTGCGGTTCTGTGAAACCAGGTACTCCACCAGGATGGCGCGCGCGTTCGGGGACGAGGCGGCTTCGACCCCGTCGGTCGCCTCGATGACATAGCCGCGGGACTGGCCGAAAGCGACCGCCGATCGCGTCAGCTTGAGCTCGAAGTAGGCGTCGACGCACTCACCGGCGCCGACGGACGCAAAAGAGAGGGACGTCAGCGACCCCGGCCGCAGGTTGATGTACGGGTGCCCGGTGCCGAAGTCCCAGCCGTTGCCGTCCCCATCGGGCCAGACGAAGTCGACGGTGACGTCGGTGGTGTCGACCGCGGAGCACACCTCGGCTCCGACGGGGAAGAGCTCCGGACCGCTGGTCAGCGGCCGGTTGCTGTCGAGACCGACCACATCCCAGGTGATCGGCGTGACCGAGAGCTGAGCGGCGACCGGGGCGGCGCTCAGCAGCGCCGCAAAGCCGATAACCAGGCCGCACCAGCACGCCCCCCGCATCCGATTGACCTGACCCATAATTGACCTCACTCCTCTTCTTCCGAGCCTTCAGTGTTCATTTCGTGTTCATCGGTTCACCGGGATCGCGCATACGGTAGCCGCATCGAGCCCAAACCAGGACTGTCATCGGTACTCGTCCCCTGTCGATTCAGGGAACACGGCGTACCTACTGCTGCGCTCTACTGAAGCAAATCTACTGCCAGCATCCGGATTCGTCCGGCACCATCACCCTGTTCCGTTTTCTTCCGACTCCGGCGCCGCCCCGGGCCCGGCGTACCAAAACGGAACGATTCCTGATATTTTATTCCGAGACCGTGACAAATACCAGCGGGCGATCCTGAAAGACATCTCACGACCCGTTGCATTCCTCGCGACCCCCATCGAACGATCGTCGACTATCCGGCCTCGGGAACGACGACGGACTGCAACCATGAGAGTCACTGATCGAGGTCACCCGTGCCCGAGCCACGTCGGTGGAACATCCCGTTCCGCGCATCCGGCTTCTCGGTCAAGGCGATGCCGTCAGCACCTCGCGATCGGGGTCGACCACGACCTCGGTCCCGCGGTCGACTCGGAACCGGGCCCGGCCTCCGGGCATGGCCACGAGCCGTCTGCGGTCGCCGATCTGAACCGGCAGCGGCATCTCAAAGGCCGGATCGTCCCACACGAGCTCGATGCGTTCGGCGCCGGCGTCTTGAACTCGGCTCATCGCCCACGAAGGCAGCTCGGCGGTGAAGAGATAGCGCTGCCAGAACCAGCTCAGGTCCCAGGTCGTCACCTCCTCAACGAGATCCGTGAAGTCCTCGGTGCTGGCGAAGCGGCACGCCGACGGATCATCACCGCCGGCAAACCGCCAGACGATCTCGTCGAAGCGCGGATCGCCCGCGAGCAGACGCAGCATGTGCAGCACCCACGCGCCCTTGCCGTAGATGTCGGGCGAGTAGGCCTCGGCGGCGGTGAGGTCCGCCCCTTCGACGACGGGGACCCGGTTCGTCATCCGGGTCCGGAGGACCTGCATGTAGTCGAGGTACCGCTCTTCTCCGAGAGTATCGAGAACGTAGAGGGCTTCGGCGTACGAGGCGAAGCCCTCGTGAATCCAGAAGTCGCTCCAGTCGGACGCGGTGATCTTGTTGCCCCACCACTCATGGGCGACCTCGTGCAGCAGCAGCTCGTCGAAACCGAAGTCGTTGTCGGAGAACCCGGCGCCGTAGGCGACGATGGTCTGATGCTCCATCCCGAGATAGGGGGCGTGGGCAACCCAGAACTTGTCGGCGAGGAAGGGATATTCGCCAAAGCGGTGGCCGAGGGTCGCGAGAACACCCGGCATCTGCTGCCACAGCCGCCGGGCATCCTCGACGGTTTCGGGGATGGCCCAGAACACGAGGCGCTCATCGAGGCTCCCATCGACGCCGTGGTAGGCGATCTCCACCGGTTCGTAGGGACCGATATTGACGGTCACGCAGTAGTTGTTGATCGGGAATCCCACCCGCCAGCGGGAGGTGACGGTGCCGTCGGCGTTGACCACGTTCCCCAGGGGTCTCCCGTTGGAAAGACCGACCAACCCCTCCGGCACCGTGAGTGCGATCTCCATCCCATCGTCGGGCTCGTCCGACGGGTGATCCTTGCACGGCCACCAGTCGTCGCCGCCGTCGGCCTCGCCGGTCACCCCGACCCAGGGCTGCCCCGAAGGCGTTTCAGACCACACGAAACCATCGATCCACGGCGGTTTCAGGGCCCGCTTGGGCCGCCCCTGGTAGCCGATGGTCACCGCATGGCGATCGCCGACGGCCCACGGCTTCGTGAGGTCGACGCGGATCAACCCGTCATCGTGGTCGAACTCGGCCGGAGCGCCGTCGACGTCGACCGAACCCACCTCGAGCCGGTCGTCGAGATGGATTTCGAACTGATCCAGAGCGGCGACGGTCTCCACCGTCACCCGGTTGGTCCCGCGAATGCTCTTCTGGTTCGGATCGACCGCAAGCTCGAGATCGTAGCGGCGGACATCGTAGGCCGCCATGAGAGGCCGCAGCGGACCTCCCGAAGCGAGCATCTGGCTCTTGACGTACCAACCCACCGCGATGAGCACCAGGAACACGATCAGGAGCACCGCCGGAATGCTCAGGAGGGCCGCCTTGAGCCAGAGGGGGAACCTCATGAATCCGCACGCCGCCCACGCCTGAGCGCCAACACGCCGACCGCGCAGATCGCCCCGATGAGAATGAACAGACCCCAGGTCCCGAGGGTCGGCACCATCGGGAAGTAGCCCTCCACGGCGGTGGCGCGAATCATCATCGCGCGGTGTTCGTCAAAGATGGGATCACTGCTCTCGAGCACGCTCGACCACTCATCGGCGCGATCATCGATGTACCAGCCGTCCACCACGGGAGTGCCGTCACTCTGATCGACGCAGACAAAGAAAAACCCGTCTTCGGACGGATTCCACTGAACCCCGAGATAGAAGGTCTCGGTCGGCGCGTGGAAATCGGCATCGGAGACATCCACCGAGTAGAACCCGCCGTCGGGAAAGGTCGGCACCAGGGTCGCCACCACTTCCACCGACGCCTCGGGCGATCTCGCCGGCCGTCCTCCCCGATCCCGGTAGAGCTGGACGCTGAAGGTGACCTCGTCGTCGGGCCGGGTGCGGGTCCAGCAGATGCAGATCTCTTCCATCTTGCGTGACCTGAAATCGGCGGCTTCGAATCGCTGGACATAACGGCCATCCACCACCGATGGAACCCATCCGTAGCCGGTCTCGAGGGTGCCGTCGTCCTTGACCACGCCATCGGCGCAGTCCTGGCCACCGAGAACGACAACGCTGTCGCCGGCGAACGGCGGGGCGAGATTCTGCCCGGCGAACGAGTTCGCGGCGAGGATGACGAGACCGGGAACCAGGACGAAGCGAATGAAGTTTGGCGCCATTGTCGGATTCTACAGCGTTGTCAGAAATCGCTGAAGATCGGCGGTCACCGAAGGGGTGTGCATGTAGGTATTCGATGGACACTCGACGGCCCGGCCGCGGGGCAGAACATCGACGATGCGGTGGACATCGTTGCCCTCGTGCAGGGTGTCCGAAGCGGCGTAGGCCACGGCGACCGGAGTCTCGACGGTCTCCAATCCGGGGAACAGCGAGTAGCCCAAGACGGCGCGGGCCGAGAGCTTGAGCCGATCGGGCCGGGCCGCCTTGAGGGTTCTCCGGTAACGCGCCATCTGTTCAGGGTCTTCCCGCACGTTGACCCGAAAGCGCTCGAGGTACCAGACCATGAACGGCCGTGCCAGGTAATAGACAGCGGCCGGAAGGTAGGTCAAGGCCTTGCCCCATGCGGGGAAGTGAAACTCGGCGTTGGGCCCGACCAGGAATGCGGCCCGACCGCTCAGACGCCCATGCTTGGCCGCCTCGAGGACCGCGTTGGAGCCCATCGAGCTGGCAAAAAAGACCCGATGCTCGGGGTCGATCTCCAGCCGACGGCAGACCTCGATGAGGTCGTCGCCGAACTTCGGGATCGCGAAGTCCGCCGGCCGCAACCTCCGACGCGCGAAGGTGGCGGACGGCTTCTCCCGGGTCTCCATGTAGTAGACCTGCCGCTCGCGGGCCAGGACCTCGAGCAACGGCCGCCACCCCTCGATGATGGACACCCATCCGGCGACAAAGACCAGCGGTTCGGCGCCGGTTCCGGGCTGCCACTCGTAAACCGTCAAACGAACGCCCTCATCGACGTCGATCCGGTGATGGCGAAACTCCACCCCGGCCGCGATGGGATCCTCGATCGTCACGGTTTCGAGCCTAGCAAAACAACGACCCCAAGCGCCATCAAAGAACTCTGCAGTCATCGCCTTCCCGCCGCGTCCGCGATCCCCGGGCGGCGATGAAAATCCGCCCGGAGGCCGTGCCCATGTCGCCTCGGGCACGGTAAAATCCAACTGTGAGTGAAAAAGCATCGACCCATCTGCCGATCTTCGACACCCCCCCGGGTGACGACGAGTCATCGTGCTCGCCGAAGGTCTATGTCAGCAACGAGGAAAAGACCATCCTCGACGCGATGCGGAATCTGCGCGACAAGGCCGTGGAGCTTCGCCGGCTGTTGAAGAACGTCGATGCGTCCGACGACCACCGCCGGCTCGAGGACGAGCTCGCCGACCTCCGCGCCCAACGTTCCGATCTCGCCATCCGCCGCGAGCAGGCCTACAAGCGCAAGATGATCATGCTCGGTCATCTGCCGCCGGATGAAGAGGTTCGTTTGTTCTGAGCGATCCC
>JAHECW010000037.1 GCA_024641545.1 Acidobacteriota bacterium
CTCGGGTCGAACGGGGTAGGCGAAACCGACGTCGTCGAACTCGATCCTGCCGGACACGGTTTCGATGGTCTCGCCGGCCCCGAGATCCACCGGCGGCTCGCGATCGAGGAGCTCAAAGATCCGTTCCGACGCCCCGCGGGCGCGGGCGAAATCGGACCACAGATCGGCCAGCGCCGACAGCGCCATGGCGACGATGAGGGTGTAGAGGATGAAAGAGGTGAGCTCGCCCACCGAGAGCTCGCCGGTCATGACCATACGGCCGCCGAACCACAGCACCGCCGCCACCGAGCCGAAGGCCGCCATGGTCATGACGCCGACAAAGGCCGCCATGAGGCGGATGCGCTTGCGCGAGACCTGGAAGGACTCCCAGACCCGTTCGGAGTAGCGCCCGGTCTCGGCTTCCTCGCGGGAGAAGCTGCGCACCGTTCGGATCCCGGCGATGACCTCCTCGGCGGCCTCGTTGGCGCGGGCGAGGGCGTCCTGCGCCTCGCGGGCGATCTTGGACATCCGGCGGCCGACCACGACCGCGCCCACCGCGACCGGCGGCACGAGGGCGAGCATGAGCAGGGTCAGCCGCGGCGACGAGGCCACCAGCAACGTGAGCCCGCCCACCAGCATCACCAGATTGCGCAGCCCCATGGAAAGATTGACGCTCACCGTGTTCTGGACGACGGTGGCGTCGCTGGTCAGCCGGCTGGTGAGCTCGCCGGTCTTGCGGAGATCGAAAAAACCGATCTCCTGCTCGACGATGGCAGCGAAGACCGACTCGCGGAGCCGGGTGACGATGCGCTCACCGGCGACCGAGAAGAGGTAGTAGCGAAAGGCCACCGCGACGCCCTGGACCGCGAAGATCGCCGCCATGGCGAGCACGGCGTTGTTAAGCGTCTCCTGCCCACCGGCGACGGCGGCGTCGATGAGCACGCGCACCACCTGAGGCCAGGCGAGTCCCGCCGCGCCGCCGACGATGAGAAAGGCCGTCGCCGCCGCCAGCCGCCGCCCCTCGGGCACGGCCAGTGACAACAACCGGCTGACCGGCACCTTCGGCGGCGCCGGGCCGCTCTCCACCGGATCGGCCGCGGCCGATCTCCCCCGCCCCATCCCTCGCATCACGGGCCTCCGAATCAGTCAGCCGGGTAGATCTTCGCCCAGTCCTACTTCTTGTACTTCACCGAGCAACCGTACGGCTTGGTTTCCGGCGTCGACACCGCCTGGCCGGCGGCAAGCTCGTTGAGGGTCTGCGACACATAGTTGGTCCGCGCGCCCGCCTCCATGTTGCCCCGCGGGTCGTCGTCGATGGCGCCCTCGTAGACCACGATCCCGTTGGCGTCGATGATGAACATGTGGGGCGTGGTGGCTGCACCGTAGGCGTGACCGACCGCTCCGTCCTGGTCGACGAGAATGGGCCAGCCAATGCCCTCCTTCTTGGCGAAAGCGGCGTTGGCCGATGCGTCCATGTAGTTGGTCGAGTTGACGGTCAACCAGACCACCCCACGTTCGGAGTAGGTCGAACTGAGGTGCTTCATGGTGCCTTCCTGGTAGTGGCGCTTGACAAAGGGGCAGTCGGGGTTGGTCCATTCGAGGACCACCACCTTGCCCTTGAAGTCGGCGAGACTCACCGCGCTGCCCGCGCTGTCGGTGAGGGTGAAACCGGGAGCCTGCTCGCCCACCGCAACACCCGGTCCGGCTGCCGCGCCCGAGGCGACGGCGAGAATGGCCATCAGAGTCATGGTTTTCATCGTCTTGTTCATGGTTCGTTCCTTTCCATGGGCCGCCGTAAGCGACCCGGTCAGTCGATGTCGATGTCGGCGATCCCGGCGGATCGCTTGCCACGTTCATCTTCAATCACGATGAGCGACCGCAGCGATTCCGCCGGAGCGCCCGAGGTCTTCATGCGGGAGATCGTGAAGTCGATCCGGGTGAGCGTTCCGCGTGTCCGGGTGCGGACGCCTCCGACCTTGAGACCGGGCCCCGGATCGGGGAAGAACTCGACCCTGCCCGGCTCCGCTTTCCAGTTCAGCCACGCGACCATCTCGACGGCGCCGGCCGAGGGGACCGGCCCGCCGGTGACCGAAAGGTCGAGCAGACCGGGGTCGAGCGCAATCGGAACGACCTCGAGCCACCTCTCGAGGGCCATCTTCGAAGCCGCGAGTTCGGCGCCCTTCAGCGGCAGCTCGGCCTCGAGTTTCGCCGAACCGAGAACGCAGACATCCTTGCAGGCGAGCCAGGAGGCGGTGACCGTGACGGGAACCGGAGCACCCACACTTTCGGGGGTGGTCACGGCCGCAGCCAGCACCACCGGTTCCTCGTAGCCGTAACCGATGATCCCGCCGGGTTGTTCGAACTCCACCGGAGTCGGCCACTGCAGCTCGCCCGCCGAAAAACCGTCGGGCAGGTCGAAGACGAGATCGGTGGCAAGCCCCGCTTCGCCGGGATTGCGCCAGTAGACGTGCCAGCCCGGCTCGGGTTCGAGGAGCACTCCGAGGTGGAAGCTCCCCCCGGCCTGCAACCGGTCGGCATCAGCCACCAGCCGCGCCCGGACGTGACTCTCCTCGGCCGCCACAGCCACCGCCATTACCAGGGCAAGGGCGCCGCCGATCCACCCGAAATGTGGTTTCCCAATCACAACCTTGGGAAGCCTGACGGCGAAGGAGTTATTCCCCGGACCCGACTCCGCATCCTGGAACGTGGGATCGCAGGGTGGGCGTGAGCCCATCTTCAGGGTCATTCACGATCCGATGCCATTTCACGCCAGTCCGCGGTCGGGGTCTTCGGGTCGTCTGACTTCGGGCGATGCCCAAACCGACCTCGAGGACTCTGAAGGTGGGCCAAGGCCCACCCTACGTCGGTTCTTCCAGCACCTCGAAGGCTCTGAAGGTGGGCCCAGGCCCACCCTAGGTCGGTCGAACAATCACTCGGACTCGTTGACGAAGAGGAGTTTCCGATTCGTCCAATCGACGCCGACCACCGAACCGGTGGGGACGAAACGGTCGACCCCGAGATCCTGGGTCAGGATCCGGATGACGCCGCCGTGGACGAAGAGGAGGTGGCGCCCGGGAGGAAGCTCATTCACGAAACCCCCGATCCGCTGCAGGAACGACTCGTGCGAATCCCCCTCCGGCATGGCGAAATCGCGGAACCCGAGGAAGACCCTCGCGTCGGCGGCATTCACTTCGTGAAATGGGAGCCCCTCGTAGGTCCCAAAGTTGCACTCGCGAAGACGGGGATCGGGGACCGCCGTGCCCCAGGCGAGCCGCGACGTGACCACCGCCCGCTGGAGATCGGAGGACCACACCGAGGCGAACTCGGTACCGTCGAGCTTCGCTCGGACCGCCGCCGCCTGCTCACGACCGAGCTCGGTCAGAGGCGGGTCGCACCAGCCGGCGATCCGCCGCGCGGCGTTGTAGGTGGTTTCACCATGGCGCACCAGCCAAAGCTCGACGACATCGTTGTCCATGGCGATGGAGTGTAGCCGATACGCTATTCTCCGAGGCACCACGAATCGAGGTGAGACCATGGCCGTGTTCGGGACCCCCTACCGCAGCTGGCAACCGGAACGCGATTTCGACGCGATCGTCATCGGGTCGGGTATCGGCGGTCTCGGGGTTGCCGCACTGCTCGCCAAGCACGGGAACAAGCGGGTGCTGGTCCTCGAGCGCTACGCCAAGGCCGGGGGGTTCACCCACATCTTCAAGCGCAAGAGCTGGGACTGGGACGTGGGTCTGCACTATATCGGCGAGGTCCACCGACCCGACTCGACCCTGCGCACGCTCTTCGACGAGATCACCGGCGGCAGGCTCGAGTGGCAACCCATGGGCGAGGTCTACGACACCGTCATTGTCGGCGGCCAGCGATTCGAGTACGTCGCCGGCCGGGAGAACTGGCGGCAGCGGATGCACGAGTACTTCCCGGAGGAAAGTGGGGCCATCGATCGCTATCTCGAACTCGTGACCGAGGCCGTCCGCGGCGCGCGATCGTACTTTGGCGCCAAGGCGCTGCCGGGTCCCATCGCCGCCGTCGCGGGCCCGTTCATGCGCCGGAAGTTCCTCCGCCACGCCTCGAGGACCGTCGCCGAGGTGCTTGATGGGATCACCGACAACGAGCTGCTCAAGACCGTTCTCACCACCCAGTACGGTGATTACGGATTGACGCCGAAACGGGCGAGCTTCGGCATCCACGCCATGGTCGCCAACCACTATCTCCGCGGCGCCGGCTATCCGGTCGGTGGGTCGTCCCGGATCGCGGCCGAGATCATCCCCGAGATCGAGGCCGCCGGCGGCGCGGTCGTCGTCGGCGCCGAGGTCGCTGAGATCCTGATGGAGCGGGGCCGCGCCGTGGGCGTTCGAATGGTCGACGGCAAAGAGTTCCGTGCACCGTTCGTCGTCAGCGACGCCGGCATACCCAACACCGTCCACAAGCTCCTGCCCACCGACGCCCCCGGGCGGTTGGCCCTGGCATCGGTGCTCAAGCGCGTGACCCCCTCGACCTCGCACATCTGTCTCTATGTCGGGCTCGACGCGAGCGACTCCGAGCTCGGGCTCGGCACCTCGAACCTCTGGGTCTTTCCGGGTCCGGATCATGACGTCAACGTCGATCGCTATCTCGCGGATCCTACCGCCCCGATCCCGCTGACCTACATCTCATTCCCGTCGGCCAAGGACCCGGATTTCAGCAGCCGCCACCCCGGCAAGGCCACCGTCGAGGTCGTCAGCATGGCGCCGTATGAGTGGTTCGCGGCCTGGGAGGACACCGCCTGGCAAAAACGCGGCGCCGACTACGAGGCGTTCAAACAGCGGCTCACCGACCGCCTGCTCGAAATCCTCGTCCGCGAGGTGCCGCAGCTCGCCGGCCACATCGACTACCACGAGCTCTCGACCCCGCTGTCGACCCGCCACTTCGGCGACTATGACAGCGGCGAGATCTACGGCCTCGAGCACACCCCCGAGCGGTTCAAGACCGCGGGGTTCCGACCCAAGACACCCGTCCCCGGTCTCTGGCTCACCGGCCAGGACGTCTGCACCGCCGGGATCGCGGGCGCGCTCTATGGCGCGGTGCTCTGCGCGTCGGCGATTCTGGGGAAGAACCTATTGAAGTGAAGCATCTGCACCGAGCACCGCCGGGCCCGGCTCCGCCGGACCGGGCGGCACTCGCTGCAACCGATGTGCGCTGCACATCGGCGTGGAATTGGTCTCGCGTCCGTGCTGTCACCGCGAAACCCCTCGCATGGGTGCCAGGTCCGCAGTTCCGCATTTTCGACTTCACAACTACGGAACTGCGGAACTGGCACCTATGCTTCGACTCGCTTCGCTCGCTCAGGGCTTGAGGGGGCACTCTCGGCCACCCGCGATGGGAGCATCAATCTCTGAGGCGCGCAACCGGGTTGCAGGCTGATGATCAGGCCGAGATATCAGCGCGACCAAGCCGATACCCAACTTCCTAATGCCTGGCACCGCTAGGCACCGCTAGTAAACTTTGTTTCTCCTGGCACCGATGCCGATTGTCGTTCTCAGGGCACCGAGCTCGACCAGCGGTTCGTGTCGCCGGTCTCGAAGCCGTCGGCGAAGAGCGCGCCGCCGTCGAGCGGCGTCATCAGGATGGCGCCGATGGGTCCCGAGAGCCCCTGACGCGCGGCCGCGACGATCTGCCGGGCGTTGTTGATGCCGTTCGCGCCACCGGGCTGGACGTACCACTCCCCCTGCGACGGGTCGACGAGAGCGCCCAGGGCGTAGTAGCCCTCGTCCACGAAGTGCACCCCGGAGGTCGTCGAGTAGTAGTAGAGGAGAGCGTCGCCGCGGTCGTTGATCGCGGTGGCGCTGGTCGTCGTCGCGCACCCGCCCAGGTACTCCCAGCCGGCGGCCTGTCGGTAACGCATGGGGAAGGTGCTGCACCCGGAGTAACCCAGGATGTAGCCGCCGAATTCGTTGGCGCTGTTGAGGGCGGCGCCGATGAACCCCTGCCAGTTCCCCGGCGGCAGGGCAACCTCGGTGACCTGGCCCGTGTCCAGGTCCAGCAGCCGCGACCCCGTCAGCACAACCCGCTCGTCGTTGACGTCCACGCCCATCATCCCCTCAGGGAGGGGGGTCGGACCGCCCGCGGCGAACAGCACGCCGGTGGACAGGTTCCACCCCCAGAAGCCCGAGCCGCCGACGATGTCGCCCAGGTCGTTGACCGCGTAGGCGGCGCTGTAGGGGTCGCCGGGCAGACCGCCCAGCACCTCGACCTCGTAGCCGCCCGCCGCTGGTCTCCAGACTGCGGCTATCGGCTGGGTGGTGACGTATCCGGTGGGGCAGACCGAGCCGACGATCACGCCGGCGTCGTTGATGTCGTGCGCCCGCGAGCTCTGCATCCCCGGCGGCAGGGGCAGGAGCTCGAACGGTTGACCCCCGTGCGAGACGGCGGCGAGCAGGTCCGCCACGGGGGTTCCGACGGCGACCGAGCCGCACACGACGCCGTGCTCGTTCAGGCCAGTCGCGTTGAAGTCGGTTCCCAGGTACTGCACTGCGTAACCGGGAACATCCGCGTGAACGGGCAGCACGACGCATGCCGCCGCGACGATCGCCAGTGTGAATGACCTCATGGTTGGCTCCTTGTCACATTCCTTGCCGAGGCTGTTGAGAATACGTGGCACCGTGCGGCCTCAGGGAACGAACAGCGACCAGGCCGAGGCGTCGCCGCTCTCGAAGCCGTCGGAGAAGATCCCGTTCGCCCGCGCCGCGCAGTAGCGGCTGCCCTGCTGGGTCTCGATGATGCCCCCCCAGATGATCATCTCGGAGCCGGTCCAGACCGTGGACCAGCGCCCAGCGGGCGCGTACGTGCGGCGCGTCGATCAGCGTCGTCGGACGCCAGGAGTCGGTCGCCGGGTCGTAGCGACCGCCGCTGGAGTCGTTCGCGCCGCCCCAGATGATCATCTCGGTGCCGGTCCAGACGGCCGTGTGAGAGCAGCGAGCGTCGGGAGCGCCGGCGGCGGCAACCGGCGACCACGAGTCGGTGGCGGGGCTGTAGCGCGCACCGTCCCCGTAGAGCTGCCCGATGTGGACGTTGTACCCGTCCCAGATGATCATCTGGGAACCGGTCCACACGGCCGAGTGATAGGCCCGTGGCGCGAGCGGTGCGGTCGCCATGGGCGTCCAAGTGTCGCTGGCCGAATTGTAGCGGCCGCCGCTGTTGAGGAGACCCGCTGCGCCCTCGCCTCCCCAAACCAGCATCTCGGTGCCGGTCCACCCCACGCTGGCATTCACGCGACCGGCGGGAGCACCGGCGGCGGAGGTGGGCTCCCAGGTGTCGGTGACGGGGTCGTAGCGGCCGCCGCCGGTGTCGGCCCGGCCGCCCCAGACCACCATCTTGGTGCCGGTCCACACCGCAGTGTGCCAGTAACGAGGGTCGAGGAGCTGCAGGGTCGGGGTCCAGGTGTCGTCGATGCAGTTGGCGCCGGCGACTTTCGGGAGCCGGAACTCGAAGGCTGTGCCTCCTGGCTCCGGCGCCAGGGTCCCGCGTGTCTCGCTCCACCACTCGTCGAACGATCGCTTCGGCCACTCGATGGTCGAGACCTCCACCTGCTGGTCATCCAGCGCGTGGACGACGATCGCGTAGGAGCGGGTCTCGTCTTCGCGGAGCGGGCTCACCTGGTCGAGGACGATGTCGCCAGTCGCCCCACCCATCGTCAATCTCAGCTCGCGGACACGAGCGTCGAAGTCGTCCTGCTCCAGCTCGAGGACGCCTGGAATCCGATGCCCACCAAGGCCTCGCCGCCACTCCACCGTGCTGATCACTCGGGTGGTCCGCTCCCGGGCAGGCGCCGAGCCGATCTCGCCGATTTCACGCTCTGCGCGGGCTCGAGTGTCTTCATGTAAGAGCCGGTCGTGTGCATAGTAGGTCCTGAGGAGGCGGTCGGCGAGCAGGGGACGCGCGAGGCCCTCGGCGGCCTTCAACGGATCATTGCCGAGGGCAGCGAACAGCTCGCGCAGCCGCGCCGGCGACTTCGAGTGGGCCGCCATCCGATCGAGCTCTGCCTGCAGCTGCTCCGGCGTGATCTCCACCCGCCAGAACCTCCGCAGCGCCGACGTCTTCAGCACGGCGTCCTCGGCCTTGCGCGCCAAGACGGTCTCCGGCACGGCCTGCTCGAACGAGCTGTCACCACCTCCCGAGCGATGGCTCCAGTAGACCTGCTCGATGGCCTTCTGGGAGCGGATCCTCTCGGACGGAGTCAGGGCGGCGGACGTCGCGGCGGGCGCGGCGGCCGCGGCGCCGATGAGGAGCGTGCTGATGAGCACCGCAGCGCGATGCATCGTGATCCGTCGGTTCATGCTCTCCCCCTTGCGCGACGACAACAGCGGTCACTAGTAAGTGATTCCACTTCTCAATTCGAGACAGTCCAGGTTGGCCACCGACAAGAGCGGCGCGCGAACCGGAGCTGTCCGCCGCAGGCAGTTTCGATCGGGTGCCAGGACCAACGAAACCGTGAATTCGATGCGCCGGCGGCGGGTTCGAAACGGCGTCGCGAACAGGACAGCACGTCAGGTCCCGCTTCGAGCGGCGGCGCAATCACGATTTCGTTGGGCCTGGCACCCAAAGCGTTGAAAGCGTTGGGCCTGGCACCCAAAGTATTGAAGTCCCGCGAGCCCGAAAAACCCTGTCAGAGGGAGAAGGAGAGGATCTACTCCCGCAGGGGTATCCTGTTGCCGGGAGGCACCCATGCACGCCATCGCCGACATCGCCATCATCCCCCTCGGAGTGGGCCTCTCGCTCTCACCCTATGTCGCCGCCTGCGAGCGGGTGCTGACGGAGGCAGGGCTCGAGCCGCAGCTGCACGCCAACGGCACCAACGTCGAGGGCGAGTGGGACGTGGTCATGACCGCGCTCAAGCGCTGCCACGAGGTGCTGCACGAGATGGGCGCGCCGAGGGTCGCCACCAACATGCGCCTGGGCACGAGGATCGACAAGAAGCAGACGCGCGACGACAAGATTGCGAGCGTCGAACGAAAGCTCGACGCTCAATTATGAATTCTCAATTATGAATTTTGAATTGACATCGCACACATTTCAGCTGCGTGAAGGTTGGGCGTCTGCGATGAAATTCATAATTCATCATTCATAATTCAAAATTGGTGAGCGTCGTGATCACCGCCGCGGCGCCGGCCTCGAAGCCCTTCCGTGTTGCCGGGTTGCGGAGACCGCCGTAGAGCTGATCCCCGGTCTTGGGCAGGGTGATGTTGTCGCTGCAGAAGAGCAGCGCGCCCATCTCGAGACCGAGACGTGCGCCGACAACCGCGGCGGCGGCGCACTCGGACTCGACCGCAATGACCAGGCCCTTGAACGCCTCGTAGATCTCCGGGCCCTGGCGGTAGCCGGCGTCGGTTGTGTAGACGACCCCGAGATGGTTGCCGGTCTCGGCCCGACCGGCGGCCTCCTGGAGCCTGGCGGTGAGCAGCGGATCGAAGGCGGCTGGAAACTCCATGGGCGCGTAGTAGCGCGAGGTGCCCTCGCCGCGGACGGCGCCGCTGACGACCACGAGATCGCCGACCGCCACCCGCGGATCGGTGCCGCCGCAGGCGCCGAAGACCACCACCCGGCGACCGCCGTTGCCCTTGATCATCTCGAGCGCATTGGCGGCCGCCGGACCGCCCATCCCCGAGTACACGAGGGTCAACGTTCCGAGCCGGTAGACGATCCGGTCGGTGGTCTCGTCCAACTCCACCGCGACGCCGTCATAGGCAGCGACCAGCGCCTCGAGGTAGCTCCGGCGACCGAACGGCAGCAGGATTACGTTCTCCGCGCAGTCGAAGTCGGGGTTGTTGGCGTGGCTGAAGTCGCGTCGGCTCATCTCGCCCCCAAAGCTGTTGGTTGAGTCAGAATAGCAGTCATGACCACCAACGAACGCGTTCTTCTCGCCATCGCCGTCGTGCTGATCGATCTCACGCTCTTCGTGCTGCCGCTCACGGGGCTGTTCGCGGCCTACGTCCTTCTCGCCCGGCCGCCCTGGTTTTTTGCCTGGGTGAAGCAACTCTACGAGGGACAGTCCTGATACCATCCCCGATCGGGAATGGAGGCGCGCTCATGGGATCCCACCGCATCTTCTCGTCCATCGCCATCATGATCCTCGCCGCGGGAACCGGTGTCCTTTCGACGCCGTCCGCCGAGGCCTGCACCAACATCCTGGTCACAAAGGGTGCCTCGGCCGACGGCTCGACCATGATCACCTACGCCTGCGACGGCCGCTTCCACCCGCGGCTCAACCACAGCAAGCCGGCCGACCACGAGCCGGGCGCGGAATATGAGATCCGCGAGTGGACGGGCGAGCTCCGCGGGGTGATCCCGCAGGCGGGCCACACCCACGGGGTGATCGGGCTCATGAACGACCACCAGCTCGCGATCTCGGAGACCACCACCACCGGCCGCGAGGAGCTCGAGAACCCCGACGGGCTCATCCACTACTGGACCTTGATGAAGCTCACGCTCGAGCGCGCCGCCACCGCCCGCGAGGCGATCGCGGTCATGGCCTCGCTGGTCGAGGAGCACGGTTACCGCTCGACCGCCGAGAGCTTCTCCATCGCCGATCCCAACGAGGTCTGGCTGATGGAGATGATCGGCACCGGTCCCGGCGGCAAGGGCGCGGTCTGGGTCGCCATGCGGATTCCGGACGGCTCCATCGCAGCCTACGCCAACGGCATGCGGATCCGGACCTTTCCCCTCGACGACCCCGACACCTGTCTGTATTCGAAGAACGTCATCTCCTTCGCCGCCGACCGCGGCTATTACCACCCCGAGTCGGGCGAGCCCTTCGATTTCGCCGCGGCCTACGATGTGCCGACCCAACAGTCACGCCGCTACACCGCGACCCGGGTGTGGAGCGTCTTCCGCCGCGCCGCGCCGTCGCTCGAGCTCGACCCGGCCTACCACCGCGGCGCCCCGTTTGCCGAGCCCTACCCGTTGTGGATCAAGCCTGAGAGCAAGCTCTCGGTCGCCGATGTCATGGCGCTCATGCGCGATCACTACGAGGGCACCGACTACGACATGACCCGCGGAGTCGACGCCGGTCCCTACGCCACCCCCAACCGCTGGCGACCCATGAGCTGGACGGTGGACGGCGCCGAGTACACCTGGGAACGGCCGATCTCAACCCAACAGACCGGCTTCTCCTTTGTCTCCCAGTCGCGGTCGTGGCTGCCCGACGCCGTCGGCGGGGTCTACTGGTACGGTCTCGACGACACCTTCACTTCGGTCTACATCCCGCTCTACGCCGGAATCACCCGGATCCCCGAGTCGTTCACCGTGGGCCGCCTCGACCGCTTTTCGTGGGACTCGGCTTGGTGGGTCTTCAACTTCGTCGCCAACATCGCCAACCTCAAGTACTCATTCATGATCGAGGACATCCGGGCGGTCCAAACCGAGCTCGAAGACCGCTTCCTCACCATGCAGCCGGTCATCGAGCAGACCGCTGTGGCCCTGGCAGAGACCGATCCCGCGCTCATGCGCGAGTTCCTCACCCAGTACTCGGTGGGCCAGGCCGAGGAGGTCGTCCGGCGCTGGAAGGAGCTCGGCGAGCTCCTCCTGACCAAGTACAACGACGGCTATGTCGCCGGCGAAGGCGACGAGGATGTCGAGCGCGGCTACCCCGAGAGGTGGCTCCGCGAGGTCATCCGGGCGCGGCCCGACCAGTTCCTCCTCGACCAGGCCGAAACCCCGGAGAACGCACTCCCGTACTGATCAGGAAGTGGATACCGCAGCAACCGATCCCATGGTCTTCCGCCCGCCGCAACTGCGGCGCGGCTGGCAGCTGGTCATCGGCCTGCCGCTCTCGGCCTTGGTTCTGCTGCCGACCCTCTTTGCCGTGTGGCTGGTCTGGACGCCGCAGGTGGTCGAGCTTTCAATCGACGAGGGATGGCTCCAGGTCAGAACCGCGCCCGCTCCGATCAGCCGTCACCACAGCTTTGATCTCGCGACTGTGATCTCCGTCGAAGAAACCCGCCTCGGCCGCGGCCGACGGACGGCCGGCACCGCCCTGCCCGGCTACTGCGTCGGCAACTTCAGCTACGACGGGCTCGGCAGCGTCTGGCAGGCGACCGACTGCTCGCGCGATGTGCTCGTGCTCCGGCGTAGCGACGACAAGCCCGTCGTCCTGACGCCGCCCGATCGGGAACGCTTCCGCGCCGCCGTCGCGGCCGGCCGCGGTTATGACGAGCGCCAGCCGCCACCGGACGCCGGGAAGGGATGGAGCTTCGTCAAGCTGATCACCCTTCTGGCGCCGCTCGCCGGACTCGTGGTTCCGGTGGTCTTTCTCGTCGCGCCGGGGCGTCTGCGCTACCGGGTCATCTCGGGCGGACTCGAGATCATGACGATGCTCGGCACCAGGCGCTTCGCCACCGCGGGCTGCACCGCCCGGCATCACCAACCACGGGTCGGGCTCAGGCTGTGGGGGACCGGCGCGCCCGGCTACTACACGGGGACCTTTCGCGTCGACGGGAGCAACACCAAACTCTACACCACATCCGTCGAGGAGGGCGTGCTCGTCGAAGGGCCGGGGGTGCGGGTCTTCGTCAACCCCGAGAACGAGGCCGCCTTTCTCCACGCCATGCACACCTTCGGCGGCGCTACCGGGTAAACCGTGTAAGGCGTGAGGAGTGAGGGGTAAAGGGTGGCTCGGCGGAACCGGAGCCCCCCGTGATTTCGTGGGTTTTTGTGCCCTTTGTGTTTCAAAAACGACGTCGAAACCACCACAGTCAATCCACGAGGTCGAGAGACGCTCCAGTCACACGGACGTGTGCTCAGTTGAGCACTGCCGAACCCTCGGGGTCGGCCTCTCGTGCTAATCTTCACGACGCTGCCGCGCCTTAATCGGACCGGAAGCCTGATCGGCGCCCAGCCAACGCCATTCCCTGGAGGAACACCCATGCGCCGAATCCTCGTTCTGGCCCTTGCCGTCCTCGTCATCCTGCCGGCCGTCGACGCCTTTGCAAAGAAAGCGAAAGACGAAGCAGCCGACGAACCCAAAGCCCTGATGTCGGACGCGACCCTCGCGGGTCTCGAGTTCCGTCTCATCGGACCGGCCTACAACTCGGGCCGGGTCACGGATTTCGCCGTCCAACCCGACAAGACGCAGGTCATCTACGTCGCAACAGCATCGGGCGGCGTTTGGAAAACCGTCAACAATGGCACCACCTGGTCACCCATCTTCGACTCCGAGGGCTCGTACTCGATCGGCTGCCTCGCCCTGGATCCCGGCAACTACAACACCATCTGGGTCGGCACCGGTGAGAACAACAGCCAGCGCTCGGTGGCCTTCGGCGACGGCGTCTACCGTTCCGACGACGGCGGCGCGAGCTGGACCAACCTCGGCCTCAAGGAATCCGAACACATCGGCGATATCGTCATCGACCCGCGCGACACCAGGGTCGTCTATGTCGCGGCGCAGGGGCCGTTGTGGAAGGCCGGCGGCGACCGCGGTCTCTACAAGACGACCGACGGCGGCGCGACCTGGAAGCGAATCCTCCACATCTCCGACGACACCGGTGTCAACGAGGTCGTGATGGACCCGCGCAATCCGGACGTGCTCTACGCCTCGGCCTACCAGCGCCGGCGCCACGTCTGGACCCTCATCAACGGCGGACCCGAGTCGGGGATCTACAAATCCACCGACGCCGGCGCCACCTGGACCGAGCTCGAGTCGGGGCTGCCCGAGGTCGACATGGGCAAGATCGGCATGGCGATCTCACCCGCCGACCCCGATGTCATCTACGCCATCATCGAGGCCCAGCGCGACGAGGGCGGGGTGTTCAAAAGCACCGATCGCGGCGCGAGCTGGAAAAAGGTCTCCGACTACACGTCGGTGAGCTCGCAGTACTACAACGAGCTCGTGGCCGACCCGGTGGATGTCGATACCGTCTACTCCATGGACACCTGGCTCCACCGCACCGTCGACGGCGGCAAGACCTGGTCGAAGGTCGGTGAGAAGAACAAACACGTCGACAACCACGCGATGTGGATCAACCCCGCCGACACCGACCATTTCGTGGTCGGGTGCGACGGCGGCGCCTATCTCAGCTATGACCGCGGCGCGACCTGGGAGTTCATCGCCAATCTACCCATCACCCAGTTCTACCGGGTCTCGGTCGACACCTCGAAACCCTTCTACTACGTCTATGGCGGAACCCAGGACAACAACTCGCTGGGCGGTCCGTCGCGCACCCTGGACTCGTCGGGAATCTCCAACGAGGACTGGTTCGTCACCGTCGGCGGCGACGGCTACGAGACCGTGGTCGACCCGACCAACCCCGACATCGTCTACGCCCAATGGCAGTACGGCGGCCTGGTGCGTTACGACCGGGCGACCGGCGAGCAGATGGACATCCAGCCCCAGGAAGCGCCCGGTGAGAACGCCCACCGCTGGAACTGGGATTCGCCGGTGATCATCAGCCCGCACTCCCCGACCCGGCTCTACTACGCCTGCCAGCGACTGTATCGCTCGGACGACCGAGGCGATTCATGGACCGCCGTCAGCGCCGATCTGAGCCAGGCCATCGACCGCGACACCCTGCCGGTGATGGGCAAGATCTGGTCGATCGACGCGGTGGCGAAGAACCAGTCCACCTCACACTACGGCAACATCGTCTCGCTCACCGAGTCGCCGCTGGTCGAGGGTCTGATCTATGTCGGCACCGATGACGGACAGATCCAGGTGACCGAGGACGGCGGCGCCAACTGGCGCGCCGTGAACTCCTTCCCCGGCGTGCCCGCCAAGACCTACGCCGGCCGGGTCGAGGCGTCGCTGCACGACGCCGACACCGTCTACGCCGTCTTCAACAACAAGAAGATGGGCGATTTCAAACCCTATGTCCTGGCCAGCCGCGACCGCGGCCGAAGCTGGAGCTCGATCTCGGGCGATCTGCCCGACCGCGAGATCGTCTACTCGCTGATCCAGGACCACGTGAACCCCAAACTCCTCTTCGCCGGCACCGAGTTCGGCGTCTATGTCACCATCAACGAGGGCTCGAGCTGGGTCCGTCTCAAGGGCGGTCTGCCGACCATCCAGGTCCGCGACATGGACATCCACCGCGGCGAGAACGACCTCGTGCTGGGAACCTTCGGCCGCGGTTTCTACGTCCTCGACGACTACACCGCGCTTCGTCAGATCAACGAAGAGGCTCTCGCTCAGGACGTCATTCTCTTCCCGGTGAAGGATGCCCTGCGCTACATCGAGAAAACCTCCCGCATCGACTCTCGCGGCGACAGCTTCTACGCCGCCGAAAACCCGCCGTTCGGCGCAACGATCACCTACTACCTCAAGGATGAATTCAAGAGCAGGACCGACCGGCGGGTCAAGGTCGAAGAGGACGCCGCCAAGGCCAAAACCGACCCCGTCATCCCGTCCTTCGACGAGCTCCGCGCCGAAGACGAGGAGCTCGACCCCACCGTCGTTCTCACCATCCGCGACGCATCCGGCGCCGTTGTCCGCCGCTTTGACGGGCCCAACAAGAAGGGCATCCAGCGCGCGGCCTGGGACCTGCGCTATCCCAGTGCGCAACCCACCGACATCTCACCACCCAAGGACCGGGCGCCCTGGGAGCGGGAGCCGGTCGGCCCCCTCGTGGTTCCGGGCAGCTACACCGTCACCCTGTCAAAGACGATCGACGGCGTGATGACCGAGCTCACCGCGCCGCAATCGTTCCAGGTGGTCGGCCTCGACCTCGCCTCGCTGCCCGGCGCCACGCCCGCCGAGTCACTGGAATTCGAGCATCAGGTCGCCGGCCTCCAACGCGCCGTGGGCGGCTCGATCAAGGTCGCGAAGGAGGTGGAGAACCGCCTCGCGCACCTGCGCCGGGCGATCCTCGACACCCCGGCCGCCGACGCCGACCGGCTGGCAGCCGCACGGGCGCTCCAAACAAGGGTGGACGACATCCAGATCGCCCTCGCCGGCGACCCCACCAAAGAGGAACGCAACGTCTTCACTCCGCCGTCGATCGGTGAACGGGTCTCCCGCATCGTCGGCAGCCAGTGGACAACCACCCAGGGCCCGACCCAAACCCAGCGTGACGCCTATCGCTGGGCCGGTGAGGCCTTCACCACTGAGCTTGAACGACTGGCTTCGCTGGTCGCGGATCTCGAGGCGTTCGAGGCCGAACTCGAGCTCGCGGGCGCACCCTGGACCCCGGGCCGGGTCCCGACCTGGACCATGGATTGATCGTCGGAGAATTCAAGATAATATTAAAACGTAGGCTACACTACAGTTAATATTTCCAAACCCGCGGGGCCAAGGCCCCGCGGGTTTTTTCTCACCCGGTCGCGCTCCATCGGATCGTTCGGCAGTGCGGATGCTCGGCATCGGTGACGTACTCTCCGGCGACCACTCCTCGATGCTCGAGCGAACGGCATGCGCGGACCACCGTGAACATCTGTTGCTTTCTCGGGGCGGAGGCGCCCACCAGGTCTCTTTCGAGGAGCTCTTCGAGGAGCTCCGCGGTGTCGCAGCCCATTTCGAGGTTCTCGTAGACGATGCCTTCGTCGCTGCCGTCGAGCAAGCCCAAAATGACTCGCTGGGTCCGACTCATGCCTCTTCCCATAACTGTATGGTACGCTACTTTAAGATCAAGACCAAAACTCACGATGCCAAGGGTCTCTTCAATTTCAATTCTGCCTTCCTGTCGGTTCGACCGGCGGGAAGGCAGAATCGAACGAGCGGGTTCTCCAAGCAGGAGGACAAACCCATGAAAGCGACTTTTGGAGCAGGCTGTTTCTGGGGAGTGGAGATGAGCTTTCGTCGACTCGACGGAGTGATCGACGCTGCCGTCGGTTATGCCGGCGGTCACACAGACAACCCCACCTATCGTGATGTCTGCGCTCACGGCACCGGCCACGCCGAAGTGGTCGAGGTCGACTTCGACCCGGCGCGGATCAGCTACGAGGATCTCCTCGGGGCGTTCTTCGAGATGCACGACCCGACGCAGCTCAACCGCCAGGGCCCGGATGTCGGCGATCAGTACCGGTCGGTGATCTTCTTCCACACCCCGGAACAACACAGGGCTGCCGAGCAGGCCAAGGACAGGCTCGACTCGTCCGGGCGCTTTGCTCGACCCATCGCCACCGTCATCGAGCCCGCGCCCACCTTCTGGCGGGCCGAGGAGTACCACCAGCGATACATCGAGAAGCGCGGCACCACCGGTTGCGCAGTCAGGTAGCTCCCGACCGATCTCATCGTTGAGAATTAGAACAGGTATCTTTTCTCGAAATCAGGCATTTCATGACCATCTATACTGGATTCGGTGGTCGATCAAACCAACGTTGTGATCGACCGCCCGGTCCACGGGGAGGTCATACCCATGCTTCGATACTGGATTGTCATTGGCTCGGTCATCGTCTGTCTTTTCTCGACCGCCGCCCCGGCCGACGGTTTCGACTGGCCTGAGATCCCGGCAGCCGAGAAGGCGCTCACCCAGGTTCCCGGGCAGCCCAACGCGCCGGCAGTGATTCTGGCAAGGGAGGGCTTCGTCGATCTCTCCGAAGATCGCAAGTCGTCCTACATAGAGGTTTACGCAAGGATCAAGATCCTCAACGAGGAGGGCGTCGTGTTCGGCTCGGTCGAGCTCGAATCGAGCGATTATCTTCGAACCAAGAACATTGCCGGCCGCACTCATCTGCCCGATGGACGCATCGCTGTCCTCGGCGAAGATGCAATCTTCGAACGCGAGTTCTCCGACTACTACAACTCCGTTGTCGTCTCGACCGCCCTACCGGAGGTCGTACCCGGAGCCATCATCGAGTACAGCTACCGAACCTATTTCGACTCGATCTTCTTCCCACAGGAGTGGTACTTCCAGTCCGCCATCCCAACGCTGAGCAGCCGGGTCACCTTTGAAATGCCCAAGACCGTCAGCTTCTACCCGATCGAGTTCAATCGACTCAACCAGGACAGAATCCCGCGAACCATCGACGAGAACGTCGCGGGGGGACGGGTGAGTTATGCGCTCGAGAACATCCGGCCCGTCGCCGACGAACCCTACAGCTTCCCCTTCGATGATCTTGTCACCAAGGTCTTGCTTCTTCCCGGCGCCGATCACTCGACCTCGATACCGGCGCCACTCTTCGACTCGTGGGAGTCCATTCTCAATCACTACTACGGTGTCGGCGACTTTGACTACAACGGCTTCAAGAGCAGCGCCGGCTCGGCCAAGAAACAGGCCAAGCTCCTGGCCAAATCCGCCCCGGGACCGAGACAGCAGGCAACGGCGATCTACGACTGGGTTCGGGACGAGATCGACGTCGAACCCTATGTCGGCCTATTTGTCGGTGAGCCCCGCGCTGACGATGTCTTCAAGAACCGGAAGGGAAGCCACGGCGAGAAGGCGACCCTGCTCAAGATCATGCTCGAGGCCGCCGGCATCGACGCCCGGGTGGCGTGGGCGAATCCACGAAACGAGGGCAGAACGGCGGCCAATGTCCCCAACCCGATGCAGTTCAACGAGGTGATCGTCGTCGCCGATTTCGGCGGCGAGCAGGTCTTTTTGGATCCGAGCCAGCGCAGAAACGCCTTCGGGGTCCTGTCGCCGACCCTTCGCGGAACCCAGTGTTTTGTGATAGGCCCCAAAAAGAAGTTCGAGTGGGTCACGATCCCAGCCCTCGCACCCGAGGACTCGGGCCGCGTCGCGACTCTCGATTACACGCTGGATTCCGAAGGATCACTGAGTGCGACCGGCCGCCTCGAACTGACCGGCGGCCGCGCGTGGCACCGCCTGCAGTGGAAGGACTCGATCGAGGAGACATCCACTGCATGGAAAGCCGACCTCGAATCGGCTTTCGCCGGCTTCGATATCGACGGTGTGGAGGTCACCGAGCTCGCCGCCGACCCTTCAGTGACCGTCGTGTGGAAGATGAATCAGCGAGAGGAGGAAGTCCTGGGCGAAGAGTCGAGCATTGGACTCGCCTCCCCCATCGGTCTCTTGTCCAACCCGTTCACGCTGACATCGAATCAACGGACGACTCCGGTTCAATTCGAGTACCCACAGATCGAACGGGTGGTGACCACGATCACGTGGCCCGAGGGCTGGACGGTCGCAGGCGCACCGGACCTCAAGGTCTACGACAGCTCGGCCGGTCACCTCAAGACCTCGTCGGAAATCAACCATGATGCCCGGCGTGCGGTCTTTGAGCGGGAGTTCGCCATCTCCCAGATGGAGATCATGTCCAGCCTCGACTACACCAGGCTGCGCGCGCTCTACTCGACCACCGTGAGCAGCGACAGCAGCGGTCTCCTCATGATTGCCGAATGATCCGACTTTCGAGGCTCGTTCTGGTCCTCGCCTTCGCCGCCACGGTGGACGCCGAGACCATCACGAACCGCCGTGTGACGATCGAGATCGAAGACGGTTCTTTCAGCGAGCGTGTCCAGCTCGAGGTGCTGCTCGAGGGCGCCTTGGACCTCGAACGATGGTCGTCGTACCCGATCTTTCTTGATGACGACGTTGAACTCGATGCATTCGCCGCTGAGGTGCGCGGGGCCGACGGCTCGCTCGAGAAAGTCCCAAGACGCAAGCTGAAGAGGCAGACATCGGTCGGTTTCGGGCTCTATTCGTCCGCCTACGCCGAGATCGTCGATCTTCCGAAGCTTCAACCCGGCGACACCATCCGGATCGACATCACGCGACGATTCCGACCGTCCTTCCCCGCCCACCGGATTCCCGTCGCCATGAACGCGGATCAACGGCGTTTGACAATCAGCATTCGCGGGGCCGGAGACCGCCTGCGTTGGACCCTCAGCGGCTGGCACGACACGCTCGAGATCGACGAACTCCCCGGTGTTCTCTCAGTTTCCGGAGACGATCTCGAGGCACTTCGCCCTCGAGCCTACGAACCCGATGACACCGCCTGGCAACCCGCCCTTCTGCTCGCCTGGGACGATACCGGTACCTGGCAGGGTGTCGGCGATTGGTACACCGGATTGATGGACCAGGTCCCCGTGGATAGGTTCCAGGTCGCCGCGCTGGCGGCAAAGCTGACAGCGGGTCTCGAGAACCGCCGCGATCGGCTGGTCGCCATCACTTCCCATGTCAAGACGATGATCCGCTACGAGGCCGTCGAGATCGGCGTCGGAGGATTCATCCCATCGTCCTCCGCGGAGGTCATCACTCGTGGTTGGGGTGACTGCAAAGACAAAGCCAACCTTCTGATTGAGCTGCTCGCCGCGGTCGATATCAACGCTGACATGGTGCTGATTCGATCCGGCCACGATGCCCGCATCGATCCCGAGTTCCCCACGACCATCGGCTTCAACCACGCCATTGTCGCGGTTCCAGCGGTCGATCTCGACACCGCCGATGACGATTCCGTGGTCGACGGGTTCTTCTTCATCGACCCCACCATGGATCGAGGACCCGCACTCTGGTTGAGTCCCTTCAACCAGGGAACTGCGGCGCTGGTCATCGCCGAACCCGAGTCGCGCCTGATCGAGATTCCGGTCATGCCTTCACTCGAAATCTCCGACCTCGAGATCGCCGGCCGCGTCGATACGATGGGAGTGTTCACCGGCGAGGCGGCCCTTCGGCTCACCGGGGAACGGGCCCTCCCCTGGGTCCGTGGGTTCGACAGCCTCGACCCGGCTCGCCTCGACCAGATCACCAGGGAGTCGTTCCAGCGTCTGCTTCCGGGCGTCAAACTCGTCGGTTCCACGTGTGAAGAGCGCGCCACCGGTGTTCCCGCCGTCACCCTCCGATCGGATATCAGGATTCCCGGTTTCGTCAACCGATCGACATCATTCGATCGGTTCCGACCAGCCACGGTCCCCTCCCTCCCGGATACCCGCGCCCTCGACGGCCGGGTCAGGCCGATCGTGCTCGAGTCGGGCACGATCAGGACACGGTGGGAGATCTCCTTCCCCGAATCGTGGTGTCCGGTTGTGCCCATCGACACTACCGTCGCCAACAGCGCCGGGAGGTTCAGCTATCGGGTTCGAACCCTCCCCGAAGGCCCGGTGGAGATCGAGTCGACGGTCATCCTCGACCGGTGGTGGTTTCCCGTCGAGCTGGCCGATGATCTGCGCGAACTGAGCATCGCCGAAAATCGAGCAACCCGAAAAACCCACCGGCTCCGGTGTGACCGGAATCCTGCACACTCCGGCGGCTGACGACATCTCCAAGCCGACAGGGCACGGGTTCTCACTCAGTCGATCTCCGAGCGCGCTGCCCTAAATTCGGGTTCGGCGAGGATGGTGAAGATCACCGCGGCGATCCCCACCGGGAAGAAGCCGAAGATGGCGGCGACGGCGCCGGCCACGGTGAGGCCCCAGCGCCGGCGGTTGAGTGCGGCGAGCCCACCGACGATCGCGACCACGCCGGCCAGGAAGCCGAAAATCGCGAGCGGGAGGAAAAGGGCCAAGGGGAGAATGGCGAGGCGGTTCGCTTCGGGTTCGGGGATCATCCCGAGAACCGCCGCTCCACCGAAAGCCATGACCAGAAGAGGGATCCCACCCAGGATTCCGATGATCCCTGCCGTGATGTCCAGGATTCCCGCGACCGTTGCTTTGTTCGACTCCATCTCGTCCGCCTTCCCGCCGCATCGGGTGTTCGATCCCGATCCCGTTCCCGAATGGAACGACGGCTCTGACAAGAACTACGAAATCCCCCACCCCCCAGTTCTCGCCAAACAACCCGCCCCCGGCTCGCGTATGGTGTGCGGATATGGCACGGGAACCCATCCCTGCTGCGGCCGAGCCCGCGGACCCGCACGCCGACCTCGGCGTCCGGGCCACCGTCCGGCTCGCCCTCACCGGCCGTGACCTCGACTTCACCTCGGGGCCGATCGGCCGCGCCATCATCCTGCTCGCCATCCCCATGGTCCTCGAGATGGTCATGGAGTCGGTCTTCGCCCTCACCGACGCCTTCTTCGTTTCCCGTCTCGGCACCGACGCCGTGGCCACGGTTGGGCTCACCGAGGCCATCATCACCATCCTCTTCGCGGTGGCCGGAGGCACGGGAATCGCGACCACCGCCATGGTGGCGCGGAGGATCGGTGAGAAGGACGTTTCAGGCGCCCGGGTCGCGGCGGCCCAGTCCATCCTGCTCGGCCTCGGGCTCACCGTGCTCATCGCCGTCCCCGGGGTCCTCCAATCCGACGCGATGCTGCGCTTCATGGGCGGCTCACCGGAGCTCATCACGTCGGGCCGCGGCTACACCCAGGTGCTCTTCGCCGGCTCGGCCACGATCACGCTTCTCTTCCTGCTCAACGCCGTCTTTCGCGGCGCGGGCGACGCGGCCATCGCCATGCGGGTGCTGTGGATCGCCAACGCCGTCAACATCGGCCTCGACCCGTGCCTGATCTTCGGGCTCGGCCCCTTCCCGGAGATGGGGGTCACCGGCGCCGCGGTGGCGACAACCATCGGCCGGGGAGTCGGTGTTCTCCTCCAACTCTGGGTTCTGTTCCGCGGCGGCAGTCGAATTCGGGTCTCCGCGTCCGATCTCAGGCCCCGGATCAGGATCATCCTCCGGCTCTTCCGGCTCTCTCTCGGCGGCATCCTCCAGTTCCTCATCGGCACCTCGAGCTGGGTCTTCCTGGTCTGGATCGTCGGCCACTTCGGCGCCGCCGCGGTCGCCGGCTACACCATCGCCATCCGGCTCATCGTCTTCGCCATCCTGCCGTCCTGGGGACTCGCCAACGCCGCGGCCACCCTGGTCGGCCAGAATCTCGGCGCCGGGAAACCCGAGCGCGCCGAGACCTCGGCCTGGCGGGCCGGGGCCTACAACACCGTCTTCCTGCTCGCCGTCGCGGTGGTCTTCGTCGCCGCCGCCGACCCGATGATCCGGCTCTTCACCAGCGATGCCGCAGTGATCGCCCACGGCGTCGCCTGTCTTCGTTGGGTCTCCTACGGCTATCCGTTCTACGCCTGGGGAATGGTCATGGTCCAGAGCTTCAACGGCGCCGGCGACACCTACACCCCCACCGTCATCAACTTCTTCTGCTACTGGCTCTTCCAGCTGCCGCTGGCCTACTTCCTCGCCCACGGCGGCGGGTTCGGCGCCACCGGCGCCTTCATGGCCATCACCATCGCCGAAGCCCTGATCGCCGTCGTCGGGATCCTGGTCTTCCGACGAGGCGGGTGGAAGGCGCGACTGGTTTGAATTGCCCTTGACAGTCGAATTCAGACCGCCTATCGTCTTGTCCGTCGAAACCGACCGACCGGTCGGTCAGAACAGGAATGAGTCATGAAATCAGCACCGACCACTGCCCGGCGCGAAAAACGACCGCTCATCCTCCGTGCCGCCACCGAGGTCTTCGCGGAGCAGGGCTTCAATTCGGTGACGGTGGCGGCCATCGCCGACCGCGCCGGAATCGGCAAGGGCACGGTCTACGAGTACTTCTCGTCCAAGGACGAGCTGCTCTTCGCCGTCTTCGAGTGGATGAACGAGGGGATCTTCGAGCGGATTCACATCCTGCTCGAGGATGGAGGAACCACCCACGACCGGCTCCTGATGCTGCTCGATCTCGGTGCCCGAATCACCCGTGAACAACGGGACATGCAGGCAGTGGTGCTCGACTTCTGGTCGGCGTCCCGCGGCACCAAGGTGGAGGAACGCTACAACAAGGCGTGTCTCACGACCTTCCGCGCCTATCGTCGGCTCGTCGCCGATGTCATCCGTGAGGGTCAGACCGCGGGTGCCATTCGATCCACCGTCGATGCCGAGGCGGTGGCGGCCATGGTGGTCGCCGCCATGGACGGGCTCGGGGTCCAGATCTTCTTCGATCGTGAGCTCGATCCCGACGCCACCGTCGCCGGTTTCGGCGAGGTCCTCCTCGCCGGTCTCGAGGTGCACCCATGACCATCGTCAAGAACCTACCCGCGCCGGACTCCGTAGGAGTCGCAGACAGGAGGGCGCAGATGAACCGTTTTCCCGCACGGACATTGTCCGTCACCTTGATCCTCGTCCTGGCGGCCGGCGCGGCCGCCGCACAGGAGACAACCGGGCCGAAGACCACCCTCAAAGAGCTCGTGATCTCGGCGCTCGACACCCACGAACGGGTCGAGGTCGCCGACAGCGAGATCCGGCGGGCCCAGGCCGACAAGAAGCTCGCCCGGTCCGCCATCATGCCGCGGTTCGACGTCAACGGCGCCTACACCTTCTACGGCAAAGAGGTCGCCATCGAGCTGTCGCCCGGCGAGAGCTTTGTCATTCAACCCTCGCAGGACTGGTCGTGGAGCGCGGATCTGCGCCAGACGCTGTTCTACGGTCTCCGCCCCTGGCGTGCCAAGAACATCGCCAAGCTCAACTACGACATCGCACAGCTCGACCGACAAACCGTCATCAACAATCTCACCCTCGAGGTCGCCGCCGCCTTTCTCTCCACCCGCGCCGCCGAGGACGGGGTCGAGGTCCGCAGGGTCGCCCTCGAGGAGATCGAGAAACAGCTCCATGTCGCCGAGCGGCGGTACGAGGTGGGCGAGGCGACGATCGCCGATGTCGCCCGCTGGCGGGCCGAGGTCGCCGGCGCCAAACAGGCCTATGTCGTCGCCCTCGGCGATGCCACGTTCGCACGCAAGAGTCTCGGCCGGTTGACCGGCGCGGAAGAAATCGGCACTCTCGAGCAGCTCGGCCCGGTGCCGATCCCGGCGGGCGACTCAGAGACCTTGATCGCAACGGCGTACGAGGATCGCCTGGAGATGAAAACCCTGGCCAACCAGCTCGAGGCCGCGGGGCTCTGGGTCAAGCTCGAAAAGGGCGCCTGGTTGCCCGAGCTCGATGCTTCGGCGCAGTACTTCCAGCAGAAAGCGGCCTTCCCGTCTCAGGGCTGGGCTTCGCTCGTGTTCAGGCTCAAGGTGCCGATCTACGACGGCGGCGTCACCGCCGCCAACGTCGCCAAGGCCAAAGAGGACGTCCGGCAGGTCGAGCTCCTCGACCAGACGCTGCGCCGGACCATCGCCGATCAGGTGGACTCGGCCTCGATCGGCTATCAGGCGGCCGACGCCGCCCTCGACGCCGCCCGCGAACGATCCAACGCGGCCAGGGAGGCCTACCGCCAGGTGGAACGCGCTTTCCGGGTCGGGGAGGCCTCATCGGTGGACCTGCTCGACGCCACAACCGAAGCCACCGACGCCGAAACGACCCACATCATTGCGCGGGCGCAGCGCGAGTTTCAGGCGATCTCGCTGCGCCACGCCATCGGCCGGTTTCCCCTGCCGGATCTCGACTACGCCGACTTCGACGCAAGAACCGAGGAGTGACAACCATGAAACCCGAACGACTCCGTCTCGTCTCCGCCTTCACCATCGTCGCCCTCGCCCTCGTACTCGGCGCCTGCCACAACTCGGATGACGACGGCTCCGCCGAAGGCATCGAAAACGCCGCCGAGGCCCTCGATCGTGCGCTGGCGCCGCGCGAGGTCGAGCTCATCACTCCCGAGATCCGGAGCGAAAACCCCTCCGTCCAACTGGTCGGCGACATCCGGGCCTTCGACACCGTGACCATCTCATCGGAGATCGGCGGCAGGGTCGACCGCGTTCTCGTCGAAGTCGGCGATCAGGTCGCCAAGGACGCTGCGCTCGTCGAGATTGACCGCGAGACCTTCGCCATCTACCTCGCCCAGGCGGCGGCCAACGTGCAGGCCGCCCAGGCCGATCTCGCGCTCGCCGAGAAAGACCTCGAACGCAAGCGAGACCTGCGCTCGGATGAGACCATCCCGCAGGCGACCCTCGACCAGGCCCAAGCGGGCTTCGATCTTGCCAAGGCCCGGCTCGCGGCCGCCGAGGCGTCCCTCAGCCTCGCCCAACGCAACTACGATCGAAGCGTCATTCGCGCGCCCGCCGCCGGCGCGATTACCGAGCGCATGGCCGCCGCAGGTCAATTCGCCGATGTCGGCGCCGGTCTGCTCGAGCTCGCCCTCGGCGGCAAGGTCAAGGTTGCCGCACGGGTGCCGGAGAGCTGGGTCGGGCGCTTTGTCGGGCTCGAGACCTTCGACTTCACCGTCGGCGCCGGATCGACGGTTCACACCGCGAAGATCTACAGCCTGCAACCCGTGGTCCGCGAGGCCAGCCGGTCGTTCGAGATCGTCGGAACCGCACCCGCCGACAGCACCATGCGGCCCGGCATGTTCGCCACTGTGACCCTGACCTCGCCCGAGTCCAAGAGCACCCTGTGGCTGCCGGCCTCCGCCGTGGCGACGTCGGATCTCCCTCAGGTGCTCATGGTCGAGAACGACACGATCGTCTACCGAAAAATCCAGATCGGCCGCCGCGACAACGGCACCATCGAGATCGTCGACGGCCTCGATGAAGGCGAACAGGTCATCCTCGACGTGAGCGGACTGACCCGAGGCCTGCCGGTCAAGATCGTGGGCTGAGGAAGCAGGTATGCAATTCTCAATTCTCAATTCTCAATTCTTAATTGCGGCCACAACAGCTCGCATCGCCACCCGGCACGGCTGCGATGTCATTAAGAATTCAAAATTCAAAATTAAGAATTCTCCGCGATTGGATTCACGATGAATCTCTACGATGTAGCAATTCGCCGCCCCGTCTTCACCGCGATGATGATGATCGCCCTGGTTGTCTTCGGCATCCTCGGCTATCAGACCCTGCCCATCAACCTGCTGCCGTCCCTCGACATCCCCATCGTGTCGGTGATCACGCTCCTTCCGGGCGCGTCGCCCGAGGTCATGGAGTCCGACGTCACCGATGTCCTCGAGTCCGCGGTCAACACCATCGAGGGCATCAAGCAGATCACGTCGTACTCCGGCCAGGGGGTGTCGCAGGTGACGGTCACCTTCACCCTCGAACGCGACATCGACATCGCCGCCCAGGACGTGCGCGACAAGGTATCGGGCGCCCTCGGTCGGCTGCCGTTGGATGCCGAGCCGCCCATCGTCCAGAAGTTCGATGTCAACTCGCAACCGATGCTGTGGATGGCGCTCGCCGGTCTCGACGCCCGCGAGCTTTCGGACTACGCCGATCAGGTCGTCAAACCGCAGCTCCAGGCGGTCCCGGGTGTCGGCAACATCCTCGTCCCGGGTTTCCGCGAACCCATGATGCGGATCTGGATCGACCGCGACAAGCTCGCCGCGCACCGGCTGACGGTCAACGATGTGATCATGGCCCTCGGACGCGAGAACCTCGAGCTTCCCGGCGGTTTCATCGAAGGCCCCTTGACCGAGCTCGCTGTCCGTAACCTCGGGCTCTTCGAAACCGTCGACGATTTCGACGCCATGATCGTCGCCACCGTCGACGGCCGCCCGATCCGGCTTTCCGACGTCGGTTTCACCCAGCTCGGCGTCGCCGATGAACGCGGCGGCGCCCGCTACAACATGACCCCGACCCTCGGGATCGGGGTCGCCCCCCGCTCCGGCGCCAATCTGGTCGATGTCAACCGCGCCGCCCGACAGCGGATGGACGAGCTCTCCAAGGACTTTCCGCCCGGACTCTTCTACGACGTGGCCTTCGACGGCGCCGAGTACGTCGAGAAGTCCATCGAGAACGTCCAGGTCGACATCGTCTACGGCGCCATCCTTGCGATCCTGGTGGTCTTTGTCTTCCTCAGATCCTGGCGCTCGACCTTCATCGTCTCGCTCGCCATCCCGACCTCGCTCATCGCCACCTTCGGTTTCATGCGGATCTTCGGTTTTTCGCTCAACAACCTCACCACCCTGGCGCTCGCCCTCTCGGTCGGCGTCGTGATCGACGACGCCATCGTCGTGCTCGAGAACATCTACCGCCACCAGGAGAACGGCGAGAGCCGCATCACCGCCGCCTTCAGCGGGACCCGGGAGATCGCATTGGCGGCCATGGCCGCCACCTTCGCCATCGCGGCGGTCTTCATCCCGGTGGCCTACATGAAGGGGATGATCGGCCAGTTTCTCTTCGAGTTCGGAATCTCGGTGGCGGCCGCCATCCTGATCTCGCTCTTTGTCGCCCTGACCCTGACCCCCATGCTGTGCTCGCGGATCCTCAGCGTGAAGCCCAAGCACGGCCGGCTCTATGACGCCCTCGAGAACGCCTTCAAGGGTCTCGAGCGCGGCTATTCGGCGCTCCTCGATGTGGTCCTGCGGCACAAGATCATCACGCTGGCGACCGCGACTCTCGTCCTCGCCGCGAGCTTTCTCCTGGTCCCGTATATCGGCGCCGAGTTCGCCCCGGCCGAAGACATGTCGTCGTTCATGCTCACTACCAAGGCGCCGGTCGGCACCTCGCTCGAGAACATGGACCGGATGATGCAGGAGGTCGAGCGCGTCGTGCTCGGCCAACCCGAGGTGCGGGCCGGATTCATGGCCATCGACATGGAGGAGCGCGGTCAGGTCAACACCGGGATCATGTTCATGCGGATGTACAAGCCCGACCAACGCGAAACCACCCAGCAGGAAGTGGTCCAGCGGCTCCGTCGCGAGCTCGCCAAGATCGAAGGCCTCCAGGCCTTCGTCATCGAGTTCAGCTTCTACAACGTCTCCGGCGAGGGCGGCGAGAAGGCCCTCGCCTATTCCATCCGCGGTCCCAAGCTCACCGAGCTCCAGCGCATCGGCGACCGGGTCATCGAAAGGCTCTCCACGGAGCCCGGCTTCGTCGACCTCGACCACAACCTGCAGCTCGAGCAGCCGCAGCTCTTTGTCAAGGTCAACCGCGAACGGGCGCACGATCTCGGGCTCGACGCGGCCGCGGTCTTCGAAACCGTGTACGCCCTCGTTGCCGGGCGTGAGGTGGGCTCCTACACCACCGAGGGGAAACGTTACGACGTCCGGATCAAGGTCCGGCCGAGCCAGGCGCTGCAACCCGAGGACATCGGCGCCCTCCAGATCCGAACGCCGTCGGGCGACATGGTGCGGCTCGACTCGGTGGTCGAAATCAGCCACGGCGTCGGCCCCATCAACATCAACCGCACCGACCGCGAACGCAGCGTCCTGCTCACCGCCAACCTCGAAGGGCTGCCGCTCAACAAGGCGCTGGAAAAAGTCGATGCGGTGCTCGCCGAAGAGCTCCCCGACGGCTACCACGCCAAGGCCACAGGCCAGGCCGAGGAGTTCGCCGAGTCGATGAACTCCTTGCTCTTCGCCCTCGGTCTCGCGGTGCTCATCGTCTACATGCTGCTGGCGAGCCAGTTCGACTCGCTCATCCACCCGTTCACCATCATGTTTGCGCTGCCGCCGGCCCTGGTCGGCGCACTCGTCGCGCTCTTCATCACCGGCTACACCATCAACATCATGTCGGTCATCGGCATCATCCTGCTCTTCGGACTGGTGACCAAGAACTCGATCCTGCTCGTCGATCTGACGATCCAAAAGCAGGAAGCGGGGCTCGACCGCGAGGCCGCCCTGCGCGAGGCCTGCCCGATCCGGCTCCGACCCATTCTCATGACCGCGGTGTCGATGATCTTCGGCGTCCTGCCGGTGGCTCTCGCCCTCGGTGAGGGTGGTGAGGCGCGCGCTCCCATGGCCGTGGCCACCGCCGGCGGAATGACCACCTCGACCCTGCTGACCCTCTTCATCGTGCCGGTGGTCTACGCCTACATGGACCAGCTCGCCACCAAGCTGCGCGGCCACGAGTCGCGCTCGCGACAGGCGATCGACGGCGAGGAGGCGCTCGAGCTCGCCGACGAGCTGACCGAGTAGAGCCGGAGCTTGCTTCTCGCGCCGTCCGGACCCACATTGGGGGGGGACGAACAACCCACGACGGGAGGTGACCATGGCCACTGAACTCGAGTGCATCATCGTCATGTGCCCCAGGTGTGGTGAAGAGTATTCGACCTGGCAGGGAATCGGCCTCGAATACCTCGGGCCGGACCCGTGCCCCCAGTGCGGGTTCACCCCGGAAGAAGACCCGCGGCTCTACCAGGACGGTCCGGTCGAGCCGCTCGATGAGGATGAGGCACGGGTCTAGCCCCGACTATTCGCGAACGCTGAGCTGCGGCCGACGCTGGATCCGTCTCAGTCGACCGGTTCCGTGCCTGAGGGGCCTCCGAGTCTCTTGAGGTCGTCGCCGAGCACGACCCAGTCGACGTGCGTGTCATAGAACACGTGGACCGCCGGCTCGCGATCGATGGGGCCGTCCATGTGGGCCAGCGCGATGTGGGTTTCCCCGGGCCAGCGCTCGCTGGTGAAGAAGAGGGGGCTGCCGCAGGAACGACAGAATCCGCGCCGGGCCGCCGGCGTCGACGAGTACCAGCTCACGTCGTTCTCGCCCGCAGTGAAGCGGAACTGCTCGTCGGCCACCCCGAACCAGGTCACAAAGGCGGCGCCGTGCGCCCGCCGACACAGGCTGCAGTGGCAGTGGGCGCACCATTTCGTGGGCGCCGTGACTTCGAAGCGGACCGCGCCGCAGAGACAGCCGCCGGTGAGGATGTTGTTGACCATGGGTCGATTGTAGCTCGTGCCGGATGCCGGAAGCCGGCACCGATTACCGATCACCGATCACAATGGTGACTCGGCCCCATGCTCATGCGATGATCGTCCGATGCCGGGGACGATTCCACGACCGCTCGAGCCGATCCTCCGCGAGTTCGCCGACGTCGCCGGTTGCCTCTGGGACCTCGGTTGGGCCGAGGCGAGCGCCGGCAACATTTCCGCCGATGTCACCTCGTTGATCAAGGTCCCCCTCACGAGAGGCCGGACCGGGCAGGAACTCCCGGTGCCGCTGCCGGCCATCGCCGGCCGCAGGTATCTCGTCACCGCCACGGGATCTCGATTCCGCGACTTCCGCAGTTCGCCGGAAGACAAAGTCTGTCTCGTCGAGGTCTCCGCCGGCGGCAATCGCATCAGCTGGAACTCTCTGGTCTTCACCGCCCGCGGCCTCAACCCGACCTCCGAGCTCCCGAGCCACCTCGAGATCCACGCGATCCTGCGCGCTCTCGGGTCCGCCAGCCGCGCCGTCCTCCACACCCACCCGACCCACCTCGCAACGATCAGCCATCTCAGACGGTGCGCGGACCCCGACGAACTCAACCGTCTGCTCTGGATGACCCACCCCGAGGCCAAGATCTTCGCGCCCCGGGGCGCCGCCCTCGTGCCCTACCTCCTTCCGGGCTCGAACGAGCTCGGCGCAGCCACGGCACGGGCGGTGCGCAACGGCGCCGACACCATCTTGTGGCGCTACCACGGTTGCATCGCCCACGCACCCGACCCATCCACCGCACTCGACCGGATCCACGTTCTCGACAAGGCGGCGAAGATGGTGCTCATGTGTCTCGCTGCCGGAGAACCCTGGGAGGGACTCGATGCAGCCGAGCTCGCCGAGCTCTTCGCCAAGTTCGGAAAGTGAACCGCCGGGGCGCCGGGAACGCCAGGGCATCGCATTCGCAAGCCATCGCAGATCAGAGTGGATGGCACCGCCTGGTGAGATCTCCGGCCTCACAGTGAGATTCGAGCCTGTTCAAGGCCTCTGGAGGGCAGGCAGGATGCCCGCCCCTACAACCATCACAAGCCGGTACCCTCCGTTGACGCATTGGAGGGGCGAGCTTCCAACTTGCCCTTCAGACACGCTCCCGCCGAGAAAACTTCACCACGGAGTCAGGCAACCCTCACGCAACGCATGACCAGCTCTCCATTGCGATGGCTTTGCGCGTCTTTGCGATGGATGCACTTGGCGGTCTTTGCGTTTCAACCCTGCGACGCTGCGATGAGATCCGGGGCCATCTGCGCCATCTGCGGTCTTTCAGAACGGGGGCGCCTCAGGCCACTGCGCGCCGGTCGGTAACGACGAGCCCATCGCGGATCTCGACGATGCGACCCGCCCTCTTGGCGAGGGTCTGGTCATGGGTGACGACAACGAGCGTCCTGCCCTGCCCCCAGAGCTCCGACAAGAGGCTCATGACATCGGACCCCGAGCCGGTGTCGAGGTTGCCGGTGGGCTCGTCGGCGAGGACGATGTCGGGCTCCATGGCGAGCGCCCGCGCGATGGCCACCCGCTGCATCTGTCCGCCCGAGAGCTCGGTGGGCCGGTGCTCGACCCGATCGCCGAGGCGGACCCGTTCGAGGTGCTCCACGGCCCGGCGCCGCCGTTCCCGGCGGCCGACGCCGCCGAAGAGCATGGGCAGCTCCACGTTCTCCAATGCCGTCAGCTGAGGGAGGAGATTGAAGTTCTGGAAGACGAAACCGACCCGGCGGTTGCGGACATCGGCGAGGGCGTCGCGATCGAGCCCGGCGACGGCCTCACCGCCGATCATGTAGCTCCCGCCGGTGGGCGTGTCGAGACAGCCGATGAGGTTGAGCAGGGTCGATTTTCCCGAACCCGACGGACCGACCACGGCGACGAACTCGCCCTTGTCGACCACGAGCTCGATCCCCTTGAGGGCCTCGACCTTGATCTTGCCGGTGTTGTAGACCTTGGTGATCCCGAGCATCTCGATGATGTGCCCGTTGGAGGTCCCGTCGCCGTTCGTCTTCTTCTTCAATGGCCAGTTCATGTCTGCTTCCGTTTCCGCGTCCGCGCCCGCGTCCGTGCCCGCGTCCGAGGTCGCCTACTCATAGCGCAAGGTCTCCGCCGGGTCGACGCTCGCCGCGCGCCGCGCCGGGAAATAGCCCGCGATGATCCCGATGAATCCCAACAGCGCCGCCGTCGCCACCGCGATTTCGACGCTCAAGGTCGGTTTGCCGAGAAACTCGAGGGCCTGGTTGCCCTCCACCGGGACCAGCCGGACGAGCATGATCAGGATGACCGCGATGAGAAGACCGAAGGCGCCGCCGAGCAGGGTGTAGGTCATCCCCTGCAGGACAAAGGGCCCGGTGATCCAGCCCCGGTGAGCCCCGACAGCCATCTGAACGCCGATCTCGCGGGTCTTCTCCTTGACCACCGCGTACATAATGTTGGCCACCCCGATGCCGCCGACGAGGAGGGTCAGCCCGCCGATGATGCCGAGGAATGCCTGCAGGCCGATCATGATCTTGGCCATGACCTTGCCGAACTCGACGGTGTCCCACAACCCGGTGACCTGCTCGTCCGTCGGATCAAAACGGTACTTGGCGGCGAGCGCCTCGTTGAACTGCTGCCGCGCCAGCGGCATGTCCTCTGCGGTCCTCGCCTTGAAAACGATGTTGTTGAGCCTCTGGGTGCCGAACTGCGCGGAAAACGTCGTGATGGGGATCACCGAGCCGTTGGCATCGGGCCCTTTGTAGGTACCCATCTGCATCTTGTGCTCGAGCACCCCGATGACCAGGTAGGGGATGCGATCAACGAACATCGTCTCCCCGACCGGGTCCGCTTCGCCGAAGGTGTCCTTTGCGAGCTCGTCGCCGAGAAAGATCACCCGCCGCTTTTCGCGCTCGTCGTTGGCGTTGAAAAATCTGCCGCCGGCCTGCGCAAAGTGGTGGCGCATCTCGCCGTACTCCCAATTGGCGCCGGTCACCCGGCCGGTGATGGTGGTGGTTCCCCAGCTCAGCGAACTCGACCAGCTGGTCAGCTCGCCAATGACGCCAGAGGCCGCAGTGATGCGCCCGCGGAGATAGCCGATGTCGTCGAGGATCGGGCGGACCGGCCGACCCTCGGGAAGACCCTCCCACACCTTCGATGTCTCGCCGGGCCACCACACGGCGATGTTCTCCCCCATCCCCCGCTGCCCCTTCATGAGCTGGTGCCTGAGGCCTTCGCCGAAGGCCAGCAGCATGACGATGGCGACCGTCCCCCAGGCGATGGCCGCAACTGTGAGCATCGCCCGCTTGCGCTGGAGCGACGACGCCTTGAGGAAGAGCGTCGCAATGACTGCGAGATCACGACCCATGGCTCGTCCTCCTCGAGATCACAGCTTCATCGCCACGACGGGGTCGAGGCGCGCCGCGTCGCGCGCCGGGAAATAGCCCGCTACGAGGCCCACCAACCCGAGGACCGAGGCGGTCAACAGGGCGAGACCCGGAGACAGGTTCGGGAGGCCGACGTACTCCTCGAGATTGGTCGGAAAGATGCTGCAGATCGCAAACGAGATGGCGAGCCCGACGCCGCCACCGACCGCGGTCAGGATCATGGTCTCGAGCATGAACTGGCCGAGGATCGCGCGGCCGCGGGCGCCGAGGGCGATCTTGATGCCGATCTCGCGGGTCCGCTCCTCGACGACCACGTTCATGATGTTGGACACGCCGATGCCACCCACCACCAGGGTGAGCACCCCCATGATGCCGAGGAACACCGTGAAGCCGAGCATGAACGCGTCCATGAAGACGAACATCTCGGACGTGTCCCACACCTGAATCGCCTGGTCGTCGTCCGGATGAAAGCGCAACCGGCTGCTCAGTGCCACCCTCACCTGCTCGTTCAGCGCCTTGTTGAGGTCCGGCGTGGGCGCCTTGTAAATGAAGTTGTTGACGTACTTCTGGCCGGTGAGGGCGCGGAAGGTCGACTCCGGGATGATCATCTTGGAGTGGTCGCGGCCCGAGTAGGACGAGTCCTGTTCCTTCGGCTGGAGCACGCCGACGACGAGAAACGGCGAGCCGTGGATCATCACCGTCTCGCCGACTGCGTCCAGGGTGCCAAAAAGATCCTCGGCCAACTCGTTGCCCACAAAAACGACGCGACGCCGCTGCCCGACGTCCAACTGATCGATGAAACGACCGCCGACGGCCGGCACCATGTTTCGCATGGGGCCGTAGGCCGGAGACACGCCGGACACCTCCACCGATCGCTGGCGATCGCCGAAGCGGGCGATCAGATTCTCGGAGTACTCGCCCGAGATGCCGGCAATGAGCGGCACCTGAGCCTTGAGGTACTCGATGTCCTCCTCCGTCATCCTCATCCGGCGACCCTTGCCGAGTCCCTCGAAGATCATCGACGTGCGCATCGTCCAGGCGATGACAATTCGGTCACCGAGCCCGGCGGTGGTCTTGATCATGTGCCGGTGCAGCCCGTTGCCGAAGGCAAGCAGCAGGCTGACCGCCACGGTGCCCCAGATGATGCCGAAGGCGGTCAGGAACGTACGCAGCTTCTGGCTCCACAAGTCGCGGCCGAGCTGCCGGAGAAAAGACCCGAAGCTGGTCACACGACCAACCCACCGCGATTCGCGTCCGCGAGTCGCATCAGCTGATTTCCTTGGGCGGCCTCTGAACCACCTCGTCGCCCTCGGCGAGGCCGGACGTGATCTCCACGTTGAGGCCGTCCGAGAGCCCGAGCTCGACCGCGACCTTGCGCGGTTCGGCCTCCGGGCCGGGGTCCGGGATCTCGACGAAGGTCGCGTCGTTCTCGAACAGCACCAGCCGCTCGGGAATGAGCAGGATGCCGGTTTTCTCGCGAATCACGACGTCGGAGTTGGCCGAGTATCCGGCGCGCAGCAACACCCCCTGGTCGGGATCGAGCTCGATCTCGACGTCGAACAGAGTGGCTCCCTCGCTCTTCTGTGCCTGCGGCGAGATCCGAGACAGCCGTCCGGTCACCGGCCGGTCGGGCAGTGCGCCGACTTTGATCCGGCACGGCATGCCGACCGTGATCTTGCCGACGTCGATCTCGTCCACCGTGCCCTTGAAGATCAGGTCTGACATGTCGGCTACGGACGCCAACTCGGTGCCCGGCTGGTAGGAGGTCAACGGCACCACGGGGTCGCCGACGTTGACGGCGCGGCTGAGCACCGTGCCGCTGGCGGGGGTGCGGATGATGGCCTCGACTTCGGTATCGCCACCGCTCACCCGACCGCTGCGGGTCAGTTGGCGGTTGTCGGTGGCCTGCTGGCGGGCGATCCTCGCCAGCTCGTAGGTCTCGCGCAGCGCATCGAGGTCTCCCTTCGACATCAGGCCGTCGTCGAAGAGTTCCTGGCCGCGCTTGAAGTCGCCTTCGGCCTTGAGGAAGCTGGCTTCCGACGAGCGCACGCCGTGGTCGACGTTGAGCAGTTCCTGCGGTGTCGGGTCCGGCGCGACCTCGAAGAGCGGGTCCCCGGCCCGGACGGTGTCGCCGACCTCGACGAAACAGCGGGCGACGATCCCGGAGATCTTCGACTTGACCTGGAAGCGTTCGCGGGGTTCGATCTGACCCACGGCGAGGGCCTTCTCGGTGATGTCGCCGAGTTCGGCCTCGATCAGGGTGAGGCCGTTTTCCTCACCGCCGCTCTTCCCGACAAAGGCGTAGATGGCGCCGCCCGCGGCACCCACAAAGATCAAGACCAGCAGCAACCGCAACAGTTTGCCCATGGCGACTCTCTCCCTCGCATTGGTCTACGTAAACCCACGCGCTTCGGTTCGCGCTTCTGATCTTTGATGTCACCGGCGGGCCGGAAGTTTGAATCGCGCCCAGCGACCGGGGCAGCGACCGGGGCAGCGACCGGGGCAGCGACCGGGGCAGCGGCAGAGGCAGCGCTCCGAGCACTCGGGAACAAA
>JAHECW010000193.1 GCA_024641545.1 Acidobacteriota bacterium
ACGATCTCGGGCCCGATTCCGTCACCCGGGAGGAGGAGGATGTTCGAGGACATCAGAGGTCCTTTCGGGTGTCGACCCGGGGCTGTCGACCGGCCTCGTGGCGACCGATGAGGTCGGCTTGCCGGAGCAGCGCATCGAGTTCTTCGCCACCGGGGGTCTCGCGGTCCTCGATCCTGACGGTGTCGATGGCGGCGGTGAAACCCGCCTCGATCGAGCCGCAGGACAGGCGGCGGGAAGCGAAATCGATGACCACCTCCTGCTCCGGCGAGGTTTCGAGCTCGGTCACGAGCTTTTCGTGATCCTCCGGCCCGACGACCACCGGGATGAGCCCGTTGCGAAGGGCGTTGGCGTGAAAGATGTCGGCGAAGCCGGTGGAGACGACGGCCTCGATTCCGAAGTCGGCGAGAGCCCAGACCGCGTGCTCGCGTGAGCTGCCGCAGCCGAAGTTGTGCCCGACGACGAGAACACGAGCGTCGGTCAGGGCGCTCGAGCCGTGCATCCAGTCGCTGAAGAAGTGGCGGCCGAGGCCCTTGGTCTTGGTCGTGATGAGGAACCGCGCTGGGATGATCCGATCGGTGTCGATGTTGTCGATGGGCAGCAGAATCGCGTGGCTGGCGAGGGTTTCCATCACAGCAGCTCCCTGACGTCGGTGATCACGCCGGTCACGGCGCAGGCCGCGGCCGTCAGCGGACTCGCGAGGATGGTCCGGCCGCTGGGCCCCTGGCGGCCCTCGAAGTTCCGGTTCGAGGTGCTGACCGAGAGTTGGCCGGGTTCGAGCCTGTCGCCGTTCATCGCCAGGCACATCGAGCAGCCGGGCTCGCGCCACTCCGCGCCGGCGGTCTTGAAGATCGTGTCGAGACCCTCGTCCTCGGCCGCTCGTTTGGTCCTCTGCGAACCCGGCACGACAAGCATCCTGACCGTGTCGCTGACCTTTCTTCCCTCGAGGATGCGGGCCGCGTCCCGGAGGTCGCTGAGACGCGAGTTGGTGCAGCTGCCGACGAACACCACTTCCACCGGATGGCCGAGAAGGGGTTTGCCGGGTTCGATGCGCATGTATTCGAGCGCCCGTTGAGCCGATCTCCGGTCCGATGCGTTGGTCAGCGCGGCCGGGTCCGGCACCGGCTCGTGCACCGCCATGCCCATCCCCGGGTTGGTGCCGTAGGTGATCATGGGTTCGACGCGGCGGGCATCGATCTCGACCGAGCGATGGTAGGCGGCGGACTCGTCGGTGGCGAGCCGTCGCCACCGGGCGACCGCATCGTCGAAGGCCGCGCCGCGGGGTGCATACTGCCGACCCGCGAGATAGTCGAAGGTGGTGTCGTCGGGCTGGATGAGACCTGCCGTGGCGCCGCCCTCGATGGACATGTTGGTCACCGTCATCCGTTCTTCCATCGACATCGCCCGAATGGTCGTTCCGGTGTACTCGAAGACGTGGCCGGTGCCTGCCTCGGTGCCGATCCCGGCGATCACCGACAGGATGACGTCCTTGGCCGTGACCCCGGGTTGGAGGGCGCCGTCGATGCGGATCTCGAAGGTCCTGGGCCGGTGGGCGAGCAGGCATTGGGTGGCGAAGACATGGGCCACCTGGCTCGTGCCGATGCCGAATGCCAACGCGCCGAACGCGCCGTGGGTGGCGGTGTGGCTGTCGCCGCAGACGATGGTCATCCCGGGCTGGACGAGACCGAGCTCCGGCGCGGTGACGTGGACGATCCCCTGGTTTTCGTGTCCCATGGGAAAGAGCGGAACCCCGAACTCGTCACAGTTGCGTGCGAGCGCGGCGAGCTGAACCTCGGCGTCGGGATCTTCGATGACATAGCGGCCGTCGGGTCCGGGTGGGGTCGACGGAATCGAATGATCCATGGTGGCGACGGTCTGGCCCGGCCGGCGGAGCCCGAGTCCACGCTCCCGCAGAATCGAGAACGCCTGCGGCGAGGTGACCTCGTGGATCAGATGGAGGTCGATGTAGAGCGTGTCGGGACCACCATCGGGCGCAGGCGCCGCGTTCACCCGGTGGTCGTCCCAGATCCTGTCGAAGAGCGTGGTTCCTGGATCAGTCATCTCGATGCCTTCCCGATCAGAACCCGTTGCCGCCCATCCTGAGCGATTCCCAGGCGGCGCCGATGTCGTTGGTTTCGGTGGCCGCCACACGGGCGGCGCCGCCGGCTCGGGCAATCATCCGGTTCTTGGCGGCGACGTAGGCCTTGGCGCTGGCGACGATGATGTCCACATCGGCGCCGTGGCCGCTGATGGTTCGCCCGGGATCGTTGGCGTCGACGATCCGGACGGTCACGTTGCCCAGGGCGTCGATCCCCTCGGTGATGCTGTGAACGGTGTACTCGACCAGGGTCGTGGGTCGGCCGATGATCTGGTCGATGGACTGAAAGACCGCATCCACGGGTCCGGTGCCGACGGAAACCCCGATGGCTTGCCCGTCGTCGGGTTTGATCATTCTCACCGTCGCCGTCGGCATTCCGGGGCTGCCGCAGGTGACCTGGAGATCGACGATCTTGAAGATCTCCTCGGGTTGGAAGAACTCGTCGGCCACCAGCGCCTCGAGATCGGCATCGGTGATCGCCTTTTTCTTGTCGGCGAGCTCCTTGAAGCTGGAGAATGCCGTGGCCACCGCGTCGTCATCGAGCTCGAATCCCAGCTGTTCGAGCCGGACGCGGAAGGCGTGGCGGCCGCTGTGTTTGCCGAGCACGAGCTTCGACTGGTCGAGCCCGACGGTTGCGGGGGTCATGATCTCGTAGGTGCTCTGGTGCTTGAGGATGCCGTCCTGGTGAATGCCCGCCTCGTGGGCGAAGGCGTTGGAGCCCACCACCGCCTTGTTGGGCGGCACCGAGATCCCGGTGAAGCTGGCCACCATGCGGCTGGACCTGATGATCTGGGTGGTGTCGATGCCGGTTTCCATCCCGAAGTACCGGTGCCGGGTCTTGAGCGCCATCACCACCTCTTCGAGGCTGGTGTTGCCGGCGCGCTCGCCGATGCCGTTGACGGTGACCTCCACCTGCCGCGCTCCGGCCCGGATCCCGGCCAGACTGTTGGCCGTGGCCATCCCGAGATCGTCGTGGCAGTGGGTCGACCAGATGACGTTGTCGGCCCCGGGTGTTTCGGCACGAAGGCGGCTGATGAGTGCGAAGTACTCCTCCGGCGATGTATAGCCCACCGTGTCCGGGACGTTGATGGTGGTCGCCCCGGCTTCGATTGCGTGCGAGCAGACCTCCACGAGGAAGGCCGGGTCCGACCGGCCCGCATCCTCACAGCTGAACTCGATGTCGCTGCAGTAGGACCTGGCATGGGCGACCATCTTCCGGGTCCGATCGACGACCTCGGGCCGGCTCATCCTGAGCTTGTGCTCGAGGTGGAGATCGGAGGTGGCGATGAAGGTGTGGATCCGCGGTCTGGCCGCCGGTTGGACGGCCTCCCAGACCTTGTCGATGTCGCGTGGATGGGCGCGGGCGAGACCGGCGATGATCGGACCCTCCTCGGTCCCGATCTCGCCCGCGATCCGGCGGACGGCCTCGAGATCATCCGGGCTGGCCGCCGGGAACCCGGCCTCGATGACATCGACCCCGAGGCGGGCGAGCTGGCGCGCGATCTCGAGTTTCTCAGTGCTCGTCAGGCTGGCGCCGGGCGACTGCTCGCCGTCGCGCAGGGTGGTGTCGAAGATCAGGACCCGGTTGCCGTTCTGCGTTGCCATGGTGTTCGCTCCTCCGGTTTCGAAAAAAATAAAAGGCCCCCGATTCCTCGGGGGCCTGGTGACGATCGGCAAAAGAGCTTAGGTCTGGACCCCCGGTATGTCCTTCATAAGAGCGAGAAGGAGGAGGTTCAGCGTCGACGGAACGGCTGCGCCCGCAGCACCATCGAGGTGCTCGAGATCAAAGACGCGGGAGGCGGGGCGTCCGGCCATGATCTGTTGATTATTCACGAATGTTCCCGGGTGTCAATCTCCGGGCGGAGCCTTGCCCCACCTGGAATAGAGTTCGACGATCATCTCGGCCGCCTGTCGGCTCCGCCAGTGATCCGTACCGAGCTGTTCCGAGATCTGCTGGTGGGCCGGGACTAGGAGCGCCTCCGCCTCGTCGAATCGTGACAACCGCGCCAGGCATTCACCGTACTTGGCCCGCATCACCGCCGTGTTGAGATGGCCTTCCGGGAAGATCTCGGTGGCGAGGGTGGACGCAGTCCGGAGGTTGTCCAGAGCCTCGTCCGGATGCCCGGCGTCGGACTGGGCGGAGCCCAGGTTGTAGGTCACGACGACGACCATCGGGTGCCTCTCACCATAAAGGCCCGAATACCGATCGAGGGCCTCGGCGAGGAGTGGTACGGCCCGGTCGTGGCGACCGCTCCGCAAATAGAGACTTCCCAGATTGTTCATGCTCTGGGCGATATCGGGGTGTTCGTCGGGCAGTGAACCGCGACGAAGGTCGAGCGCCCGTACGAAGCTCGCTTCCGCCTGCTCATGATCCTCGTTGTCGAGCTGTGCGGCGGCGAGTACGTCGAGGGCGCGGGCGACCGCGACGTCGTTGCCGAGACCCTCCAGGAGCTGGACCGCCTGGCGAAGGTAGACCTCGGCTTGCCTGGGATTCCGATTCATGAGGTGGAAGCCGTAGTTGTGAAGAACGACGGCGACTCGGATGTGGTTCTCACCGAAGACCTTGCGGGTTGTTTCGAGGCTGGCCTGGAAGAGTTGGTCGGCCTTGTCGAACTCGCCTTTTTCGAAAAGCACCTTGGCCAGGGAGAGCTGGGTTTCGGCGATGGTCGGATGGTTGTCGCCGAGCACGGCGCGCTGGAGCGACAATCCCTCACGGATCCGGGCCTCGGCGCTCTCGATCTCCATCAATTCGAGATCGAGGGAACCCAGATCGATGAGCACCCTCGCCTCGATAATGGTGGCGGGATCTCCGTCGACCGATCGGGCGGCGGCGAGAGCCGCCTTCTGGAGCTCTTCCGCGGTTTTGTGGTCGCCCCTCATGGTGGCTACGTCGGCGAGGTCGTGGGTTGCGGTGGCCCAGTCCACGATGGCGACATCACCGACGCTGGCGAAGACTTCCCGAGCCTCTTCGAGGTTGCGTGCCGCTTCGTCCGATTCGCCGCTGTCGACCAGAATATTTCCCAGTTGCACCTTGAGTCGGGCCACCTCGATGGCGGGGACCGGATCGAGTGATTGCAGGGTCTCGAGGGCCGAGCGCGTCTGCAGCTCGGCCTCGTCGTACCGTCCGAGGGAGTAGAAGGTGATCCCGACCACCCTTCGAACCTCGGCCTCGAGACGTGGAGAGCGGCCGCCGGCGTCGACGATGTGGGCCGCAGTCTCGAGCGCGTCGAGCACCGAGAACTCGGTTCCGGCGGGCCGGTTCGCGGGATTGGCCTCGGACAGCATGGAGATCAGAAAATCGTTGACATCGGCGGCGAGGGCGGCCTGGTGAAGGGCCTCCCGCTCGGCCCGGGTTGCCCTTACCGCCTGTGAGGTTGTGGCCACGACGCCGCCGAGCAGGAGCAGGATTCCCGCGGCAAAACCGGCGACCGCGGTGCGATGCCGGCGGACGAACTTCCGCAGACGGTACGTCGTGCCCGGAGGTGAAGCGAGCACCGGCTCGTGGGCCAGATGCCGCCGGATGTCCGCGGCGAACTCCGAGACAGCCTGGTACCTGCGGTCGAGATCCTTGTCGATCGCCTTCATGACGATCCAGTCCAGATCCCCTTTCAAGCGACGCCTGAGCTCGCGTGGGCTGAGGCCGCAGGTGATCCCGGAACCGTCGATCGACGAGATTTTCGTACTCGGTGTCGGAGGTTCTTCCTCGGAGCGGATGCGGTGAATCTGGCCGAGGCCCGCGGATCGGCCGCCGGCGGAGTCGAAGGGCAGGATTCCGGCCAGCAGCTCGTAGAGCAGGACACCCATCGAGTAGATGTCGGACCGGGTGTCGATGTCGAGCCCGGACGCGTCCGCCTGCTCGGGGCTCATGTACTCGGGAGTGCCGATGATCTGGCCGACACCCGTGTGCAGGCCGCCCTCGATCAATCTCTGGTTGGTCGCCTTGGCGATGCCGAAGTCGATGATCTTGGGCGTCACGTCGGCGCCTCGGCTCTCGACGAGGACGTTCGACGGTTTGATGTCGCGGTGGATGATGCCCTTCTGGTGGGCATGGTTCAGGGCGTCGCACACCCGGGCGAAGAGCGCGAGCCTTTGGTCGAGGCTCAGCCCTTTCTTGTCACAGAAGTCGGTGATTGGGGTTCCCCGTACGACCTCCATCACGAAAAAAGGTCGGCCGTCGTCGGTCGCGCCTGCATCCAGGACGCGGGCGATTCCCGGGTGCTCCATCATCGCCAGCGCCTGGCGTTCCATCTCGAAGCGAGCCACCACCTGCTCGGTATCCATCCCGATCTTGATCAGCTTGAGGGCAACTTGACGGCGAACCGGTTCCATCTGCTCGGCGAGATAGACCACTCCCATGCCGCCGGCGCCCAGTCTCTTCAGGAGTCTGTACGGACCGATGACCTCGGGGTCGCATTCGGCGGCCGTTCGGCTTGCCGGCGAGGGCGGGATCACCGGACTCTCGAGGAAGGTGCCGACCCGGCTTTCCGCCGCCAACATCCCTTCGACCTCCGCCCGCAGGTCGGAATCGTCGGCGCAGGCGGAATCGAGATAGGCCGCCCGTTCGGTCGTGTCGAGTGCGCTCGCCCGGAGAAAGACCTCCTGCATCCGGCGGTAGCCTTCGCGTTCGGTCATCCTAGGTCAGACCTAGGACGAACGGTTCTACTGGATGAGATGTGCCAGGATCTTGATGCTCTGGCGCTCGCGAAAAGCGGAAGCGTACCCCGAGGTCCGTTGAGCACTTTCGCGAGCGCCCAGAGCGCAAGAGACTCGGTTCAGATCGCCAGTGAGAATTGGTCATCCTAGGTCCCTGTCAAGGTGCGATAAAGCCAGATCTTCGCCAATCGCCAGTCGTCCTTGACCGAGCTCAGGGAAACACCCGTCAATTCTGCGGTTTCCTCGATGGTCAGACCGGCAAAATACCTGAGCTCGACCACCCGACTCTGGCGGGGCTCCAGCGCTTCGAGCCGGTTCAGGGCTTCATCGAGGGCGATGATGTCGACGAGGGGTGCGGCCGCCTGTTCGACATCGAGATCGTCGTTGAGGCAGATGGTTGGTTGCTCGCCGCCGCGTTTCTCGGAGCGGTGCCGTCGGGCGTGGTCGACCAGGATCCACCGCATCATCTTCCCCGAGTACGCGAGGAAATGATCGCGATTGACGAGGTGCGGCGCCTTCTGGTTGGCCAGACGAAGATAGACCTCGTTGACGATGGCGGTCGGTTGCAGGGTGTGGCCCGAGCGTTCCGAAGCAAAGCGGAGCCGCGCCATCCGGCGGAGCTCCGCGAAGACCATCGGCATGAGGTTGCTCAGCGCCTCGACATCGCCCTCGTTCCAGGCGTGGAGCAGCTCCGTCACGCCGCCGGGTTCGGTGCACTGGGCTGTCATCTAAAATACCCTGTACCTGTTGTATCAGCGATTCCAGAAAGAGTCGAGCGGGCGCCAAAGCGCCCGCCCGTGAGAATCGGTCCGGTGTGCTGCTCAGTACTGAGCGCTGCTCCACCCGGACAGATCACCGGACTCGAACCCGTCGATGAAGATATAGGTCCCGATCCAGCCCCACACCGATCCGGTGCTTGTCGAGCAGGATGAGGGGTCGGTGCAGGCGTAGACCCAATACTCCCAGAAGGAACCGGCCGGCAGGGCATTCATGTCGTTGTAGGTGGTTTCCGTCACCCATTCGGTGGTGGGAACACCTCCGCTTTCGGGCGCCCGGCCGACCAGGTAGCCGTTTGCGCCCGAGACCGCATCCCAGGAAATGAGGACCCGGTCGTACAAGGTGCCCTGGCTGGCGGTCACTCCCGTCGGTGGAGCGATGATGCCTCTGTGTCCGGCATCGGTTTGGGTACCGTAATCGCTGCAACCCCAAGTGTTGCAGGCTTGGACGGTGTAATCGTAGGTGACACCGGGTACCGCATAGGTGTCTTCGTACCAGCCGTTGTTGTAACAAACCGAGCGCCAGGGCCAGTCGCTGGTTCCGGACTCGCGCCTGTACACCCAGTAGATCGGGTAGCTGGGGTCGGCATTCCAGGTCACCTCTACCATGTCCAGGTACAGACCGTCGCTGGCCGCGACCCCGGTGGGCACCGCCGGGGGGAATCCGGAGGGGGTCCATGTCGGGTCGATTGCGAGCGAGCGGAGCGCGCCGGGATTGCTCCAGGTCAGAAACCAGGCGAGCGGGAAGCTGTGGTTGGCGTTGGTCAGGGTGTCCAAGTTCGCGGTCTGTACGATGTCCTCCGTGGTGGCGTAATAGAGATGATGTTCTCCGGTCGGCCAGCGCACCACGACGAAGGCGCGCTGCTGACCTGGGGCTCCCGGTTCACTCTGCTGGCTGACCGGAATCTCCCGTCCGGTGAAGCGGGGGTTGTGTTGAATCGGATTGAACTCCTTGAAGGTGCCGTCGGACGCGGCAAACCAAAGGTAACCCCAGGCATCGGCAGCGAGCCGTCGGCGGTTGCCCGGATTCGGTTCGCCGGCGCCGAAGGCTGAGAGAGGGATCGTGTACATCCGGGTGTTGGTGATCAGCTCGTAGACCTCAACGTTGCCGTTGGAGTTCGAGATATAGAGGCGCCGAACGTACCGATCAATGGCGATGGTGCGGATGGCGCCGTAGTACGCGTCGTTGATGTCCGAGATGGTCGGTCCCGCCGCCAGAGTGCCGACCACGACCGAATGAACGTGGTTGTCGTCGGCCGAGTACCACAAGAGATCGGTGACCGGGTCGTAGGCGATGTTGCGGCCGGTGGCCGGGTTCGGTGGGCTGCCGAAGAAAGCGTTGGCCGGGATGCTGATCGAATCGGTGCCGGTGACCATGTCGAAGCCCCGTACCTGTCCGTTCTCGAGGGCGTAGAACAGCAGGCCGGTTGCCTGGACCGGACCGGCGGTGCCCGCCAGAATCGCCATGGTCAGGATGGCAAGAAACACACGGATCGCGAGGTTGATGGTATAGCGGTTGTCGGTGGTGTTCGTGCTCGAATACATGGCGTCCTCCCCAAATCGGTTGTTGCGACTGCCGCTCCTGCGGCTGCCTCTACTGTGTGAAGCGAAAAACGCCGGGAAACCGGTTGTGATGGTGCGCACATTTCTCGCGCTCGTTGACTTCACGTCGTCCGGGCCTGCCCGCCCCAGGCCACGACACTCCAGCCAACCCATGCGATTCGCTCTGT